>JARRBR010000172.1 GCA_029982755.1 Rhodocyclaceae bacterium
GACGATGGTGGGCTCGAAGAAGTTGCCGCCGAGCGCGTGACGCTTGCCGCCGCAGACGATCTTCGCCCCCTTGGCCACCGCGTCGCCGAGCAGTTCCTCGACCTTGGCGACCGCGTCCTGGTTGATCAGCGGGCCCTGCTGCACCTCGCCGGACAGGCCGGGGCCGACCTTGAGCTTCGCCACCGCCTCGGCCAGCTTCGCGGCAAAGGCATCGTAGATGCCGTCCTGCACCAGCAGGCGGTTGGCGCACACGCAGGTCTGGCCGGCGTTGCGGTACTTGGAGGCCATCGCGCCGGCGACCGCGGCATCGAGGTCGGCGTCGTCGAAGACGATGAAGGGCGCATTGCCGCCGAGCTCGAGCGCGACCTTCTTGACCGTGCCCGCACACTGCGCCATCAGCAGCTTGCCGACCTCGGTGGAGCCGGTGAAGGACAGCTTGCGCACCACCGGGTTGGCGGTGAGCTCGCCGCCGACCTCGGCCGCACGATTGGTGGTGACGATGTTGAGCACGCCGCGCGGCACGCCCGCACGCTCGGCCAGTTCGGCGAGCGCGAGCGCGCTCAGCGGCGTGTCCTCGGCGGGCTTGATCACCATCGTGCACCCGGCGGCCAGCGCCGGCCCGGCCTTACGCGTAATCATCGCGTTGGGGAAATTCCACGGCGTGATCGCCGCCACCACGCCGATCGCCTGCTTGACGACGACGATGCGCTTGTCGGCGCCGTGCGCCGGGATCACGTCGCCATAGATGCGCTTGCCCTCCTCCGCGAACCACTCGATGAAGGACGCGCCGTAGGCGACCTCGCCGCGCGCCTCGGCCAGCGGCTTGCCCTGCTCGGCCGTCATCAGCACCGCGAGGTCTTCCTGGTTGGCCATGATCAGCTCGAACCAGCGCCGCAGGACGGTGGCGCGCTCCTTGGCGGTGCGTGCACGCCAGCCCGGCAGCGCCGCCTCGGCGGCGGCGATCGCACGGCGAGTCTCGGCGGCACCCATGTCGGGGACGTGCGCGATCACGCTGCCGTCGGCCGGGTTGCGGACCTCGAAGCGTCGCCCGGACTCGGCGTCCATCCATTGCCCGTCGATGTAGGCCTGCGTGCGCAGCAGCGCGCTGTCCCTCAATTGCATGCTCATGTTCTCTCCCGTGTCACGTGCGACGCAGGCCGCTCGCCCGTGGAGGCTTGGGAGCGGCCTGAAGAAGCGCATGGTAACGCGTCGGCAGCACGGCTCCCACCGCCAGTCCGGCCGACTACTGGTGCGTACGGAAGTGGTCGTCGACGCCTGCCCGTCCGAGGCGCAACGCGTTACCCACCACGGATGCCGAACTGAAGCTCATCGCCAGGGCCGCGATCAGGGGCGACAGCAGCAGGCCAAACGCCGGATACAGCACCCCGGCCGCGATCGGCACCCCCGCTGCGTTGTAAAGGAAGGCGAACACGAGGTTCTGATGCATGTTGCGCACCGTGGCGACGGAGATGGCGCGCGCGGTGGCGATCCCCCGCAGGTCGCCCTTGACCAGGGTCAGGTGGGCGCTCGTCATCGCGACGTCGGTGCCAGTGCCCATCGCGATGCCCACGTTCGCGCGCGCCAGTGCCGGCGCGTCGTTGATGCCGTCGCCGGCCATCGCGACGATGCGGCCTTCGGCCTGGAGCCTTGCGACCAGCTCGTTCTTGTCTGCAGGCTTCACCTCGCCATGGACCTCGTCGATGCCCAGGCGGGTGCCGACCGCGCGCGCGGTCGTGAAGCCGTCGCCCGTGGCCATGATGATTCGCAGCCCGCTTGCGCGCAGCGCATCGAGTGCCTCGGGGGTCGACGCCTTGATCGGATCGGCCACCGCGATGAGCCCGGCGACGACGCCGTCGGCCGCCAGGTACATCACGCTCGCACCCTCGAGGCGCAGTGCTTCTGCACGGTCGGCGAGTCCGCTCCAGTCGATCTTCTCGTCGTCCATCAGGGCGGTGTTGCCCAGGATCAGGCGACGACCGTCGACGGTGCCGCGTACCCCAATCCCCGACGAGGACTCAAACGTTTCTGGCGTGCTGAGTACGAGACCGCGCGCGCGGGCCTCGGCGACGATCGCGTGCGCAAGCGGATGCTCGCTGCCCTGATCGAGGCTGGCCGCGATGCGCAGCACGTCGGCCTCGCTCCACCCCGGTGCCGCCACCACGCTGTGGAAGGCCGGGCGCCCCTCGGTCAGGGTGCCGGTCTTGTCGACGATCAGGGTGTCAACCTTGCGCAGCGACTCGATCGCCGCCGCATCGCGAAACAGCACGCCTTGGGTGGCCGCCTTGCCGGTCGCCACCATCACCGACATCGGCGTGGCCAGCCCGAGGGCGCACGGGCAGGCGATGATCAGCACCGCCACCGCGTTGATCAGGCCGTAGGCCCAGCTCGGCTGAGGGCCGAAGAGCCCCCAGACCACGAAGGTGGTGAGCGCGATGAGGACGACGACGACGACGAACCAGCCCGCGACGACGTCCGCCAGGCGCTGCATCGGTGCACGCGAGCGCTGGGCCTGCGCGACCATCTGCACGATCTGGGACAGCATGGTCTGCGCCCCGATCTTCTCGGCGACCATGACCAGGGCGCCGCTGGTGTTGAGCGTGGCGCCGATCACCTTGTCGCCGGGACGCTTGGTCACCGGGATCGGCTCGCCGGTCAGCATCGACTCGTCGACCGCACTTTCACCTTCGACGACGGCGCCGTCGACCGGCACCTTTTCGCCCGGGCGGATGCGCAGCCGGTCGCCAGGATGGACGTGCGTGAGCGGGATATCCTCTTCGGTGACATCCGCGCGAATGCGCAGCGCCGTCTTGGGCGCGAGGCCGAGCAGCGCCTTGATCGCGGCGCCGGTCTCCGATCGCGCCTTCAGTTCCAGCACCTGGCCGAGCAGCGTCAGCGAGATGATGACGGCGGCCGCTTCGAAGTACACCGCCACGTGCGCCCCCATTCGGAAGGACGCCGGAAACACCTCGGGCGCGACGGTCGCGATCACGCTGTACACATAGGCCGCCCCGGTTCCCAGCCCGATCAGGGTCCACATGTTCGGGCTGCGGTTACGGATCGACTGCGCGCAGCGCACGAAGAACGGCCAGCCGGACCACAGCACGACCGGCGTGGCCAGCGCGAATTCGACCCACGGGCGCGCAGCGCCCAGCAGCGGATCGAAGAGGCCGCCGGACATCGCGATCGCGGTGACGATCACCGTCAGCGGCAGGGTCCGCCAGAAGCGGCGGCGGAAGTCGGCGAGTTCCGGATTGTCGTCGTCCGCCAGGCCCGGCATCACCGGCTCGAGCGCCATGCCGCATTTCGGGCAGGTGCCGGGGCCGATCTGGCGGACTTCCGGATGCATCGGGCAGGTGTATTCGGTGCCGAGCAACGGTGCGGGCCCTGTGGAAGTCTGAGTTGTCTCTGCTGCGAGATACCGCCCCGGATCGGTCGCGAACCTGCCTTGGCACTTGGGACTGCAGAACCGGTATTCGTGCCCGGCGTGAACCGCCCGGTAGGGAGAGTCCGGCTTCACGGTCATACCACAGACCGGATCGGTGTCCTGGCCTGGCGATGGATGATCGTGATGATGATCGTGGCCGGAATGGTCGCGATGCGTATGCTCTTTGGCCATGGTGCATCTCCTCTCCACCGACCGAGGCGTCAGGAACTCGGCGCGATCGCGACCGCCGGCACCGGCCGGCGGCTGCGGCGCAGTTCCCACTGCTTGACCAGCGCGTACAGCGCCGGAATCACCGCCAGCGTCAGCACGGTCGAGGACACCATGCCGCCCACCATCGGCGCGGCAATGCGGCTCATCACCTCGGCGCCGGTACCGGTGCTCCACATGATCGGCAACAGGCCCGCCATGATCGCCACCACGGTCATCATCTTCGGCCGCACCCGCTCGACTGCGCCTTCCATGATCGCCTCGTACAGATCGGAAACCCCGGCCTCGCGGCCTTCGGCGTGCCTGCGCTCACGAACCTCCTTCCATGCATGATCGAGGTAGATCAGCATGATCACGCCGGTCTCCGCCGCCACGCCGGCGAGCGCGATGAAGCCCACCGCCACCGCCACGCTCATCTGGTAGCCCAGCCACCACATCAGCCACACCCCGCCCACCAGCGCGAAGGGCACCGACAGCATCACGATCAGCGTCTCGGTGAGCCGCCGGAAGTTGAGGTACAGCAGCACGAAGATCAGCGCCAGCGTCACCGGCACCACGATCTTCATCTTCTCCTTGGCGCGCTCCATGTTCTCGAACTGGCCGCTCCAGGTAGCGTAGTAGCCCTGCGGGAACGCGACCTCCTCGGCCACCGCCTGCTGCGCGCGCTTGACGAAGGCGCCGAGGTCGGCCTCGCGGGTGTCGACATACACGTAGGCCGCGAGCAGCGCGTTCTCGGTGCGGATGCCGGGCGCGCCGCGCGTCAGCTTCACCTCGGCGAGCTGGCCGAGCGGGATCGGGCCGTTCATGGTCGGCACATAGACGTCGGACGCGAGCCGCGCCGGATCGTCGCGCAGGCCGCGCGCGTAGCGCACCGACACGCCGTAGCGCTCCAGGCCCTCGACCGTGGTTGTCACCATCTCGCCGCCGAGCGCGGTGGCGATCACGTCCTGCACCATGTCGATGGTGAGCCCGTAGCGCGCGAGCTGCTCGCGGCGCGGCACGATGTCCACGTAGTAGCCGCCAGCCACGCGCTCGGCGTAGGCGCTGCTCGCGCCGGGCACCTTGCGCACCGCCGCTTCCACCGCCTGCGCCACCTTTTCGAGCGTCTCCAGGTCCTTGCCGAAGACCTTCACCCCCACCGGCGTGCGGATGCCGGTGCTCAACATGTCGATGCGGGCCTTGATCGGCATCGTCCACGAGTTGGCGAGACCGGGGAACTTGAGCGCGGCGTCCATTTCCGCGATCAGCGAATCCGTGGTCACCCCGGGCCGCCACTGGTCCTGCGGCTTCAGGTTGATCACCGTCTCGAACATCTCCAGCGGCGCGGGGTCGGTCGCGGTGTTGGCGCGGCCGGCCTTGCCGTAGACCGACTCCACCTCGGGGAAGGTCTTGATGATGCGGTTGGTGGTGGCGAGCAGGCGCCCGGCCTCGGTCACCGACATCCCCGGCAGCGCCGCCGGCATGTAGAACAGCGTGCCTTCGTTGAGGGTCGGCATGAACTCCGAGCCGATCTGGCGTGCAGGGACGATGGTCGCGGCCATCGCGAGCACGGCGAGCAGCAGCGTGACGAGCTTGAAGCGCAGCACGCCCTGGATGATCGGCCGGTACAGCCAGATCAGCAGCCGGTTCACCGGATTCTTCGCCTCGGGCAGGATGCGCCCGCGTACGAAGAACAGCATCAGCACCGGCACCAGGGTCACCGACAACAGGGCGGCGCCGGCCATGGCGAAGGTCTTGGTGAAGGCGAGCGGCGAGAACAGCCGGCCCTCCTGGCCTTCGAGCGCGAACACCGGCAGGAAGGACACGGTG
>JARRBR010000173.1 GCA_029982755.1 Rhodocyclaceae bacterium
GAGAACGTGCGCCGGGGTGATGTCGCGCACCGGGAGCTTGCCGATGCTGGGGAAGACCACCCGCTCCAGCATGTCCAGGCGGCGTTTCTTGGTGATGTCTTCCCAGTCCCGCAGAGCCAGCCACTCTTTGGCAACGGTCTCAAAGGTATTGGTGGAATCCTGTTCGCGCTTGAGGCGCTCAAGCTGCCGATGCTGGACGGGGTTGATGCCTTGCTTGACCAGCTTCCGCGCTTCCTCGCACTTGTCCCGCGCTTCAGGAAGGCTGACGGTGGGGTAGTCGCCCAGCGCAAACCACGACCCCTTACCGCCCAGCTTGAAGCGGTAGCGCCAAGCCTTCACCCCATTGGGCTTCACTTCGAGGTAAAGGCCGCGAAGGTCATTCAGGCGGTAGAGCTGCTCCTTCGGTTTGGCAGCACGGCAGTGGGCATCTGTCAGCACGGTGTCACGAGATCGGCAATGAGGAACGACAGAAGGATCATATACACCTTGTTTCGCCTCGTCCAATCTCCGTATACACCAGCGTAGTCACTTTACGCGAGCAAGGCCGGGCAATTTCATGCAACCCATGGAAACGAAGAACCCCGGATTTTCCGGGGTTCTGTCGCTGCTTCAGGGCTTCAAAGTAATCTTGTGAAATCCTGAGAAATGGCTTGTTTGGGTCAGACGTTGAACAGGAAGTTGAGCACGTCGCCGTCCTTGACCACGTACTCCTTGCCTTCGGCCCGCATCTTGCCCGCTTCCTTGGCGCCGGCTTCGCCCTTGTACTGGATGAAGTCGTCGTAGGCGATGGTCTGGGCGCGGATGAAGCCGCGCTCGAAGTCGGTGTGGATTACGCCGGCGGCCTGCGGCGCGGTGTCGCCGACGTGGATCGTCCACGCGCGCACTTCCTTGACGCCGGCGGTGAAGTAGGTCTGCAGGCCGAGCAGCTTGTAGCCCGCGCGGATCAGGCGGTCGAGGCCGGGCTCTTCCAGACCCATGGTCTCG
This sequence comes from Rhodocyclaceae bacterium, assembly GCA_029982755.1. Lineage (GTDB taxonomy): Bacteria > Pseudomonadota > Gammaproteobacteria > Burkholderiales > Rhodocyclaceae > Thauera. The sequence goes on from JARRBR010000173.1 coordinate 985, forward strand.
AGGAACTCCTTCTTGTCGGCGTCCTCGAGGTCGGCGATCTCGGCCTCGATCGCGGCGCACAGCGCGACCACCTCGGCGCCCTCGGCAGCGGCGTGGGCGCGCACGGCGTCCAGGTGCGGGTTGTTCTCGAAGCCGTCCTCGGCGACGTTGGCGGCGTACAGCACCGGCTTGGCGGTGATCAGGCAGAAGGGCTTGAGGCTGGCCCACTCCTCCTTCGACAGGTCCAGCGCGCGCACCGCCTTGCCGGCGTCGAGCTGGGCGAAGCACTTCTCGAGCACGGCGACCAGGATCTTGGCCTCCTTGTCACCGGCGGCGGCGGGGCGCTTGTAGCGGTTGAGCGCCTTCTCGACGGTGGCCATGTCGGCGAGCGCGAGCTCGGTGTCGATGACCTCGATGTCGCGGATCGGGTCGACGCTGCCGGAGACGTGGATCACGTTGTCGTCGGCGAAGCAGCGCACGACGTGGACGATGGCGTCGGTCTCGCGGATGTTGGCGAGGAACTGGTTGCCCAGGCCTTCGCCCTTGGATGCACCCGCGACCAGGCCGGCGATGTCGACGAACTCGACGATTGCGGGCTGGATCTTCTGCGGCTTGACGATCTCGGACAGCGCGGCCAGTCGCGGGTCGGGCACCTCGACGATGCCGACGTTGGGCTCGATGGTGCAGAAGGGATAGTTCTCGGCCTGGATGCCGGCCTTGGTCAGGGCATTGAACAGGGTCGACTTGCCGACGTTGGGCAGGCCGACGATTCCGCATTTCAGGCTCATGTGAATCCTTGATCGTTCCGGGGGCGCGCGCCGCCTCGTCGGGCGCTACGGCCTTGATCCGGTGTGGAAAACGCGGGATTGTACCGTGTCGCGGGCTGCGGCTCCAAAGTGGGCGCATGGCCCTGCCTGCGTTGCCGGCCTACAATCGCCCGTTCTGCATTTGTCCAAAAACAGACGGGAGGAGACGGGGATGAGCACCAACTGGATCGAGGCGATCGATGCGCGCAGCGCGGCAGCGCTGGCGGCGGGGGCGCTGGTGCCGGTGCAGGCCGAGCAGGTCGAGATGGAGGACGCCGGGATGCGCTTCATCGTGCGCTGGGTGTCCTCGCTCGCGGCGAAGGATGCGAGCAGGACCGGTGCCGCCAGGGCGGCGCAGGGTGGGAAGGCGGAGGACGAGAAGACGGTCGCGATCCCGGGCGGGCCGCGCGATCCGAACTTCAACCCCTTCCTGAACCCCGACCCGGCGCTGACCGTGGGGACCGTCGGTGAGGCCCATGTCGCCATCCTGAACAAGTTTCCGCTGTGCGCGCGCCACCTCGTGCTGGCACGGCGCGAATTCGAGGAGCAGCTGCTGCCGCTGGCGCACAGCGATTTCGCCGCGCTCGCCGAGCTCATGGGCGAGGCGGGCGGGATCGGCCTTTACAACGGCGGCACCGCCGCGGGGGCGAGCCAGCGTCACAAGCACGTGCAGTGGATGCCGGACGACGCCGGCAACGCCAGCCTGCAGCTGTTCGCGCCCGGCCTGCCGGCGGGCCTGGCCGAGCACGGCGTGGCGACGCATCCCGCGCTGCCGATGTGGCACTGCTTCGTGCGCGTGCGGTGTGGCCGGGGCGAGGCGGCGAAGGCTGCGGCCGAAAGCCTGCACGCGGGTTTCGAGCGTGCGTGCGTGGAGCTGGGTCTCAGCGCAGGCGAGGATGGGCTGCTGCCGCCCTTCAACCTGCTCGCGGGCGAGGGCTGGCTGCTGGCGATTCCGCGTCGCCATGAGCATTTCGAGGGCATCTCGATGAGCGCGGTGTGCTTCGGCGGCACGCTGTACACCCGCCATCGCGAGCAGATCGAGGCGATCCGCGCGGTCGGGCCGCTGCGCGCGCTGGCCGCGGTCGGGTACTGAGCGGGCTCAGGCGCCGGAGCCGCCCGACGCGGGCGGTTCCGCGCTGGCGTCCGGCTGCGCCGGCCCGGGGGCCTTTGGCGGCTTCGGTGGTTTGGGCGGTTTCGGTGCTGCGGGGCGGGCGTTGAGCCGGGTCGCCGCGGCGTTGAGTTCGCCGCGCACGATCTGCGGCCAGATCGCAAGTGCCTTGTCGATGGCCTCGTCGATCTGCTGCTGTTCCTCGCGGCGCGCGGGCTTGAGGACGAAGTTCACGACCTCGTTGCGATCGCCGGGGTGGCCGATGCCGATGCGTAGCCGCCAGTAGTCGTTGGTGCCAAGGTGGGCGGAGGTGTCCTTCAACCCGTTGTGGCCGCCGAGGCCGCCGCCGAACTTGAGACGCAACTGCCCGGGCGGGATGTCGAGTTCGTCGTGCACGACAAGGATCTCGGCGGGCTCGATGCGGTAGAAGCGCGCCAGCGCGCCGATGGCCTGGCCGGATCGGTTCATGTAGGTCTGCGGCATCAGCAGCCACATGCCGGCTTCGCGCGCGTTGGCGACCAGACCGTGAAAACGGGATTCGTGCGAGAAGCGTGCGCCGATCTGGTCGGCGAGCCGCTCACAAAACCAAAACCCGGCGTTGTGCCGGGTTTCGGAATATTCGGCGCCCGGATTGCCGAGGCCGACGATCAGACGGGGCGGACGCGCGGGCGCGTTGCTCATCGTTCGTCGGTCTCCGGCATCCGGGCTGCAGGCGTCGGCAGTGGCTCAGGCCGCTTCGCCTTCGCCCTCGCCCTCGGCGGCAGCACCCTTCACGACCAGCGCGGTCGCGACCACCGGGTCGCCTTCACCGTGCTGCACCAGCTCGACGCCGGCCGGCAGGGTGATCTGCGACACGTGCACCGACTGGCCGGCTTCCAGCGCAGACAGGTCGACCTCGATGAACTCGGGCAGGTCCTTGGGCAGGCACTGGACGTCGAGTTCGTTGATGGTGTGCGAGATCATGCAGCCGCCGAGCTTGACGGCCGGGCTGACGTCGTCGCCGACGAAGTGCAGGGGCACCTTCAGGTGCATCTTCTGGGCGGCGTCGACGCGCTGGAAGTCGAGGTGGAGCACCTGCTGCTTGAACGGGTGCCACTGGGTGTCGCGCAGCACGACGGTCTGCTTGGCGCCCTCGATGTCGATGCTCAGCACGGACGCGTGGAAGGCTTCCTTGCGCAGCAGGTGGTAGAGCTCGTTGTGGTCCATGGCGACGGCCTGGGCTTCGCCCGCGCCGCCGTAGATGATGCCCGGGATCTGGCCGGCGCGACGCAGGCGGCGGCTCGCACCCGTACCCTGCGCGTCACGCTTGGTGGCCTTGAATTCGATTTGCATGGTGATGCTCCTGAGTGGATGTTGTCCGCGCCCGCGACCAGGCGAGGACTTGGGATGCCCGCGGCGCCGTGTGGCGCCGCGGGCGGAGAACTTATTCCATGAACAGCGAGGACACCGATTCCTCGTTGCTGATGCGCAGGATGGTGTCGGCCAGCAGCGAGGCGACCGAGACCTGGCGGATGCGGTCGCAGGCCTTGGCATCCTCGCGCAGCGGGATGGTGTCGGTGACCACGAGCTCGTCGAGGTCCGACTCGGCGATGCGCGACACCGCGGCGCCCGACAGCACTGCGTGGGTGCAGTAGGACAGCACGCGCTTGGCGCCGTGCTGCTTGAGCGCGGCGGCAGCCTTGCACAGCGTGCCGGCGGTGTCGACGATGTCGTCCATGATCACGCAGGTGCGGCCTTCGACCTCGCCGATGATGTTCATGACCTCGGAGACGTTGGCCTTGGGACGGCGCTTGTCGATGATCGCCAGGTCGCACTCCATGCGCTTGGCGAAGGCGCGCGCGCGCACCACGCCGCCGACGTCGGGCGACACGACCATCAGGTCGTCGTACTTCTGCTTGTCGAGATCGTTGAGCAGCACCGGCGCGGCATAGACGTTGTCGACCGGGATGTCGAAGAAGCCCTGGATCTGGTCGGCGTGCAGGTCCATGGTCAGCAGGCGCTGGACGCCGACGGCCTGCAGCATGTTGGCGACGACCTTGGCGGTGATCGGCACGCGCGCCGAGCGCGGGCGGCGGTCCTGGCGGGCATAGCCGAAGTAGGGGATGGCGGCGGTGATGCGGCCGGCGGAGGCGCGCTTCAGTGCGTCGACCAGCACCAGCAGTTCCATCAGGTTGTCGTTGGTCGGCGAGCAGGTGGGCTGCAGCACGAACACGTCCTTGCCGCGCACGTTCTCGAGCAGCTCGACGTTGACTTCACCATCCGAAAACCGGCCGACCGTGGCCGAACCGAGGGAGATACCCAGACGTCGCGTCACGTCGGCGCCGAGCTTGGGGTTGGCGTTGCCGGTGAAGACCATCAGGCTGCCGTGGGGCATTTCTGCTACTCCGAGTGCCGTAAGAAACGACGCGCGAATATTCGGCGCGTAAAAACGACTCGGGCAGACCCGTGGTCTGCCCGTCGTTGTATGGCTGGGGAGGAAGGATTCGAACCCTCGAATGCCGGAATCAAAATCCGGTG
>JARRBR010000174.1 GCA_029982755.1 Rhodocyclaceae bacterium
GTCCACGATCCAGATCGGCATCACCTCGATCGGCATCCTCAACGGCATCGTCGGCGAGGCCGCGCTCGCCGGGCCGCTCGCGCAGTGGCTGCAGACCCTTGGCATGGAGCAGCGCACCAGCGAGATCGGCTCGACCGTGCTGGTCGTGGTGGTGATCACCTACGTGTCGATCGTGGTCGGCGAGCTGGTCCCCAAGCGCATCGGCCAGATCGACCCGGAAGGCATCGCCCGCATGGTGGCGCGGCCGATGAACGTGCTGTCGATCGCCTCGCGCCCCTTCGTGCATCTGCTGGCCGGCTCGACCGCGCTGCTGCTGCGCCTGATGGGCCAGCGCGAGCTTGGCGGGCCGAGCGTGACCGAGGAGGAGATCCACGCCATGCTGGTCGAGGGCTCCGAGGCGGGCGTGATCGAGAAGAGCGAGCACGACATGGTGCGCAACGTGTTCCGCCTCGACGACCGCCAGATCGCCTCGCTGATGGTGCCGCGCTCGGACATCGTCGCGCTCGACCTCGCCCGGCCGCTGGAGGAGAACCTCGAGCTGGTGGCGTCCTCGTCCTACTCCAGCTTCCCGGTGTGCCGCGGCGGGCTGGACGAGATCCTCGGCATCGTCAGCGCCAAGAAGATCTTCACCCAGATGCTGCGCGAGGAACCGATCGATCTCACCAGAGAGCTGCAGCCGGCCGTGTACGTGCCGGAGTCGCTGACCGGCATGGAGCTGCTCGACCAGTTCCGCGCCTCGGGCACCTACACGGTGTTCGTGATCGACGAGTACGGCGAGGTGCAGGGCATGGTCACCCTGCACGACGTGATCGAGTCGGTGACCGGCGAGTTCCTGCCGCACGACACCGAGGAGGCGTGGGCGGTGCAGCGCGAGGATGGCTCGTGGCTGCTCGACGGCCTGATCCCGATCGTCGAGCTCAAGGACCGCCTCGGCATCAAGGCGGTGCCGGAAGAGGAGAAGGGGCGCTACCACACCCTGTCGGGCATGGTGATGTGGCTGCTCGGCCGCCTGCCCAACACCGGCGACATCGCCACCTGGGAGAACTGGCGGCTGGAGGTCGTCGACCTCGACGGCAAGCGCATCGACAAGGTGCTGGCAGGTCGTCCGCCGGGTGATCCTCGGCTTCCTGCTCGGCGGCCTGCTGCTGCTGAGCTATGCGGTGCTGCAGCCGTTCATCGTCCCGGTGGCGTGGGCGGTGATCATCGCCTACGCCACCTGGCCCGCTTTCCGCCGCCTGCGCGCCGGGCTGCGCCGCTACCCGACCCTGAGCGCGCTGCTGATGACGCTGCTGTTGAGTGCCGCCTTCGTGCTGCCGGCGCTGTGGATCGGCATGCTGCTGCGCACCGAGGTCGGGGTCGCGATCGCCGCGGTCACCACGCAGATCCGCGAGGGCGCCCTGGTGCTGCCGGAGTTCATCCGCACGCTGCCGTGGATCGGCGACGACCTGCAGGCGATGGTGGGCGAGCTCACTCGCGACCCCGAGGCGCTGCGCGCCCAGCTCACCGAGTGGGTCCGCCAGGGCAGCAACCTGGTCCTCACGCTGATCGGCGACGTCGGCCGCAATGCGGCCAAGCTCGGCTTCGCGCTGATCACCGTGTTCTTCCTGTATCGCGACGGCGAGCGCGTGCTCGCCCAGGTGGTGGCGGTGCTGCGCCGCTTCCTCGGCGAACGCCTCGACTCCTATCTCGCGGCGGTGGGCGGCATGACGAAGGCGGTGGTCTGGGGGCTGATCGCCACCGCGATCGGGCAGGGCATCGTCGCCGGGCTGGGCTACTGGTGGGCGGGCGTGCCGGCGCCGGTGCTGATGGGGGCGATCACCGCGGTGATCGCGATGATCCCCTTCGGCACGCCCTTCGCATGGGGTTCCATCGGCGTATGGCTGCTGATGACCGGCAACACCGTCGAGGGCATCGGCCTGCTGCTGTGGGGCGCGCTGGTGGTGAGCTGGGTGGATAACCTGGTGCGCCCGCTGGTGATCAGCAATGCCACCCGCATCCCCTTCCTGCTGGTGATGTTCGGCGTTCTCGGCGGGCTGGCGGCGTTCGGTCTGGTCGGCCTGTTCCTCGGTCCGGTGGTGCTGGCGGTTCTCATGGCGGTGTGGCGCGAGTGGCTGGAGGAGTCCGAACTCGACCGTCTCGCGCCGCCGCGCTGAAGACCGGCGCGGCGCTTCAGGTCCCGTACTTGCGCGCCAGCGCGTCGTGCAGGGCGACGAACTCCTGCGACAGCTTGTGCTTCGGGTCGAGGTGGATCATCGGCTTGGCCTGCTCGTGAGACTCCCTGATCTTCACCGAGGCGGACAGGTAGGGCTCGAGCACCGGCAGGCCTTCGTCGACGAGCTCCTGCACCATCTTCTGCGGCAGGCTGGCGCGCGGCTGGAACTGGTTGACCACGATGCCCTCGACTTCGAGCCTGCGGTTGTGGTCGGACTTGATCTCCTGCACGTTCTCGAGCAGGGAGTACAGCGCCTTGCGCGAGAACTCGTCGCAGTCGAAGGGAATCAGGCAGGCATCGGCAGCGATCAGCGCCGAACGTGTGAAGAAGTTGAGCGCGGGCGGGGTGTCGATGTACACGCAGTCGAAGTCCTCGGCGAGCTCTTCCAGCGCGTCGCGCAGCTTGTAGATCTTGTAGCGCGATTCGAGCTTGGATTGCAGCTCCTCGAGCTGCGGGTGGGAGGGCATCACGTGCAGGCCCTCGAAGGGCGTGGCGACGACGAATTCCGCGGTGTCGCGCGGGTTGAGCTTGAAGTTCAGCGTCTGGTCGAAGAAGTCGGCCAGTGTGGCCTCGAGGTCCTCGCCGCTGGCGCCGAGCAGGTACTGGGTGGAGTTGCCCTGCGGATCGAGGTCGACGACGAGGGTGCGCTTGCCCTGCTGGGCGCTGATCGCAGCCAGGTTGCAGGTGATCGTCGACTTGCCGACGCCCCCCTTCTGATTGAACACCACTCGCCGCATGTAGCTCTCCCCATGTCATCTTGTCGGGCGCGGTGCGATTGCCGCGCGGAGCCCGCATTCTGCCAAAAGCCGGGGGCGGCGGGGCGCCTCCTTCATGCGGTGTGATACGCGGCATTACATGGCGGCGCTGCCAAAAGGGGGGGCGGCTGCGCTAAACTCGGGCGACGTCAATCGAGGCCGTTCCCGCGCCGTCCGGCGTGCACAACAAAATAGAGTCCTTGCGAACAACCCGAACGATGGACCCGTGTCCGCGCTGCCCGGCCGGCACGCGCTGCGTCGATCCCTGCGGATCGGCGCCGCCTCGTCATACAGCCACAACATAAACCTCAGTGTTCCGAGAGGGGAGAACATGGATCAGGATTTCATCACCGCTGCGCTCGACTATCACCGCTCGCCCACGCGCGGCAAGATTTCGGTCGTGCCGACCAAGGGCCTCACCAACCAGCGCGACCTTGCGCTCGCCTATTCGCCGGGCGTGGCCGCAGCCTGCGACGCGATCGTCGCCGACCCCGCCGAGGCCTTCGAACTCACCAGTCGCGGCAATCTGGTGGCGGTGGTCACCAACGGCACGGCAGTACTCGGCCTGGGCAACATCGGCCCGCTGGCCTCGAAGCCGGTCATGGAAGGCAAGGGCTGCCTGTTCAAGAAATTCGCCAACATCGACGTCTTCGACATCGAACTGGCCGAGAACGACCCCGACAAGCTGATCGAGATCATCGCCGCGCTCGAGCCCACGCTGGGCGGCATCAACCTCGAGGACATCAAGGCGCCGGAGTGCTTCTACATCGAGAAGAAGCTGCGCGAGCGGATGAAGATCCCGGTCTTCCACGACGACCAGCACGGCACCGCGATCATCTCCGCGGCTGGCCTGCTGAACGGCCTCAAGGTTATCGGCAAGGACATCGGCACGGTCAAGCTGGTGTGCTCGGGTGCCGGCGCGGCGGCGATCGCCTGCCTCGACCTGATGGTCAGCCTGGGCCTGAAGCGCGAGAACATCACCGTCTGCGACTCCAAGGGCGTCATCTACGAGGGCCGCGAGCCCGACATGGAGCCGACCAAGGCGCGCTATGCGCAGACCACCGACGCGCGCACCCTCGGTGACGCCATCGTCGGTGCCGACGTCTTCCTTGGCCTGTCGACCGCGGGCGTGCTCAAGCCCGAGATGGTGGCCAAGATGGCCGACAAGCCGCTCATCTTCGCGCTCGCCAACCCGAACCCCGAGATTCTGCCGGCCGACGCCAAGGCCGTGCGCCCGGACTGCATCATCGCCACCGGCCGCTCGGACTTCCCGAACCAGGTCAACAACGTGCTGTGCTTCCCGTTCATCTTCCGTGGCGCGCTCGACGTCGGCGCGACCACGATCAACGAGGAGATGAAGCTCGCCTGCGTGAAGGCGATCGCCGAGCTGGCCGAGGCCGAGGCCAGCGACATCGTCGCCAGCGCCTACGGCGGCCAGGAGGTCAGCTTCGGCCCCGAGTACATCATCCCCAAGCCCTTCGATCCGCGCCTGATCGTCAAGATCGCGCCGGCGGTGGCGAAGGCGGCGATGGACTCGGGCGTGGCGACCAAGCCGATCACCGATTTCGATGCCTACGCGTCGAGCCTGAACGCCTTCGTGTACCAGTCCGGCATCGTCATGAAGCCGGTGTTCTCCGCCGCCAAGGCGGTGCCGATGGCGCAGAAGCGCGTGATCTACGCCGAGGGCGAGGACGAGCGCGTGCTGCATGCGGTGCGCGTGGTGCTCGACGAAGGCCTGGCGCGCCCGATCCTGATCGGCCGTCCCGAGGTCATCGAGATGCGGATCAAGAAGATCGGCCTCAACCTGGTGCCCGAGCGCGACTTCGAGATCGTCAATCCCGAGTCCGATCCGCGTTACCGCGAGCTGTGGACCGAGTACTACAAGCTGATGAGCCGCGACGGCGTCACCCCCGACGTGGCCAAGTCCAGGGTGCGCCGCGACACCACGCTGATCGGCGTCATGCTGTTGCGCCGCGGCGACGCCGATGCGATGGTGTGCGGCACCGTGGGCACCTACGACTACCACCTCAGGCAGGTGGCCGACGTCATCGGCCTGGCGCCCGGCGCCAAGCAGTTCGCGGCGATGAACCTGCTGCTGCTGACCAAGCGCATGCTGGCGATCACCGATACCTACGTGAACGAGAGCCCGAGCGCCGAGGAAGTCGCCGAGATCGCGCGCATGGCGGCCGACGAGCTGCGCCGCTTCGGCATCGAGCCGAGCGTGGCGCTGCTGTCGCACTCCAACTTCGGCAGCTCGAACTCGGCCTCCGCACGCAAGATGCGCCGCGCCTGCGAGATCCTGCACGCGACTGCCCCCGACCTCAACGTCGATGGCGAGATGCACGGCGATGCCGCGCTGTCGCAGGAGATGCGCGACAAGCTGCATCCGGATTCGCGCCTGAAGGGCGAGGCCAACCTGCTGGTGATGCCCAACCTCGACGCCGCCAACATCTCCTTCAACCTGATGAAGATGGCCAATGGCGACGGCGTGTCGGTTGGCCCGATCCTGCTCGGCGCAGCCAAGCCGGTGCACATCGTGACGCCCTCGGCCACCGTGCGCCGCCTGGTGAATATGACCGCGCTCGCGGTGGTGGACGCCAAGGAGTCGCGCAACAGCGGCGCCTGATCCGTCATGCGCGCGGCGCTTGCGCCGCGCCTGGCCCGCTCCGGGCGCCGCGATGCGCGTGGCGCAAGGGGAGGGCGCTGGGGGGGCAGCCCTGCGAGGGGTTGCCCCGCTTCGTTTCCGTCGTACCGAAAACAGCATGAAGAATCGACCCGCCTTTTCCCTGCGGCCGTTGCTGCTGGCCGGAATGCTGTGCCTGTCTGCACCGTCCGTGCCGGCCGCCGACTGGCTGCTCGCGGCCCCGAACCCGCAGGTTGTGCCCGGCCAGCGCTTCGAGGTGGTGGTGATCGGCGAGGGCCGGCCGGCGAACTGGCCGGCGCGGCTGCCGGCCAGCATCGAACTGCCAGGCGGCGGCCCGCGCATTGCGCTCGAACTGGTGGCGATCGGCAGGCCGGAGGCGAGCGCGCGTCAGCGCCGCTACTTCGCACGCTGGCCGATGGAGCTCACCGGGGTGGCGACGCTCGCGCTCGCCGACCACGCCTCGGCGCGCCTGCTGCTCGACGCCGGCGCGGCGACCCGGGCGGCGGCGCC
>JARRBR010000047.1 GCA_029982755.1 Rhodocyclaceae bacterium
GGTCACCTTCGACATCGACGCCAACGGCATCCTGCACGTGTCGGCCAAGGACAAGGCCACCGGCAAGGAGAACAAGATCAAGATCCAGGCCAACTCCGGCCTGTCGGATGCGGAAGTCGAGCGCATGGTGCGCGACGCCGAGGCGCACGCCGAGGAAGACAAGAAGGCGCACGAGCTGGTCGATGCGCGCAACCAGTGCGACGCGCTGGTGCACTCGACCCGCAAGGCGCTGACCGAGTACGGCGACAAGCTGTCGGCCGACGAAAAGTCCAAGATCGAAGCCGCGATCAAGGACGCCGAAGAGGCGATCAAGGGCAACGACAAGGACAGCATCGAAGCCAAGAGCCAGGCCTTGGCGATGGCGGCGCAGAAGCTCGGCGAGCAGATGTATGCCCAGGCGCAGGCCGAAGGCGGCGCCCAGCCGGGTGCCGGTGCGGGCGGCCAGCAGGCCGGCGGCAAGGCCGAGGACGCCGACGTGGTGGATGCCGAATTCACCGAAGTGAAGGACAAGAAGTAATCGTCACTCTGGCGAACCCTTCGCGGCCGAGCCCCGCCGGAGCGCTGCTCCGGTGCCGGCTCGGCCTTTGCTTGAGACCAGACTGAGCGCAGCACCATGTCCAAACGCGATTACTACGAAGTCCTCGGCGTCAACCGCGACGCCGGCGACGACGAGATCAAGAAGGCCTACCGCAAGCTGGCCATGAAGTTTCACCCGGACCGCAATCCGGACAACAAGGAAGCCGAGGAGAAATTCAAGGAGGCCAAGGAGGCCTACGAGATGCTCTCCGATCCGCAGAAGAAGGCCGCCTACGACCGCTACGGCCACGCCGGCGTCGATCCGTCGATGGGTGCCGGCCCGGGCGCGCACGGCTTCGAGGGCGGCTTTGCCGACGCCTTCGGCGACATCTTCGGCGATCTGTTCGGCGGCGGCGGTCGCGGCGGGCGTTCGAACGTCTACCGCGGCGCCGACCTGCGCTACAACCTCGAGATCACGCTCGAGGAAGCCGCGCGCGGCGCCGAGAAGACGATCCGCATCCCCACCGTCGAGGAATGCGGCACCTGTGACGGCAGCGGCGCCAAGCCGGGCACCCAGCCCAAGACCTGCCCGACCTGCAACGGCCACGGCCAGGTGCGCGTGCAGCAGGGCTTCTTCTCCATCCAGCAGACCTGCCCGAAGTGCCACGGCAGCGGCAAGATCATCCCCGACCCCTGCCGCGACTGCGGCGGCGCCGGCCGGGTCAAGAAGCAGAAGACGCTGGAGGTGAAGATTCCCGCCGGCATCGACGAAGGCATGCGCCTGCGCCACGCCGGCCACGGCGAGCCGGGTGTCAATGGCGGCCCGCCGGGCGACCTCTACGTCGAGATCCACATCCGCAAGCATGCGGTGTTCGAGCGCGACCACGACGACCTGCACTGCGAGATGCCGATCAGCATCACGGTTGCTGCGCTCGGCGGCGAGATCGAGATCCCGACGCTGGAAGGCATGGCGCGCCTGAAGATTCCGGCCGAGACGCAGAGCGGCAAGGTCTTCCGCCTGCGCGGCAAGGGCATCAAGAACGTGCGCAGCCACGTGCATGGCGACCTGATGTGCCATGTGGTGGTCGAGACGCCGGTGAACCTCACCGAGCGCCAGAAGGAGCTACTGCGCGAGTTCGAGGAGATCTCCAGCGGCAACGCCGACCGCCACAACCCGAAGGCCAAGGGCTGGATGGACAAGGTGCGCGACTTCTTCGGCAACTGAGGCCCGCCCGGATGCGGTGCGGGCGAGCGGTCAAACCGCGCGCCCGCGCAAGAAGCAAGAACGCCCGCTCCTGCATCGCAGGGCGGGCGTTCTCACAATCGTCTCGGATCTCCCGGGAATGCAGCCGGGCGCTGCCGGCGTCGCCGGCGGTTGAGCCTTCCCTCCTTGCTCAGGCGCGCCGCCAGCTCGTGCCGCCGGCGCCGTCCTCGAGGATCACGCCGGCCTCGAGCAGCTCGGCGCGGATGCGGTCGGCCGCGGCGTAGTCCTTCGCCTTCTTGGCCGCGGCGCGCTCGGCGATCTTCGCCTCGATAGCGCCGGCGTCCAGGCCGCCCGCCGCGTCCGGCGCGCCCGCCTGCAGGAAGGCCTGCGGTTCGCGGCCAAGCAGGCCGAGCACGCCGCCGAGCGCCTTCAGCTGCGCGGCAAGCGCAGGCGAGGCGCTGCGGTTGACCTCGTTGGCGAGCTCGAACAGCACCGCCACCGCCTCCGCGGTATTGAAGTCGTCGTCCATCGCGGCGCGGAAGCGCTGGGCGTGCGCCTCGTTCCAGTCGGGCGCCGCGTCGCCCTGCACCGGCACGTTCTTGAGCGCGGTGTACAGCCGGGTGAGCGCGTTGCGGGCATCCTCCAGATGCGCATCCGAGTAGTTCAGCGCGCTGCGGTAGTGCGCGCGCAGGATGAAGAAGCGCACCACCTCGGGGTCGTACTTCTGCAGCACCTCGCGGATGGTGAAGAAGTTGCCGAGCGATTTCGACATCTTCTCGTCGTCGACGCGCACGAAGCCGTTGTGCATCCAGTAGTTGACGAAGGCGTGGCCATGCGCGCCTTCGGACTGGGCGATCTCGTTCTCGTGGTGGGGGAACTGCAGGTCCATGCCGCCGCCGTGGATGTCGAAGTGCTCGCCGAGCAGCTCCGAGCTCATCGCCGAGCACTCGATGTGCCAGCCCGGCCGCCCCTCGCCCCAGGGCGAGGCCCACTTCACCTCGCTCGGCTCCTCGACCTTGGCGTGCTTCCACAGCACGAAGTCGAGCGGATCGTTCTTGTCCTGCGCTACATCCACACGCTCGCCGGCGCGCAGCTCGTCGAGCGACTTGCCCGACAGCTTGCCGTAGCCCTCGAACTTGCGCACCGCGTAGCACACGTCGCGGTTGGCCGCGACATAGGCCAGGCCCTTGTGCTCGAGGCGCGAGATCAGCGACTGCATCTGCGCGACGTACTCGGTGGCGCGCGGCTCGTGGTCGGGGCGCAGCACGCCGAGGGCGTCGGCGTCCTCGTGCATCGCGGCGATGAAGCGGTCGGTGAGCTGGCGGATGGTCTCGCCGTTCTCCTGCGCGCGGCGGATGATCTTGTCGTCGATGTCGGTGATGTTGCGCACGTAGGTCACGTCCAGCCCGCTCGCGCGCAGCCAGCGCGCCACCATGTCGAACACGACCATCACCCGCGCATGGCCGAGGTGGCAGAAGTCGTACACCGTCATGCCGCAGACGTACATGCGGACCTTGCTGGGTTCGATCGGGGTGAAGACTTCCTTGGTGCGCGACAGGGTGTTGTAGATCGAGAGCATCGGGATGACGGAGAAACGGAAGGGAAAACCACGCCGGCAGCGCGATTGTTAGGGGTGGGGCTTGTTGCTAGAATCTGGCGCCGTTCAGCGGCCGCAAGCCCTTGTCGGAAGCGCGCAAATATACCATGGCTGGCAGGCCCGCCATTTCGTCTGCCGGGTCCCTGCCGTCGCGGTCGAAGCCCGCGGGCGGGCGGCAAGGACGGCGCAGTGCGGCTCGACCCGCGGACCTGCGGCCGACCGAAGCCGACGCGCACGGGCATTCGCCGCCGCGCCGTCCTCGTCACAATCACCTCTGCCGCCCGGGTCGAGGCTGCAGGCCGAATACCGGAGATTCCATGAAAAAGCACCTGATCGCCTTCGCCGTACTGGCCGGCACCGCACTGAGCGCGCTGGCCGCCAACCCGATGGTCGAGATGAAGACCAGCCAGGGCGAGATCGTCGTCGAGGTCTTCGCCGACAAGGCGCCCAAGTCGGCGGAGAACTTCGTCCAGTACGTCAAGGACGGCTTCTACGACGGCACCGTTTTCCACCGCGTCATCGACGGCTTCATGGTCCAGGGCGGCGGATTCGACGCCGAGATGAAGCAGAAGAGCACCCGCGCGCCGATCGAGAACGAGGCGAAGAACGGCCTGAAGAACGAGCCCGGCACCCTGGCGATGGCGCGCACCGCCGACCCGCACTCGGCGAGCGCGCAGTTCTTCATCAACCTCGTGCCCAACACCTTCCTCGACTACCCCTCGCGCGACGGCTGGGGCTATGCCGTGTTCGGCAAGGTGGTCAAGGGCATGGACGTGGTCGAGAAGATCGGCAAGGTCCAGACGGCCAACCGCGGCTTCCACCAGAACGTGCCGGTCGACCCGGTGGTCATCGAGACCGCCCGCGTGCTCGAAACCGCCAAGCCGGCGAAGAAGCCGGCCAAGTAAGCGCAAGATTCATCGTGTCGGGCCGCACCGCCCGACACGCCCCACGCCGGCCGCGCCGCGGCCGGGCCAGAGACCGGTTCATCCAGGAGAACACACATGGCAGTCAAGCTCCACACCAACCACGGCGTCATCACCCTCGAACTCGACGCCGACAAGGCGCCCGTCACCGTCGCCAATTTCCTCGCCTACGTCGAGGCCGGCCACTACGACAACACCATCTTCCACCGCGTCATCGACGGCTTCATGATCCAGGGCGGCGGCTTCGAGCCCGGCATGAACCAGAAGCCGACCGGCGAGCAGATCAAGAACGAAGCCGACAACGGCCTCAAGAACGAGCGCGGCACCATCGCCATGGCGCGCACCCAGGCGCCCCACTCGGCCACCGCGCAGTTCTTCATCAACGTCGCCGACAACGACTTCCTCAACTTCCGCTCGCCCGACCTCCAGGGCTGGGGCTACTGCGTGTTCGGCCGCGTGACCGAGGGCATGGACGTGGTCGACAGCATCCGCAAGGTCAAGACCGGCTCCAGCGGCTTCCACCAGGACGTGCCGAAGGAAGACGTGGTCATCGAGCGCGCCGAAGTCGTCTGATCGTGCCCGACCGCAGCCCCTCCCCCGCCCGCCCGGGCGGGGCCGCCGACGGAGTGCCGGAGGCCGCGCATGCGGGGCTTCCGGCATTGTTCATTTCCGACCTGCACCTCACCGAGGACGAGCCGGCCAACGTCGACGCCTTCCGCGCCTTCCTCCAGGGCCCCGCGCGCGAGGCCGCGAGCCTCTTCATCCTCGGTGACCTGTTCGAATACTGGGCCGGTGACGACGACCTCGCCACGCCCTTCAACGCGGCGATCGCCGCCGCGATCCGCGGGCTGGCCGATGCCGGCACCGCCTTGTTCTTCATGACCGGCAACCGCGACCTGCTCGCCGGCGCGGACTTCGCATGCGCGATCGGCGCCACCCTGCTCGAGGATCCGGCGCGCGTGCGCCTTGGCGAAGGCGACAGCGCCCCCGTGGTGGTGCTCGCCCACGGTGACGCGCTGTGCACCGACGACCTCGCCTACCAGGCCTACCGCCGCCAGGTCCGCGATCCCGCCTGGCAGGCCGGCTTCCTGGCTCAGCCCCTGGCCGCACGCAAGGCCTTCATCGCCTCGCTGCGGCAGAAGAGCGAAGCCGCCAAGGCCGGGAAGTCGATGGAGATCATGGACGTCAATGCCGACGCGGTCGCGGCGCTGCTGCGCGCGCACGGCTACCCGACGCTGATCCACGGCCACACGCACCGCCCCGACCGGCACCGGCTGCACATCGACGGTCGCGATTGCGTGCGCCACGTGCTGGCCGACTGGCGCGGCACGGCGCGCTGGCTCGCCTTCGACGGCGAGCGCTTCACCACCGGCGACGCCTCCGCCACCGCCTGACGCGGCCGCGATGGCGGATCCGGCCGCCATCCCTGCGCTGCGCCTCCGGCGTTCCTGGTCTATAGAACAGGAAAAGCCGTCGTCGGATCTGCACGGGCGGCGGACATGGCCGGGCGCCGGCGCGAGGCGCGGCGCCCGGCCCCCTGCGGAGAGCGAAAATGGATACCTCCGACCACCCCGGCGCGGGCGAAGCGTCGGCACGCCCCATCGTCGTGCTGGTGGCGACGCGCAAGGGCGCGTGGCTGTTCCACGGCGACGCCGGGCGCCGCCACTGGCGGATCGACGGGCCGCACATGCTCGGCCACATCGTCAACCACCTGGTGCTCGACCCGCGGGATGGACGCACCCTGCTGGCGGCGGCGAAGACCGGACATCTCGGCCCCACCCTGTTCCGCTCGACCGATCTCGGCGCAACCTGGAGCGAAGCGCTGCAACCGCCCGCCTTCGCGCCGGCGGCGGACGGCGAGGCGGGGCGGGCCGTCGACCACAGCTTCTGGCTCGCACCCGGGCACGCCGGCGAACCGGGGTGCTGGCTCGCCGGCACCTCGCCACAGGGCCTGTTCCGCTCCGCCGACGGCGGCGTGCACTGGACGCCCTTTTCCTGCCTCAACGACGATCCGGACTACCGCCGGTGGATGGGCAGCGTGCAGGACGGCACGCCCGACGGCCCCAAGCTGCACTCGATCAACATCGATCCGCGCGACCCGCAGCACCTCTACATCGGCATGTCGGGCGGCGGCGTACATGAGTCGCGCGACGGCGGGCGCAGCTTCGCCCCCCTCCTCCACGGTCTCGAGGTCGTGGAGGGCTTCGACGTGGCCGACCCGACCTTCCACGATCCGCACTGCGTGCGCCTGTGCCCGAGCGCACCCGACCGTCTCTACCAGCAGAACCACTGCGGGGTGTATCGCCTCGACCGACCCGGCGAAACCTGGGTGCGCATCGGCCGCAACATGCCGGAGGCGGTCGGCGACATCGGCTTTCCGCTCGTCGTCCATCCGCGCGACGCGGACCGCGCCTGGATCTTTCCGATGGACGGCAGCGACGTCTGGCCACGCACCAGCCCCGGCGGCCGGCCCGCGGTCTATGGCACGCGCGACGCCGGCGCGAGCTGGGAACGCCTCGACCACGGCCTGCCCGCGGCGCAGGCGTGGTGGACGGTCAAGCGCCAGGCGATGACGGCCGACGCCGGCGATCCGCTCGGCCTCTATTTCGGCACCACCAGCGGCGAGCTGTGGATGAGCGCCGACGAGGGCGGCTCGTGGCGATGCATCGCGCGCCACTTGCCCGAGATCTTCGCGGTGGAGACCGGCGTCCCGGCCGCGTGACGACGTGAAGGTGTTGATCCCGACCCCGCTGCGGTCCTATACCGCGATGCGCGAAGTGGAGGCCGACGGCGCGACGCTGGCGGCCGTGCTCGCCGATCTGGACCGGCGTTTTCCGGGCATCCGCTTCCGCGTCGTCGATGAGCAGGGCCGCCTGCGCCGACACGTCCGTTTCTTCGTCGCGGGCGAGCAGATCTTCGCCCTGTCGCACCCCTTGCGCCCCGACGACACGCTCGTCGTCGTGCAGGCCCTCAGCGGCGGCTGAGGGCCGGTGTGCGCGGCCATTACACGATCTCACCGATCCTCGTCGCATCGCGGGTTATCATCGTCATACGTGGAATCGATGCGGACAGCTGGCTCGGCCGGCGCGCGTCACCGCGCTCACCCGTCCGGAACAGACCATGGAGGCAAGACGATGGCGAACTACAAGATCGAAGACATCGAAGGCATCGGCGAAGTGATCGGCAAGAAATTCCGCGATGCCGGCGTCAAGGACACCGACGCGCTGCTCGCCGCCAGCGCCACGCCGGCCGCGCGCGCCAAACTGGCCGAGGCCACCGGCATCTCCGCCGCCCAGGTGCTTAAGTTCGCCAACATGGCCGACCTCTACCGCATCAGCGGCGTGGGCTCGGACTACGCGCAGCTGCTCGAGGCCGCCGGCGTCGACACCGTGCCCGCCCTCGCCCGCCGCGCGCCGGCCAACCTGGCCGCCACGCTGGCCGAGGTCAATGCCGAAAAGAAGCTGACCCGCCGCGTCCCGCCCGAGGCGGACGTCGCCAAGTGGGTCGCGCAGGCCAAGGAACTGCCGCGCGTGCTCGAGTACTGAGCAATGCTCGTCGGGGCAGACGCCGGTCAGGCGTTCGCCCCGACGACGCCCTACCCCTTCGATGATGCCGGCCTGCGTTCGATGCGCGCTTACCGCCGCGCCAATCCCCGCGCCAGGTCTTCCTTCAGGTCCTCGACGTCCTCGAGCCCGACCGCGACCCGCAGCAGGCCGTCGCCGATCCCCGCCGTGGCGCGTGCTTCCGCACTGATGCGGCCGTGGGTGGTGGTCGCCGGATGGGTGATGGTGCTCTTGGTGTCGCCGAGGTTGGCGGTGATCGAGATCAGGCGGGTCGAATCGACCACCTTCCACGCCGCCTCACGGCCGCCCTTCACGTCGAAGCTGACAATCGCGCCGCCGCTCTTCTGCTGGCGCATCGCCAGCGCGTGCTGGGGGTGGGATTCCAGGCCCGGGTAGTAGACGCGGGCCACGCCGGGCTGCGCCTCCAGCCAGCGCGCCAGTTCCAGCGCGCTCGCCGACTGCGCCTGCATGCGGATGCGCAGCGTCTCCAGGCCCTTCAGGATCACCCAGGCGTTGAACGGCGACAGCGTGGGGCCGGCGGTGCGCAGGAACTTGAACACCTCATCGGTGACCGCCTTGCTGCCGACCACCGCGCCGCCGAGCACCCGGCCCTGGCCGTCGAGATACTTGGTCGCCGAATGCACCACGACGTCGGCGCCCAGTTCCAGCGGGCGCTGCAGCGCCGGCGTGCAGAAGCAGTTGTCGACCGCGAACAGCACCCCGGCCTCGCGTGCGATCGCCGCCACACCGGCGATGTCGATCACCTCGGTGAGGGGGTTGGAGGGCGTCTCGGTGAAGAACAGCCGGGTGCGCGGCGTGATCGCTGCGCGCCAGGCGTCGAGCTCGGTCGCGGGCACGAAGGTGGTGGCGATGCCGAACTTCGACAGGATGCCGCCGAAGAGCTGCTGGGTGGCACCGAACAGGCCGTTGGAGGCCACCACGTGGTCACCCGCCTGCAGGGTCGCCATCGCCAGCGACATGATGGCCGACATGCCGGACGCGGTGGCGATGCACGCCTCGCCGCCCTCGAGCGCGGCGAGGCGGGTCTGCATCGCGGTCACGGTCGGATTGGAGAAGCGCGCGTAGACGTAGCCCTCCTCGGCGCCGGAGAAGCGCGCCGCCGCCTGCGCCGCATTCTCGAACACGAAGCTCGAGGTCAGGTACATCGCGTCGCCGTGCTCGCCGAAAGGCGTGCGCTCGATGCCCGCGCGCACCGCCAGGGTGTCGGGGTGGTAGGCGGGGAGTTCGGGGTGGCTCATGTCGTTCTTCGTGTTCGTGCTGAGAGTTGGGGCAAAGGAGCGGAGGCCGATCAGCGCTCGCCGCCGGAGGCGAGGTTGAGGTCGAGCTGGCCGTCGTCCGCATCGTCGCCGCTGTCGGCCTTGGAGGGTTTGGCCTCGCCGCGCTGGTTCTCGACTCCGTTCAGGTACTCCACGGTAATGTCGCCGGTGATGTACTGGCCGTCGAAGCAGGACGTCTCGAAGAAGCTGATCGCGGGGTTGAGCGCGCGCACCGAGGCCTTCAGATCGTCGAGCTCCTGGTAGATCAGGCCGTCGGCGCCGATCTCGGCGCAGATCTCGGCCTCGGTCCGGTCGGAGGCGATCAGCTCGGCACGGGTCGGCATGTCGATGCCGTACACGTTCGCATAGCGCACCGGGGGTGCCGCCGAGGCGAGATAGACCTTGGTCGCACCGGCCTCGCGCGCCATGTTCACGATCTCCTTGCTGGTGGTGCCGCGCACGATGGAGTCATCGACCAGCAGCACGCTCTTGCCCTTGAACTCCTGATGGATGGTGTTGAGCTTCTGGCGCACCGACTTCTTGCGCGTGGCCTGCCCGGGCATGATGAAGGTGCGGCCGATATAGCGGTTCTTGACGAAGCCCTCGCGGTACGGGAGGTCGAGGCGCTGCGCCATCTGCATCGCCGACGGGCGGCTGGAGTCGGGGATCGGGATCACCACGTCGATGTGCACGTTGGGCATCGTGCGCCGCATCTTGTCGGCGAGGAACTCGCCCATCTTCATGCGCGACTCGTAGACCGAGACGCCGTCGATGATGGAGTCCGGGCGCGCAAGATAGACGAACTCGAACATGCACGGCGCGTGCACCGTCTTGGTCGCGCACTGGCGGCTGTGGAAATTGCCGGTGGTATCGACCAGCACCGCCTCGCCCGGCGCGACGTCGCGCAGCAGCCGGAAGCCCAGCACGTCGAGCGCCACCGACTCCGAGGCGACCAGCCATTCGGTGCCGGCCTCGCAGTCGTTGCGGCCGATGACCAGCGGTCGGATGCCGTAGGGGTCGCGGAACGCGAGCAGGCCGTAGCCGGCGATCATCACCACCACCGCGTAGGCGCCGCGGCAGCGGCGGTGCACCCCGGCCACCGCGCGGAAGATCGCCTCCTCGTCGAGCTTGAGGCCGTTGCAGGCCGCCTGCAGCTCGTGCGCCAGCACGTTCAGCAGCACCTCGGAGTCGCTGCTGGTGTTGATGTGGCGCAGGTCGGACAGGAACATCTCGCGCTTGAGCTCTTCCGAGTTCGTCAGGTTGCCGTTGTGCGCCAGCAGCAGGCCGAAGGGCGAATTGACGTAGAAGGGCTGGGCCTCGGCGGCGTTGTAGGCCGAGCCGGCGGTCGGGTAGCGGACGTGGCCGATGCCCCAGTTGCCCTGCAGGTTACGCATGTTCCGGGTGCGGAACACGTCGCGCACCAGGCCCGAGCCCTTGTGCATGTGGAAGCGCCCCGCTTCGGAGGTGGCGATGCCCGCCGCGTCCTGGCCACGGTGCTGCAGCACCTGCAGGCCGTCGTACAGCAACTGGTTGACCGGGGAGGTGGCGACGACGCCGAGAATTCCGCACATGGAAGTAACGCCTATCTGAATCGAATCTTGTCGGCCACCTCGACGGGCAGCCACGGTTTTGCAGCGATCACCGCCGACTCCATCGGCGGCGAAAACAGCGCCTGGGTCCACCAGGCCTCGCGGGACACGCCCGCCAGCCCGCCGATCAGCACCACGACGAAGGCGATCGCGAGGCCGCGGGCGATGCCGAACAGCGCACCGAAGAAGCGGTCGGTCGCGCCCAGTCCGGCTGCGCGCAGCAGCTCGCGCAGCAGGTAGCGGATCAGCGCGGCGAGGATCAGCACGCCGACCACGACCAGCGCGCCACCGGCCACCTGTCGCCATACCGGCTCGGCGATCAGGCCCGAAAACACCTGCGCCGCCTGTTCGTTATAGCGCCACGCGGCGAAGAGTGCCGCCACCCAGGCGAGCACGGCCATGATCTCGCTGACCAGGCCCCGCCACATGCCGATGGCAGCGGACAGGCCCAGCACGGAGAGAAAGACGTAATCGAATACCGTCATCGTCGATCGGTCAGCGCGGCTGGAGGACGGCGCGGTGGCCGGCGGACTTCAGTCGCGCGGCGGTCGAATCGGCGGCCGCCCGTCCGGCGATCGGCCCCACGCGGACGCGGGTGACGTTGCCGGCGCGCTCCGTGTAGGCTGCGAAGCCCTTCCCCTTCAGTTCCTCGGCCAGGCGCGCGGCCTTGGCGGCGTCGCTGAACGCGCCGATCTGCAGGACGAAGGACTCGCCGCGCGGCGGCACCGCCTGCCCGCTGAGGATCGCCCGCACCCGGGCCTCCTCCTCGGCGGACGGGGTGGCAGGCCGCGGCTCGGGAGCGGCTGCGGGCTTCGCCGGCGGCGGCTCGGTACGCGGCGCAGCAGGCTGAAGTGGCGCCGGTGGCGGCGCTGTGCGCGGCGGCGTCGCCGGTCCGGCCTCGGCCGACGGCTTGGCAGCGGGCTCGGCCACGGGCGCCGCCGCCTTGTCACTGGCTGCGAGTTCGTCGTCCTCGGGGACCGGCACCGCGGCAACCGGCGGCAGGCTCTCACCGGCGGGCGCCGGCCGCGGCAGCGCCGCGACCGCTTCGCGGTCGGGAATCGTGATCTGGATGTCCTGCACGGCCCGATGCGGCTCCTGGTCCATGATCATCGGCAGCACCACGGCCGCGAGCAGCGCCAGCGCGGCCGCGCCGACGAGCCGGCGCCGCGCCCGCTTCTTGATGTCCAGATTCTCTGTGTCACTCACCGCCGAACCTCGTCAGTGCCTTGCCGCCTTGATCGCTGCGAGCACATCTGCCACCGTCAGGAAGGATCCGAAAACAACGATTCTATCACCCTCGCCAGCTTCCTTTTGCGCTGCAGCAAACGCATCGGCGGGCGACTCGAAGCAGCGGACGTCGCCCTTGTCGCTGACGCCACGCACCGCTTCGGCGAGTGCCTCGGCGCGCATCCCGCGCGGTCCGGGCAGGTCGGCGAGCAGCCAGTGATCCACGCGCCCCGCCATCAGCGCCACGACCCCGGCGACGTCCTTGTCGCCAAGCATCCCGAGCACCGCCCAGGTCTCGGGATAGAACCCCATGTTGCCGAGGTTGTCGGCCAGAACGCCCGCGGCCTGCGGGTTGTGGGCCACGTCGAGGACGATGCTGGGCCGGCCGGCCAGCACCTGGAAGCGCCCCGGCACCTCGACCAGCATCAGGCCCTGGCGGATGTGCTGCATCGACACCGGGATGCGCGCACGCAGGCATTCGAGTACGGTGATGACGGCCGAGGCATTGAGCAGCTGGTTGGCGCCGCGCAGGGCCGGATAGGCGAGGCCGCCGCGCTTGACCAGGCTGCCCTGCGCCGCAGGCTGCGCGTAGCGCCAGTAACCCCACTGCTGGCGGTCGCCGCCGAAGCCGAAGTCGCGGCCGCTGATCCACAGCTGCGCGCCGACGGCGGCGGCCTCCTCCACTAGGCTCGCCGGCGGCTGCGGGTCGCCGCACACCGCCGGGCAGCCGCTGCGGAAGATGCCGGCCTTCTCGCGGCCGATCGCCTCGCGCGTGTCGCCGAGGTAATCCATGTGATCCATCGCCACGCTGGTGACCAGCGCGCAGTCGGAATCGAACACGTTCACCGCATCGAGGCGGCCGCCGAGGCCGACCTCGAGGACGATCACGTCCGGCCGCTCGCTGGCGAACACGTGCCACGCCGCCAGCGTGCCATGCTCGAAATAGGTCAGCGGCGTGTCCGCGCGCGCGGCCTCGACCGCGGCGAAACCGGCGACCAGACGCTCGTCGCTCACCTCCTTGCCGTCCACCCGCACGCGCTCGTTGTAGCGCAGCAGGTGCGGCGAGGTATAGCAGCCGACGCGGTAACCGGCCGCGAGCAGGATGCTCTCGAGCATCGCGCAGCACGAGCCCTTGCCGTTGGTGCCGCCCACGGTGATCACCACCGCATCGCAGTCAGTCGCCATCCGCTCACGCACCGCAGCCACCCGCTCGAGGCCGAGCTCGATGCGCTGTCCGTGGCGGGCCTCGAGCAGCGCGAGCCAGCCGGCGAGGCTGTCGGGATTTGCCGGCCTCAGCACCTCGTCCGCCATCAGTCGGCAACCACGTCCGCAGGTTGGCGGCTGAGCATCGCGAGCAGGGTGGCGAGCTGGTCGCGCATCTCGCGACGGTCCACGATCAGGTCGATCGCACCCTTCTCGAGCAGGAACTCGGCGCGCTGGAAGCCTTCGGGCAGCTTCTCGCGCACCGTCTGCTCGATCACGCGCGGGCCGGCAAAGCCGATCAGCGCGTTGGGTTCGGCGATCACGACGTCGCCCATGAAGGCGAAGCTCGCCGACACGCCGCCCATGGTCGGGTCGGTGAGCACGGTGACGAAGGGCAGGCGGCGCTCCGCCAGTCGGGTCACCGAAGCGGTCGTCTTGGCCATCTGCATCAGCGACAGCAGGCCTTCCTGCATGCGCGCACCGCCGGAGGCCGTCACGCAGATGAAGGGCACGCGCTGCTCGAACGCGGTCTTGGCGCCACGCACGAAGCGTTCGCCCACGACCGAGCCCATCGAGCCGCCGAGGAACTCGAACTCGAAGCAGGCCACGACCACCGGAATGCTCTTGATCGCGCCGCTCATCACCACCATCGCATCGGCCTCGCCGGTGTCGGCGGTGGCCGTGGACAGGCGCTCGGGGTACTTGCGCGAATCCTTGAACTTGAGCGCATCGACCGGCGTCACCTCGGCACCGATCTCCACCCGGCCTTCGGCGTCGAGCAGCAGGTCGAGGCGCCGGCGTGCGCGCAGGCGGTGATGGTGGCCGCACTTGGGACACACGCCGAGGTTGCCGTCGAGGTCGGAGCGGTACAGCACCGACTCGCAGCCCTCACACTTGCTCCACAGGCCTTCCGGGATGGATTTGTTGCGCCCCGACGCGTCGCCGCGCTTGATCTTCGGCGGCAGCAGCTTCTGCAACCAGCTCATGCTCAGACTCCTTTGCCCGCTACGAGGGCGTCGAGCGCGTCACGGATGGCGCGCATGAACGCGGTCACGCACGCGACCTCGGCGCCCGGGTTGTTCTCGATTTCCTCGATGATGCGGCTGCCGATCACCACCGCGTCGGCGACCGCACCGATGCGCTGCGCGCTCTCGGCGTCGCGGATGCCGAAGCCGACGCCGACCGGCATGCCGACCGCGGCGCGGATCTGCGGGATGCGGCGCGCGACCTCGTCGACGTCGAGCTTCGCGCTGCCGGTCACGCCCTTCAGGGAAACGTAGTAGATGTAGCCACTGCCCGCGCGAGCGACATCGGCGAAGCGCTGCTCCCCCGAGGTGGGCGCGAGCAGGAAGATCGGATCGAGTCCGCCCGCCTTGGCGGTCGCGGCGAAACCGACGCACTCCTCGGGCGGGTAATCGACGACCAGCACGCCATCGACGCCGGCCTCATGCGCGGCAGCGACGAAGCGCTCCTGCCCCATGGCCTCGATCGGGTTGGCGTAGCCCATCAGCACCACCGGCGTGTCGGCATTCGTGGCGCGGAAGGCACGCACCAGCTCGAGCACCTTGCGCAGGCTCATGCCCTGCGCGAGCGCACGTTCGGAGGCGCGCTGGATGGTGGGGCCGTCGGCCATCGGATCGGAGAAGGGCACGCCGAGCTCGATGATGTCGGCGCCGCCCTCGACCAGCGCGTGCATCAGCGGCAGGGAGAGTTCGGGCACCGGGAAGCCGGCGGTGACGAAGGGGATCAGCGCCTTGCGGCCTTCGGCCTGCAGGCGCTGGAAAACGGTCTGGATTCGCGACATGTCTCGATCACACTGCGGGCCGCATCAGCGGCCCGCGACAGGTTCAGAACTGGATGCCGGAGCGTTCGGCGACGGTGTGCATGTCCTTGTCGCCACGGCCGGAGAGGTTGACCAGCAGGACCTTGTCCCTGGGCAGGGTCGGCGCCAGCTTGGCAGCGTAGGCCAGCGCGTGCGAGGACTCGAGCGCAGGGATGATGCCCTCGAGCCTGCACAGGTCGTGGAAGGCCTTCAGCGCCTCGGCGTCGGTGATGCCGACGTACTCGGCGCGCGCGCTGTCCTTGAGCCAGGCGTGCTCGGGTCCGACGCCCGGGTAGTCGAGGCCGGCGGACACCGAGTGGGTCTCGATGATCTGGCCGTCCTCGTCCTGCAGCAGGTAGGTGCGGTTGCCGTGCAGCACGCCGGGACGGCCGGCGGTCAGCGAGGCCGAATGGCGGCCGGTGTCCAGGCCATCGCCCGCGGCCTCGACGCCGACGAGCCTGACGCCCGGCACGCCGATGTAGGGATGAAAGATCCCCATCGCGTTCGAGCCGCCGCCCACGCAGGCGATCACGTAGTCGGGCTGGCGCCCGACCATCTCGGGCATCTGCACCAGGCACTCCTTGCCGATCACCGACTGGAAGTCGCGCACCATCATCGGATAGGGATGCGGGCCGGCGACGGTGCCGATGATGTAGAAAGTGTCGGCGACGTTGGTCACCCAGTCGCGCATCGCCTCGTTGAGCGCGTCCTTCAGCGTCTTCGAGCCCGACTCGACCGGGACCACGGTGGCGCCGAGCAGCTTCATGCGATAGACGTTGGCGGCCTGGCGCTTGACGTCCTCGGAGCCCATGTACACCACGCACTCCATGCCGTAGCGCGCAGCCACGGTGGCGGTGGCGACGCCGTGCTGGCCGGCGCCGGTCTCGGCGATCACGCGCGGCTTGCCCATGCGGCGGGCCACCAGCGCCTGGCCGATGCAGTTGTTCACCTTGTGCGCGCCGGTGTGGTTGAGGTCCTCGCGCTTGAGGTAGATCTGCGCGCCGCCGAGGATGCCCGACCAGCGCTTGGCGTGGTAGATCGGGCTCGGGCGGCCGACGTAGTGCTTGAGCTCGTATTCGAACTCGGCGACGAACTCCGGATCGTTCTGGCAGGCCGCGTAGGCCTCGCGCAGCTCGGCCAGGGCCGGCATCAGCGTCTCGGAAACGAAGACGCCACCGTAGGGGCCGAAATGCCCGCTCGCATCGGGAAACTGGTAAGGCGTGTCAGCCATCTGCATGTCGAACTCCGGCGATGAACGCGGCGATCTTTTGCGCGTCCTTGATTCCCTTGGCACTTTCGACCCCGCTCGACACGTCCACCGCCCACGGGCGGACGCGACGCACGGCATCGACCACGTTGTCCGCATCCAGCCCGCCCGACAGCACGAGCGGACGAGCGAACCCTGCGGGGATCAGCGTCCAGTCGAAAGTCTTGCCCCCGCCGCCGTAGCCGTCGACGAAGGCGTCGACGAGGATGCCGCTGGCGCGCGGATGCGAAGCCGCGAATTCTAGCAGATCGACCCCCGGCCGCATCCGCGCCGCCTTGATCCAGGGGCGTCCATAGCGCGCACATTCGGCTTCGGCTTCGTCACCATGAAACTGGAGAAGTTGCAGCGGCACGCGCTCGAGCACCGCCTCGACCTCGCCGGGGGCGGGATTGACGAACAGGCCGACCGAGGTGACGAAGGGCGGCAGGAGCGCGACCAGCTCGGCCGCCTGCTCGATCGAGACTGCGCGCGGGCTGGGCGGATAGAACACGAAGCCGATCGCATCGGCACCGCCATCGACGGCCGCGCGCACGTCCTGCGCACGGGTCAGGCCGCAGATCTTGATTCGGGTACGGGACATTCAGACGAGGGGTAGCTGGGGCAGCGCGATGATACGCCCATCGCCGGGGAGCGGCCAGCGCGCCGGGTAGGTCACGCCGCACAGGTAGAGCCCGTCCGGGGAGAAGGTCGGCGCCGCGCGGGTGCGGTCGCGCGCCGCGAGCAGTTCGTGCATCCACTCCACCGGGTAGCGCCCCTTGCCGACATAGACCAGCGCGCCGACCAGGTTGCGGATCATGTGATGCAGAAAACCATTGGCGCGGAAGTCGAACAGCAGGTACTCGCCCTGACGCGTGACCCGCGCCTCGTGCATCAGCCGCAGCGGCGTCCTGGCTTGGCAGCCGGCGGCGCGGAAGGACGAGAAATCGTGCGTGCCGACGAGGCACTCGGCCGCCGTCGCCATGCGCGCCTCGTCGAGCGGCAGGTGGAACCACCCCACGCGGCCGGCCAGCATCGCCGGCCGCGTGGGCGCGTTGTGCAGGATGTAGCGGTACTGGCGCTCGCTGGCGAGATAGCGGGCGTGGAAGTCGTCGCCGACCTCGGCCGACCAGCGCACCACCACCGCCGGCGGCAGCAGCGCGTTGACGCCGCGCACCCAGGCCGAGGGCGGACGCTGCGCACGGGTGTCGAAATGCACCACCTGGGCGCTGGCATGCACGCCGGTGTCGGTGCGGCCCGCGCAGTGAAGGCGGACCGGTTCGGCCGCGATCTGCGCCAGCGCGGCTTCGAGCACGTCCTGCACGGTGCGCCCGTGGGCCTGGCTCTGCCAGCCGCAGAAGGCGTCACCTGCATATTCGAGGCCGAGGACGATGCGCTTCATCGCAGGCTCCACCATAGCAAGCCGGCGAACACGACCAACGCGATGATCGCGTCCAGCCTTCCCAGCCGTTCCCGATTCAGCACGACGACCTCCTCCGCAGCCCCAGATCCATCCTCCTCGCTCCCCTCGGGCAGCAGCCATTCGCGCCACTGCGCCTTGCCATGGCCGCGCGGCGACGCCTCGACGTAGCGCAGCACCAGCAGCAGGCGCAAGGCCAGACGCTCCGGCGGCACGCCGATCAGGCGCAGCGGGCGGGCAAGCGCATGCAGTCCGCCGACCAGCCTGTGCAGCGACAGGCGTTCGAGCAGGACCGCCACCGCGCACACCACCGCGACCAGGCGTCCGGCATGGAGCATGGCGAGCGCGAGCCCCTCGCGCGTCGGCCCCAGGCGCGGCAACTCGTGTACGAAAGCCTCGCCGGGCGTGAACCACGCGAACAGGATCGCGATCGCCAGCAGCAGCACGCGAACCCTGCGCAACAGGCGCAGGAAGCGCGTGCGCGCGAGGACCGCCGCGGCCAGCAGGCAGAGCGGCACCACGAAGGCGAGCGCGGCGGGCGAAAGCAGCTGGATCGACGCCACGGCCGCCAGCCAGAGGATCAGGATCAAGCCGGAATGCATGTCGGTGAACGCAACAGGCCGCCCCGAGCCCGGACTCGGAGCGGCCTGGCGACGGGGGCTTCAGCCCAGGCGAGCGATCATATCGCGCGCCGCGGCCTGTTGTCTCGCCGAGCCCTCGCTCGCCACCTCCTGGAGCAGTTCGCGCGCGCCTTCCTTGTCGCCCATCTCCTCGTAGGCACGGGCGAGTTCGAGCTTGGTTTCGGCCTCCTCGCTGTCCATGCCCGCCGCCGGCTGGGCGTCCGACACGGCAGCGTCGACCTCCATCACCGCCGGCTCCTCCAGATTCTCGAGCTCGAGATCGATCGACGACAGGTCGAGCCCGGCCGGCGCAGCCGACGGAACGTCGCCCGACGCGGCTTGCGCCTCGAGGTCGAAGTCGAAATCCAGCAGGCTGGCATCGAAGCTCGTCGCGTCGGTATCGACCGCCGGCGGTGCGCCCTTGCCGGTCTCCGCCGCCGCGGACGTGCCCTCGGCGGACACGCCCTCGTCCTCGGCGTAATGCAGCGGGGAGTCGCTGATCACCGTGGCGTTGAGATCGAAACGGTCCGCGGCGGAATCGAGTTCCAGGTCCGGAAGCTCGAAGTCCAGCCCCGTGGCCAGCATCCGCCCCAGGTCCTCGTCGATCACCGTCGCCGCCCCCAGCTCGGCGGCCGGGTCCGCCGGAGTCCCGGCTGCGGCGATCGGCGCGGCCACCGGTTCCGCCGCACGCTCCTCCGGCTCGCCGATGTCGAGATCGAACACCATGCTGGCCACGCCTTGGTCGTCTGCCGGGGCAGCCGAGGCGTCGGACGTCAGATCGAGCTCCAGGGCCGGGTGGGCGGCCGCCGGCGACTCGCCGGCCGCTGCGTCCGAAGACGCCTGCTCGTTGAAATCGAGTTCGAAATCGAGCGTGCCCACATCAACGGCCCACTCGTCGGCAGGTGCGTCCTCGACCACTTCGGCGGCGGTCACCGGCTCGACCACGGGCGCCTGCTCCGCAGCGCTGCGGATCGGCTCGACTGGCGACCTCCCCGTTTCAGCCAGCGGCGACAGGGCGGCCCCGTCGTGCCCGGCGGTCGTGAAATCCAGCGCCGAGAGTTCGAGCCTGGGCTCACCCTCCGCACCAGCCGGTTCATCCGCAGGGACCGGTGCGGCCGGGGCCGCAACTGCCGAAGCACTCGTCATCGCGCCTGCAGCCACCGCACCCGCGGCTGCGAGTGCGCCGACAGCAGTGGGCGGCTGCGTCGCGGCGGCGGACGGCTCGCGCCCGGCGCCATACAGCGGGTTGTCCGGATCGAGCTTGCGGCCGAGCGCGGCCGCCTTGTCCCACTCCCGGCCCTGCCCGCCGGTGCGCGCGAACAGCTCGCTCGCGACCGCCTCGAACTGGCGACCGTTCTTGCGCTGGGCATGGATCTCGAGCAGCTTCACATAGATCGCCGCCCGCCCCGGATCGGCCTTCAGCGCGTCCTGCAGGATCTCCTCCGCCTGCACGTCGCGACCGTAGGCCATGTAGACGTCCGCCTCGGCGACCGGATCCACCCCCTCGTCGGTGTCGATTGAGGACAGCCCGGTCTGGCCGAAATCGGTATGCATGATGCTCATCGCACCCGTATCGACGCTCTGACCACCCGTGCCCGAGAACACCCCCTGGCCTGCGGCGCCGTCCTCCGACGCGGCGAGTTCGGCCTCTGCCGCCTCGACCTCGGCGCCCTTGCGGCGCTGGCGTGCCTTGAGGCCCGCATAGGCAAGAAGGAGGGCGAGGATGCCACCTCCGCCCGCGAGCACGGCGGGATCCTCGAGCATCGACTCGACGAAGCCGGCCTGCGCAGGCGGAGCCCCGACCGGCGCGGTGCGCGGGGCGGGCGCCGCGGCAGGCGCGGATGCCGGCTGCGTGGGCTGGGCGGATTCTGCGGGCTGGGCGCTCACCGCGGGGGGCGCTGACGGGACTGCCACGGCGCCTGGCGCCGTCGTCTCGCCCGCCTTCGCCGCTTCGGCCGCAAGCTGCTCGGTTGC
Source organism: Rhodocyclaceae bacterium (assembly GCA_029982755.1). Lineage (GTDB taxonomy): Bacteria > Pseudomonadota > Gammaproteobacteria > Burkholderiales > Rhodocyclaceae > Thauera. The sequence continues at coordinate 20,179 of JARRBR010000047.1, forward strand.
GGTGACCGGCGCGGCCGGAGCCGCGCCGTCGGCACCGGCCTGCAGTTGTCCCATGGTGCCGCTCTGCACCTCGAGCAGCCGCTGCAGATCGCGAATGCTGCGCTCAAGCTGCGCCAGGCGCTGGTTCGCTTCCTCGAGCGACTTCGAACGGCTGGTGAGTTCCTCCTCGAGGGCATGCAGACGCGCCTCGGCGCCCGCGTCCTCGCCGCTGTCGCTGCGCGAAACCTTGACCTGGTCGCCGGATTCGCTCGCCGGGGCCGGCTCGTCGACCTTCGGTACGATCCTGCCGGCGCTTTCCTGCGCCGCCTCGTCGGGCTGAGCCGGCGTCCGGGTACTCGCTGCGGTCGCAAGGCCGCGCCGGTAGGCCTCGAAATCGGCCGCCTGAGCACGCAATTCGCGACGCGCCTCGGTGCGATCGATCGCCCTGACCGTTTCGGCTGACGGCACGCTGAGCACCGAACCCGCGCGCAGGCGGTTGATGTTGCCGCCGTCGAAGGCCTTGGGGTTGGCGCGCAGCAGGGCGACCAGCATCTGGTCGAGCGTCGTGCCCGGCTGGGCTGTAGCGGTTGCGATGCGGTGCATCGTGTCGCCGCGGCGCACCGTATAGCTTTCCGGAACCGCGCGCGCCGCCGGCGCGCTGCGGGCAGGCTCGGCCCGGCTGGCGAGCGGGCGCGCGGCGGGAGGCGCCGCCGGCGTATCGACTGCCGCGGCGAGCGGGCGCGGCGCGGCGATGTCCACCGGATCGAGCAGGAAGGTGTACTCGCGCACCATCCGACCGGTCGCCCAGTTGAGTTCGACCAGCAGGTCGACGAAGGGGTCGTTGATCGGCCGATCGCTGGAGAGGCGGATCACCGGACGGGATGCGCGGGTGTCGACGCTCACGCGGATGGCGCTGACCGCACCACCATAGTTCAGGTTTGCCTGCCGGAACGCATCGGCGGAAGCGATGCGCGCGTTCAAGGACTGCAGCTCCTGCGGGGTGGCGCTGACCTGGATTTCCGCCCGCAGCGGCTGACCGAGCCCGCTATAAACCTTGATCTGCCCCAGGCCCGCCGCTTGCGCGGAGAGCGGGAACGCGGCGATGGAAAGGGCGAGCAGCGAGGCTCGGAGCGACGTTGTCATGTTCGATTTCAAACCGCGTTCCCCCCGGAACTGAGCAGTACGGCAAAGGACGGACATCCCTGTTCGGCCACGGAATCTAGCATTTCCCGACGCCAGCCGCATTAGTCGGGCCTGATTCGCATGCGTTCTGCGTGACGAATTACCGCCGACGCCACCACCAGACCGAAAAAAAGGGGGCCGAAGCCCCCTTCTTTCCGATTGCGAGCGAAAGCATCAACGCTCGAGCAGGATGCGCAGCATGCGGCGCAGCGGCTCGGCGGCGCCCCACAGCAGCTGGTCGCCGACGGTGAAGGCGCCGAGGTACTCCGGGCCCATCGCCATCTTGTGCAGGCGGCCGACCGGGACGGTCAGCGTGCCGGTGACGGCGGTCGGGGTCAGCTCGCGCTCGGTGATCTCGCGATCGTTGGGCACGACCTTCACCCACTGGTTGGCGCCGGCGATGATCTCGGTGATCTCGTCGAGCGGCACGTCCTTCTTCAGCTTGATGGTCAGCGCCTGCGAGTGGCAGCGCATCGCGCCGATGCGCACGCACAGGCCGTCGATCGGGATCGAGCCCGGGGTGCGGAAAGCCGGATTGCCGAGGATCTTGTTGCACTCCGCGCCACCCTTCCACTCCTCCTTGCTCTGGCCGTGGTCCACCGGAACGTCGATCCACGGGATCAGGCTGCCTGCGAGCGGGGTGTTGCGGAAGTTCTTCTTCGGGAAGCTCTCGGAGCGCATGGTCTCGGCGACCTTGCGGTCGATCTCGAGGATGGCAGACGCGGGGTCGGCGAGCAGGTCCTTGACCGAGTCGTGGATGGTGCCCATCTGGCTGATCAGTTCGCGCATGTTCTGCGCGCCGGCGCCCGAGGCCGCCTGGTAGGTCATCGCCGAGATCCACTCGACCAGGCCGTGCCTGAACAGGCCGCCCAGGCCCATCAGCATCAGCGACACGGTGCAGTTGCCGCCGATCCAGTTGCGACCGCCCTTGGCGAGCGCCGCGTCGATGACGTTGCGGTTGACCGGGTCGAGGATGATCACCGCATCGTCGTTCATGCGCAGCGCGGAGGCGGCGTCGATCCAGTGGCCGTTCCAGCCGGTGGCGCGCAGCTTGGGGAAGACTTCCTTGGTGTAGTCGCCGCCCTGGCAGGTGATCACGATGTCGCAGGCCTTCAGCGCATCGATGTTCATCGCGTCCTGCAGCGGCGCAGCCGCTTCCTTGCCGCCGAAGGACGGCGCCTTGCCGCCGGCATTCGAGGTGGAGAAATACACCGGCTCGATGAAGGCGAAGTCGCCCTCTTCCACCATGCGCTGCATCAGCACGGAACCGACCATGCCACGCCAGCCAACCAGACCGACT
>JARRBR010000048.1 GCA_029982755.1 Rhodocyclaceae bacterium
ACGCGAAGTTGCGCGTTGCGTCTAGCTAGCTGGTTAAGTTCGCGGTTTAAACTTACTATTTCGTTTTGCATTTCGATTAAGACTAGTTCGGTTTTTAGTGCGCGCGCGCCGGCTGCGCGAGCGCCTCGGCGCCCAGGCCGCGCTCGAGCGCACCGTGGCCGAGCGCACCGCCGACCTCGCGGCGAGCAACCGGCGCCTGCAGCAGGAGGTCGCCGAGCGCGTCGCCGCCGAGCACAAGCTGCGCGGCGCCCAGCGCGCGCTGATCGAGGCCAACCGCCTCGCCGCCCTCGGCCAGATGGCGGCCGGCGTGGCGCACGAGATCAACCAGCCGCTGGCGGCGATGCGCAGCTTCGCCGGCAACGCGCTGACCTTCCTCGAACGCGGCCGGCTGGAGCCGCTGAAGGACAACCTCGGCCAGATCATCGGCCTGGTCGAGCGCATGGCGCGGCTCACCGCCCAGCTCAAGGTCTTCGCCTCGCGCCGCCGCGGCGCGGGCGGCCAGGCGCCGGCGGCGCAGTCGATACAGGTCGTGGCGGGCTGGTTCCGCGAGCGCCTGGCGGCGGCCGGGGTGGCGCTGAAGCTCGACGACGCCGGCCTCAGCCTGCCGCTGCCGCCCGAGGCCCTCGAGCAGGTGATGTCCAACCTGGTCGGCAACGCGCTCGATGCGCTCGCCGGCCGCGGCGCCGGCCGCATCGAGCTGCGCACCTGCGCGCGCGACGGGCTGCGCTGCCTGGAGGTGGCCGACGACGGGCCGGGTATCCCGCCCGAGCTGCGCGCGCGTATCCTGCAGCCCTTCTATTCGACCAAACCGCTCGGCCAGGGGCTGGGCCTCGGCCTGTCGATCGTCGCCGACCTCGTCGAATCCTCCGGCGGTCGGCTGGAGATCGCCGAGCGGCCCGGTGGCGGCGCGCTGGTGCGCGCGTGCTGGCCGGCGGCATCCGCAGAAGTGCAGGACACATGAGCCACGACACCATCCACGTCCTCTACGTCGAGGACGACGACGCGGTCCGCGCCGCGGGCTGCCAGACCTTCGCCCTCGCCGACCTCGGCGTGCGCGATTTCGATCGCGCCGAGGCGGCGCTCGGAGAACTCGGCACGGACCGGCCGGTGGTGCTGGTCACCGACGTGCGCCTGCCCGGGCTCGACGGCCTCGGCCTGCTGCGGCGCGCGTGCGAGATCGACCCCGACCTGCCGGTGATCCTCGTCACCGGCCACGGCGACGTGGCGATGGCGGTGGAGGCGATGCGCGCGGGCGCCTACGACTTCATCGAGAAGCCCTTCGCCCCCGAACACCTGGTCGAGGTCGTCGGACGCGCGATCGAGAAGCGCCGCCTGGTGCTCGAGAACCGCAGGCTGCGCGCGCGCCTGGCGCGTGCCGACGGCGGCGACGGCCTGATCGGCGACAGCGCGGCGATGGCCGGGGTGCGGCGGCTGATCGCCGAGCTCGCCGACACCGACGTCGATGTGCTGATCGAGGGCGAGACCGGCACCGGCAAGGAATGCGTGGCGCGCGCCCTGCATGCCGGCGGGCGGCGGCGCGGCGGCCATTTCGTCGCCATCAACTGCGCCGCGCTGCCGGAGAGCGTGTTCGAGAGCGAGATGTTCGGCGTCGAGCCGGGCGCCTACACCGGCGCCACCCGCAGCCGCGCGGGCAAGATCGAGCACGCCGACGGCGGCACCCTGTTCCTCGACGAGATCGAGGGCATGGCCCTGCCGCTGCAGGCCAAGCTGCTGCGCGTGCTGCAGGAGCGCGTGGTCGAGCGCCTGGGCTCCAACCGCCTGCTGCCGGTGGACTGCCGGGTGGTGGCCGCGACCAAGCTCGACCTCAAGGCCGAGGCGGAGGCCGGCCGCTTCCGCGCCGACCTCTACTGGCGGCTCAACGTGGTGACGATCCCGCTGCCGCCGCTGCGCGCGCGCCGCGAGGACATCCCGCTGCTGTTCAACGCCTTCTGCCTGCAGGCCGCGGAACGCTTCCACCGCCCGCCGCCCGAGCGCACGCCGGCGCTGTTCGAGTGGCTGATGGCGCAGGACTGGCCGGGCAACGTGCGCGAGCTGCAGCACGCCGCCGACCGCTTCGTGCTCGGGGTGTGGCGGCCGGGCGCCGAGATCGCCGCCGAGGCCGGCGCCGGCATGGCGCAGCGCGTGGCCGCCTTCGAGCAGGTGCTGATCGACAGCGCGCTGCGCGAATGCGGCGGCGACGTCGGCGCGGCCGCCGAGCGCCTGCAGCTGCCGCGCAAGACCCTGTACGACAAGATCGCGCGCTTCGGCATCGAACTCGCCAGCTACCGAGTGGGAGAGGCGCGCGGCTGATTTCTCTCCCCCTTGCTGCTGGCCTTCGCCCTTGTAACCAGTCAGATCGCCAACAGTAGGCACATCAATTCCCAATCCACGCGCCCGCGGGGGGCGCGACGCGCGTGCCGCAGCCCCCTTGTGTCATCGAACCAGTTTCAATCCACGCGCCCGCGGGGGGCGCGACCCTACGGCTGCGCGATCTACGGCACCTGGACGGGGTTTCAATCCACGCGCCCGCGGGGGGCGCGACGTTCGATCGAACTCGGACGCCATGCGGTTATCGTAGTTTCAATCCACGCGCCCGCGGGGGGCGCGACACGACCAGCGCGTGATCAATTCCGGTCAGTACGCTGTTTCAATCCACGCGCCCGCGGGGGGCGCGACCCGGCCGGACCTTAGCCCCGGAGGGCGCAGACTGCGTTTCAATCCACGCGCCCGCGGGGGGCGCGACGCAACGCAGGGTTTGCCGCCTGCATCCGTCATCAGGTTTCAATCCACGCGCCCGCGGGGGGCGCGACGCTGGCGCGGCGTGGTCTTGTCACGGTCGGGGCGGTTTCAATCCACGCGCCCGCGGGGGGCGCGACCCTACACCGAGGCCGCAACGTGGCGCGAGGCTGTTGGGTTTCAATCCACGCGCCCGCGGGGGGCGCGACCATCCAACGGCCTTGGCAAAGTCGCCCTGGTTGGTGTTTCAATCCACGCGCCCGCGGGGGGCGCGACAGTTGAGCGTCATTGACCCACATGTAATCGCTGCCGTTTCAATCCACGCGCCCGCGGGGGGCGCGACCCGCCGCTGACGGGCTGGGCCTGCCACGGCTCGACGTTTCAATCCACGCGCCCGCGGGGGGCGCGACGTGTCAGCCTGCGCGGCGCCGCGCTGTCGGCCAAGTTTCAATCCACGCGCCCGCGGGGGGCGCGACAATCTTGTGTGGCATGTTCGGTTGCGTTTGAAGTGTTTCAATCCACGCGCCCGCGGGGGGCGCGACGCGAGGCTGGCGGCGCTGCCGTCCGGGCTGACGATGTTTCAATCCACGCGCCCGCGGGGGGCGCGACACCCCGTCGCGCTCGTTGCCGTAGTACTTGGTCAGGTTTCAATCCACGCGCCCGCGGGGGGCGCGACCCGGGTGGTGACGGGGTGATCTTTCGCCTGGCGATGTTTCAATCCACGCGCCCGCGGGGGGCGCGACGGATCACGACAGCCGTGACCACGTCGGCGTCATCGTTTCAATCCACGCGCCCGCGGGGGGCGCGACGGTTTTCTGCAACGAGCCACCACCTGGGCTGAAGTTTCAATCCACGCGCCCGCGGGGGGCGCGACTCGCCTATCACCGCCCGCCAGGTCTGGGACCGCGTTTCAATCCACGCGCCCGCGGGGGGCGCGACCTTCGTCCGCTCGCAGGTCATGGACGACGTGCCCGTTTCAATCCACGCGCCCGCGGGGGGCGCGACTTCCACCAGCGACCCGCCTCGGCGAGCATGTCGTCGTTTCAATCCACGCGCCCGCGGGGGGCGCGACCATCCCACTGCACCGCGCGCACGTCGCCGGGAAGGTTTCAATCCACGCGCCCGCGGGGGGCGCGACGCGCCTGGGTGCGCATGCTGGCGGCGGCGCTGGCAGTTTCAATCCACGCGCCCGCGGGGGGCGCGACGCGGGGTGGATAGCTGGGAGCTGTGGCCGGACTGGTTTCAATCCACGCGCCCGCGGGGGGCGCGACCCCCAATGGCGCGCGGTTTTCGCGCTCGCGCGCGTAGTTTCAATCCACGCGCCCGCGGGGGGCGCGACGATGGAAAGCCTGTTCCCGTCGCTGCCGACCAGCTCGTTTCAATCCACGCGCCCGCGGGGGGCGCGACTCGGCACGATCACGCCTTGCATCACGTCCAGCAGGTTTCAATCCACGCGCCCGCGGGGGGCGCGACTTGTTTGAAACATTCCGGTCAATGTGGTCAATATGTTTCAATCCACGCGCCCGCGGGGGGCGCGACGCGTGATCCCCGTCGTGTTCAAGTACATGACGAAGTTTCAATCCACGCGCCCGCGGGGGGCGCGACGACGTGGATGTAATCGGCCCGATCACGCGACTATTTGTTTCAATCCACGCGCCCGCGGGGGGCGCGACGGGTTCTCCGACGACGGCTTTCAGCTCCCGCCGCTGTTTCAATCCACGCGCCCGCGGGGGGCGCGACGCGTCACGGTGTCGCTAAAGATTGCCTGCGAAAGTTTCAATCCACGCGCCCGCGGGGGGCGCGACGCGCTTGAGCAGCCATAGCGCCAGCCCTGCGAGGGTTTCAATCCACGCGCCCGCGGGGGGCGCGACATCTGTTGCTTGGCGAGGAGGCGGACTTCTACGCGTTTCAATCCACGCGCCCGCGGGGGGCGCGACACTTGTGCGCGGGTTTCAGCGACAGCGCGAGCGATGTTTCAATCCACGCGCCCGCGGGGGGCGCGACGAAGCCTGAGTCGGCGCTTACCTGGTCGCTGGTGTTTCAATCCACGCGCCCGCGGGGGGCGCGACGGGCGCCGCACGATTCCCACGTCGCCCGAGTCACGTTTCAATCCACGCGCCCGCGGGGGGCGCGACGCGGACGTTCTCGTTCAGCGCGACGGTGCATGGCGTGTTTCAATCCACGCGCCCGCGGGGGGCGCGACCTGGGATTGGCGAGCCTGTTCGGGCTCTTCGACAAGTTTCAATCCACGCGCCCGCGGGGGGCGCGACTGTGTCCTCATAACTTCGTGAAGACAATAAGGAAATTAAGCGATCTTTGCGAACCGCGGGAAGACCGTCGCGAGATCAAGATGTGGCGGCAGCGAGATAACTATTACTAACCGAAGACTCGGGGGTTTTGCCGTGTTGCGAACCCGCCCGGCTTTTAGGAGCTGCTATAAGTTCGCGCGCCGACATTCAGAGGATGAGGGGGCCGTTCAGGTCAAGTGCCTGCTTCGCGCCGAAGTGTTCGACCTTGGTCTGCCAATTTCTGCCGAGGTAGTAGAAGCGCAAACTGTCCCGCTCCGGATCGATTAGTCCGCACAGTCTGCTCTTGAGGAACGTCCACTGTGCGTAATCCACTTCGATTTCGAACACCGAGTACTGCACCCGCTGGCCGTAGTCGCGACACACCTTGGCGAGACGGCGAAGGCGTTTTTCGCCGCCGGAACTGGTCGTGCTGACATCGTAGCTGACGAGAACCATCATGGCGCCGTCCTACTTCCAGATAAACGGTGGATATGCGTCGAGATCTCCACGAAGGTGCCGTGCAAGCAACTGGGCCTGGATGGCGGGGAACAGCCCGATTTCGACCTTTTCGTCTAGGAAGGCGTGGCGCAACTGCTCGCGCTTACGTTCTTGGTAGGCCGTGAGTACGGTCTTGCGCGAGTCTTCCTTCAGTAGTACGGCGCCATTGTCCAGGCGCGTGAAGTCTCGAGTGGACACTTGCTTCCGGTTGATCAGCGACAGGGCCAAGCGGTCGGCGAATACGGGGCGGAACTCCTCCACGAGGTCCAACGCCAGGCTTGGGCGGCCAGGGCGGTCGCGGTGGAGAAATCCCACGGCGGGGTCGAGCCCCACGCTCTCGAGCGCCGACCGGCAATCGTGAGTGAGTAACGTGTAGAGGAAGGAGAGCAATGCATTCATCGCATCCGTGGGTGGACGCCGGCTTCGCCCACTGAAACGCATTGCGGCATCGGGCACTCGGATCAGGTGGTCGAACACGCCGAAATACGCTTGCGCCGCTTCGCCTTCCAGGCCACGCAGGATATCCACCGATGCATCGGAAAGCAGGCGTGCGCCGATGTGCTTTAGTCGCACGTCGGTTTGCAGCAATGCATCACGAGCCGAGGCGGGCAGATCGTCACCGTAGTCGCGCAGTCCACGTGACACCACCGCGCGCTGGTTGTGCACCTTGCCCACCAACAGGTTGCGCACGATGGCGGCGCAGTGCGATCCGTCGTCGCTGCGCCGGTACTGTTCGCGGCGCAGCAACACGTTGCCGGAGACCGGCCCTTCCACGCGAGCGAGGAACTTGCCGTTGGGGCTCAGATAGCTCACGCAAATCCCCTGCTCGGCGCAGTAGCCGAGCAGGGGTGGCGACACCAGCACGCGGCCGAAGCACACCAGGCTTTCGAGCATGTGCGCCGGCAGGCGGGCGCGGGTTTCTCCTTCCACCTCCATGACGATGTTTTCGCCATCCTTGCGCAACCACGCGCCTTCGGTAGTTACATACACGGTGTTGAGTTGGCGACGCATGCGTCAGGGTTCCTCAGCAATCTGCTCGCGTAGCCAGGCTTCGACGCCCCGCCCCTTGCCGAGCAACTTGGGTTGGCACAGTTCGATGAGCGAACACGCGTCGCAACGTTTCGCCAGATAGCTCGCCGTTGGTGTTTGCCCCGCGCGGATCATCTCGCGCGTGGCCTGTATGGTTTCCAGGGTCAGCTGACGAAGCGCGTCGTCAAACACCACAGTCTGTCGGCGGCGGGTCTGCCCGTAGAACAAAGCACCCTCCGCCACCCGGCAGCCGAACATCGCTTCCAGGCACAGCGCCTGCGCACACAGCTGTACCTCGTCGGCACGGTGGGCCTTGGGGCGACCGCGCTTGTACTCGACCGGCACGGGATGCTCGCCTCCCTCTTCCGCCCGAAACTCGACGACATCCGCCACCCCGGCGATGCCCAGTTCCGCGCTGGACAGCGGCATTGCGGTAATCGTGCGCACGCCGTGGCGGCGCTCGATCTGCGGGGTGTCGGCGCGGTCGTGCAGCAAGCGCCCTTCCGCGGTCTGGCGGTTCTCGGCCCACAGGCGCTCGACGTGGATCAACGCGCACTGGCGCGGGCAATAGAGATAGTGCTGCAGCGCGGACAGGGGAACGAGGCCGTCGGATTCCTCCATGTTTCGCCCCCTTCTGCCCGTCGCCTTACAGCAGCTCGCGCACGCTCACGCCCTTGGGCATGGCTTCGGCATCGACGCTGACGCGATAGTCCGCAAAGCCGCGTGCGGGTCGGTCTTCCGTGCCCTCGGCACGCTGCACCTTGACCGCATCGAACAGCACGTGCGCCGGGGCGTTGCCCATGGCGTTTTCATGCTCGAACACGATCAGCTTGCGCGCCGCCATCTCGCCACGCGCGGCGGAGCGGTCGTGCTCGAACATGTTGATGAGCGCGTTCCACAGCAGTTGCAGGTCGTCATCGGAAAAGCCGGTGCGCTCGGCCAGCTTGGCGGAAACAAAACCGTGGGCACGATACAACCCGTAAGGCAGGATGTGCTTGCGCCCCATGGTGCGGTTGTCTCCCGACTGCTTCTCCGCTTCCTCCGCAGTCGTCACTGCCATACGGGTAATGGAGATTTCCAACGGAAGGACTGGCTCGACCGACGTCGCAAACGCCAGTTGTACCGGCCCCCGTACTTGACCGGCATTGACACCCGTAGTCATCACCGCACCGAAGGTGCGCACGTCAAAGAAGTTCGCGCACATCCACGCGGTGATTTCGCGGGCCTTGGCCTCGTCTTTCGGAAGCTTCTTCAGTTCTTCTTTGCTTTCATTCTTTAGACCGACGGCTTCGCGACCCAGAAGGTGCTGTGCGTTGAGAATGGCCTTCTCTTGCATATAAATCGCGTAGCCCGATCCGCCGCTTCTATCCAAAGCGACGAAATTGCGGATCTTGCGCTTGAGCGCGACGTCGGTCACCAGGCCGCAGTTGGTTTCCGGGTCCAGGCGTGGCAGGTTGCCGGCGTCCGGGTCGCCGTTCGGGTTGCCGTTGATGACGTCGAACAGATAAACGAACTCGTAGCGGTGGGCGATGGCGGTCATTGGTCGGCTCCTTCGATTTCGATGTCGGTGGGTTCAGCGGATTCGTCGGCGGGCGCGTCCCCGGCCTCGTCGCGGCGCGTGAAGTAGGACTGCGACTGGTGGTAGTAGCCGATGGCGAAGCGGCCTTGGTCTTCGATCTTGAGGCTGCGCGGGAACTGGTCGGGCAGGCCGCCGACGATCTCGCGGATTTCTTTCTCCAGGTTCACCGCCTGGCCCATGCGTTCCTTACGCAGTTTGCCGAGGTGGTTCTGGGTGTTGCGCAACAGCACCGGAAAGATCGAGGCCGGCGTTGCCGATGCCGCGCCGTAGAAGCGGTCGCGAATCGTGGCGTTGACCTGGCCGCCCAGAGCGGCACGCTGCACGTTTTCCAGCACTGCGAACAGCCGCCCGAGCAGGTAGCCGGGCTGGGTGGATTGCTTGTCGAGACTCACAGGGATGTGCTCCTCGGATGTACGAATGCCCCGGCGCCGTTCGCGCGCCAGAACGCCCTTGCACAAGGCCACGCGCAGGCCGGAGATGTCTCCGTCCGCCCGAAACCGCATGATGGTGTTGGCCAGCAGGCTGCGTGGATACGGCCCGCCGCTGAGAATGGCGCGCATCGTCTCGCCGATGACGATGTTGATCGCGTCGTCGGCCTTGGGCTTGGCGCCCTCGCGGTGCGGCACCGTTGCCAGCACCAGCCGATACACGGACGGTTCGGTACGCCACGGCAGCGGCTCCAGACGCAGGTCTTCCGCATGCTGGGCGATCCGGCCCGCGAGCACCCCAAGCGTATCCACCTGCCAGAAGCGCACCGACAGGCGCGAGGCATTGGGTGCGAGGCCCAGCACATACATGCGGGTGCCGGGTTCGAGATTGGGCGCGAGGTCCGCCACCGGGCGGCCTTTCGCGATGCGGTCCAGCACCGCGCGCACCCGCGCCGCCTCCGAGGCATCATCGGCGGACGGGCTGAACAAGGTGGCAAGGAGGTTCTCGGCCGCGCTCGCCTGCTGCGCATCGGCCGCTTCGGCCCAGAACACCACCGAGGCGTCGCCCACTTGCAGGCGCTGGCGGTTGTGTTCTCCCCGGCGCAGCAGATAGTTCAGCGCCGTGGTGTAGGCGAAGGCGGCCTGTTCGGATACCGGCGCGTTGTCGCCCTGGCTCTTGGCGTAGGAGGTGAAGGCGTCGAGGTTGAAGGAAACGATGGACGCCCCCATGGTTTGTGCGCCATTCACACCTTTGATCGCGGGATGCAGGCGGGCCACTGGCGCCACTTCCCCGCTGACCAAGCAGACCGCTCCGCTTGCCGTCGTCTCCTGCCCTGCGTCGCCCGCGAGCAAGCGGGCACGCACCGCCCGCGCGGCTGGCCGGTCGTGCAGATAGCAATGTTCGCCGTCCAGCCGGAACACGAGGTTGGCGTCGACCATGTCGGGCGGGAAGCCACGTGCCTCGAACTGCTCCGGCGACCAGTCGCGCAGAAAGTTGAGCAAGGCCTTGAGTCCGGGGTCGTCCGCGCCGGCGAGCGCGGTCTGGTGCAACTCGACGAAGGCCTCGTGCTCCTTGTCGGCGCGCTTGCTGGTGTTGCTTACGCCAAGCACGTAGCTGGTCTTGTCCCACAGAAAGTTGGACTTGATGCCCACCGTGCGTTTTTCGGCCTGCGGCACATTGAGCATGCGCGGCAGGGGCTTCTTGCCGGAGGTGTCGCGAATGTCGTTGACCTGCGCCACATCGCCATCCGGCGTGAGCAGGATCTCGAAGCTGATCTTTTCCGGGCTGCAGCCCGCAGGCGCCACATCCTCGGCATCTTGCTCGATCAGCCGCTCGTAATAGCGGTTCAACGCCTGCAGGATCATGACTTGACCCCCTCGCCCTGCCACGGCGGCACCTCGATGACGCCTGCCTTCAACTGCGCGCGAAAGAAGCGCGGCGTCATGTCCCGGGCGAAATCGATGTCGTGCAGCATCCAGCCCAGGTCCTTGTCCGCATCGCGTTCGGGGTGCGCGTCGGGCAGCGGTTGACCGTCCTCGATCAGGCTGAAATGGGCGGGAAACTCGCGCACACCCAGGCACGGTGCGTGGAAGTACTGCCCTTTGCGGGCGCGGCGGTTGAAGATGTCCAGATGCTTGCCCACCGAATCGTCCGGCCCCGCCTTGTCGGTGAGTTCGAAGTGGGCCTCGATCACGTAGGCCACATCGCGCAACACGGTGGCGGCGCGCTGCTGGCGGTCTTCATCGACATAGGTTGCCAACCCGGCGGTGGTGCCCGCCTTCATCGCCCTGCTCACGTTGCCGGGTGACAGCTTGCCGCCGACCTCGTTGCGGCGGATGGATTCGAAGCGCACCGGCTTGAGCACATGGATGCGATCCACCACCCAGCGGATCGCGGGCTTCCAGTGAATGGCCTCCAGAATGCCGCGCGCGGCCGACGGCGTGATGACGTCGTAGCTCACCCGCTCAACCTTCATTTCTGGCCGCGTGAAGCAGGCCCGATCGCCCCAGACGTGCAGGCGGATTCCGTAGCTCATGCGCTTCCTCCCTCAAATGATCGTGCTCGCAGAGTTCATGAACGTGGGCTCATCCCACCAGATGCCAAACTCCCGACTGTAGATATCCATATTCACGAGTTCCATGAACTGCTCCCCCCATTTCTCCGGCGCGACCGGCTGAATCGCCCCCGCCTTGCGCAGCGCATCGAAGCCGTTGCGCGGCAATTGCACGAGGTAGGGCTGCAGCTTGCGCGCAAGACCACCGCTCTTTTCCGCATAGCGCAGGCTTTCGATGTCGCGGCGCGCGTCGTCATCGAATGGCACGATTACCGGCATCTGGACCGTGTCGATCATGCGAAACTTGGCCGCCAGCGTTTCCAGCGGCAAGGAGTCGATGCGGCTTTCCGCGCACAGGCCAAGCAGGTTCGCGGCATCCAGTTCCTTGTCGCCCTTTTGCCAGTAAAGCAGTCGGAAATAGGCCTCGATCGCGGGCGGGGATAGCGGATCGTCGCGGAACTGCGGCTGGCGCATGACCTCCTGCGCGGCCTGGGCGTACTGACGCAGTTCCGGCGGCGGTGCCCAGTCACCGTTGGCGGTGGCGAACACTCGCACCTCGCTCAGCTCCGCTGCGCGCTCGCCGTTGCGGTTGCAGCGGCCCGCGGCCTGGGCGACCGAGTCGAGGCCGGCTTCGGCGCGGTAGACGGTGGGCAGCGAGATGTCGACGCCGGCTTCGATCAACGAGGTCGACACCAGCCGGCAGGGCTCGCCGGCCGTGAGGCGCATACGCACCTCGGCGAGCACCTGGCTACGGTGTTTGGCGCACATCAGCGTGGTCAGGTGGCGCGCGCCGGGTTGGTCGGCGAGCGCCTGATACAGGGCGCGGGCGTGGCGACGGTTGTTGACGATGCACAGCACCTGATCGAGATCGCGGAGTTGCGCCGCGAGCGCGTCATCGTCGAGGGTACCGACGTGGCACACGCGCACCCGGTCGAGCTTGCGGAAGAGCTCCGGCGGGTCCGGGGCGAGTTCGCGCACGTTCTCCAGCCCACCGCGAAAATCCGGCGTGTTCAAGGCTGGTTGGGTGGCGGTGCACAGGACGATGCTGCTGCGGTAATTGCGGGCCAGTTCGTCGATGGCCGCGACCGCCGGCCGCAACAGCTTGAGCGGCAGGGTCTGCGCTTCGTCGAGGATGACCACGCTGCCGGCGATGTTGTGCAGCTTGCGGCATTGCGACGGACGCGCCGCGAACAGGCTCTCGTAGAACTGCACGGCAGTGGTGACGATGATGGGCGCGTCCCAGTTCTCCATCGCCAGGCGCAACTTTTCCCGGGCCTGATAGCGCTCGGCGTCCGAGCGAGGGAGTTGCGCGGCGACGTAGGCGCTGTGGTGCTCCAGCACGGCCGCCTGTCCTAAATCGCCCAGCGCGGTTCGGAACACCGCTGCGTTCTGTTCGACGATGCTGGTGAAGGGAATGACGAAGATGATCCGCCGCAGCCCATGCCGGATGGCGTGGTCGAGTGCGAACGCGAGTGAAGCCAAGGTCTTGCCACCGCCGGTCGGGACGGTGAGCGAAAACAGCCCCGGGCTTTGCTGCGCGGCATTGCGCGTGTGAGCGAGGATGTCCGCCCGGACGCGATTGACATGCGAGTCTGCGGTGAAACCGGAGAGGTAGGTCTCGAGTCGTTCCTGCAGCGTGAGCAGTGTGGGCACTTCGAGCGCACGCAGCTTGCTGCGGTCCTTGGGCTGCGTGGGAAGCGCTATACGATCATAGAAGGCTTCGGTGTCGAGATAGTCCGCATCGACCAAGCACGAGAAAAGCATGCGTGCAAGGAAGGCGAACTGGAAGCTGCTGCGTTCCTTGTGTGGAGAAAGCCGCGGCGGAGCTAGCTGATTGGGGAGCGTGATTTCGCGCTGCCAGTCACCCTTCAACGGCGGCAGCCCGACACCCTTCAGTCGCTCGCGAAGCGCGGTGCGTTCGCCTCCGTCGCTTCCGTTGGCCAAACCGGCGTGATGGCCGGCGATTCCGTATGCGAGCAGCGTGCCAATCTGGGCGTAGCGCTCGACAGAAAGCCTGGCGCCGTGGGTTGCGTGATCTACCCGAATCGCATCGCCGGCGATGCGGCGCTGGAACTCGTCCGAATATTTGCCAAGGTCATGGAGCAGCCCAGCAACCCTCGCCAACTCCGAAGCGCCAAAGATGCTCGCGCTGTCCGCTGCCAACGCTGCGACACTCTGGAGATGTTCGGCCAGAGTCTGCCAGTCGGACCTGTCATTGCGCTGCGTGGAGTGAGCAAAAAACACGTTTCGTGCGATTACCTGAATGAGATTTCGGGATGACCAATGAAATCAGGATCATACCGATCGCATCAGCACAAACCAATACACGGGGGTCGATTTCCTGAGGTTGCTCAATTGGGTGCCGATCGACAACGCACTGCGCGAGTACCGCGGTGACATCGGCGCGGCTAGAGGATTGTGGTCTACATGAACCCGGCCGCGCCCAGCGTCGCGCCGACCGCGATCATCCACATCGGCGCCAGCTTCGTCTTCAGCGTCACCGCCGCGGTGAGCGCGATCAGCAGCAGCGCGCCGGCGCGCTGCGCCGGGTTGGCGAGGAAGGGCAGCGCGAGCAGCCAGCCGGTGGCGAAGGTCAGGCCGACGGTGACCGGCGCCAGGCCGGCGGTGAAGGCGCGCACCAGCGGCGTGTCGCGGCGCGTGGCGCCCCAGCGGCTGACGCCGAGCGACAGCAGCGTCGACGGCAGCAGGATGCCGAGCAGCGCGGCGGCGGCGCCCGCCAGGCCGGCGACCTGGAAGCCGAGCACCGGCACGAACAGCACGTTGGGCCCGGGCGCGGCCTGGGCGAGCGCGATCGCGGTGGTGAAGTCGGCCTCGCCCAGCCAGCCGCGCTCGACCACCAGGTAGCGGTGCATCTCGGGCGCGGTCGACATCGCCCCGCCGATCGACAGCAGCGACAGCGTCAGGAAGCGCAGGAAGAGATCGAGCAGCTCGGCCGCGGGCAGGGTGCTCAGCATGACTCGTCGTCCTTGCGCGAGCGCGCCCTGCGTGCATCGAGCAGCGCGATGCGCCAGCGCGCCAGCCCCCAGCCGCTCAGGCCGAGGCCGATCACCACCCAGGCCAGCGGCATGCGCAACACCGCGATCGCGGCCAGCGTCACCAGGCCGAGCGCGGTGCACAGCGCGGGGCCGAGCACGTTGCCGCGCAGGGTGGCGAGCATCTTCAGGGCCATGGTCAGGATCAGCCCGGCCGCGACCGCACCCATCCCGCGCAGCGCGCCGGCCACCGCCGGGTACTGCGCCAGCTGCTGGTAGCTCGCGGCCAGCGCCAGCACCACCAGCAGCGGCGCCAGCAGCATGCCGCCGATCGCGGCCAGCGCGCCGCGCCAGCCGAAATAGCGGTCGCCGATCATCAGCGACAGGTTGACCACGTTGGGGCCGGGCAGCAGCTGCGCCACCGCGTACAGCTCGACGAACTCCGCGCGGCTGAGCCAGTTGCGGCGGTCGACCAGCTCGCGCTGCGCCACCGCGAGCACGCCGCCGAAGCCCTGCAGCGCGAGCAGGCTGAAGGCGATGAAGACCGCTAGCGGCGAGGCCGGGCGATCCGTCGCGCCGGCGGGAGGGGGCGTGGTCACGGCGTCTCCGCATGCGGGGCCCGCTGCCCTGCCGTGGTGGTGAGGGCAGTGCCCGTGCCCGCCGGCGCGGCCTTCGTGTCGCGCCAGCGCAGCTCATGCGTGCCGAGTTCGTAGTCGGCGAGCGTGAACAGCGCGCCGCCGATGTCGGCGGCCGCGTAGCCCATCAGGCTCAGGCGGGTGACGCGGCAGGGGAGCCGGGGCGCGTCGGCCAGGGTCTGGAAGCGGCGTGCGACCGCAGCGGTGGGCCAGGCGCCGGCATACAAGCCGACCGTGACGTGCGGCACGTAGTCGCCCTGCGGGTGGGGGGCGTCGGCGTGCAGGCAGCGCCTGATGGTGGCGAGCGCGTCGCCGGCGTCGTGCACGCTGAGGAAGGGGGCGGACGAGAAGCTCTCCAGGCCGCCAATCTCGAGCGCGAAGGGGGCGGGTGCAGCGGCCTGCAGCGCGGCGAGCTGGGCGGCGATCAGGCGCGCGTCGAATTCGTCGTCCGCCGTCGCCTCGGTCGCCGGGAAGCCGCACAGCGCCAGCGTGACGTGGGGCTGGCGCCGGTAGCCGGCGAGCAGCAGGCCGTCGAGCGCGCGCTGCGCCTCGGCCACGCGCGCGCGCAGCGGCGGCGTGTCCACGTCGAGCGCCCACAGCAGGTAGTGCGGGCGGCCGCGATGCCATTCGTGGAAATCGCGGCGCTCGTTGCGCAGGGTGCGCGCTTCGGCGAGAAAGCGCCGGCGCAGCAGGGCGGGGTCGGTCATGCGGCAGGGCAGGCGGATGGTGGCGCGGGGGCGGTAGAGGGGAGGCGGCGGAGCGTCGCGGGCAGCTAGAATGAAGGCGTGATTGTCACGTAAAAAGCCGCCCACCGCATGTCCGTCCAGCCCGCCTCCGCCCCTGTCCACAAACCCTCCGTCACCGAGCAGCTGCCGGTGCGCGGCCTGCGCTACACCGTGCGCCGCTGGGGCCCGGCCGATGCGCCGCCGCTGTTCCTGCTGCACGGCTGGATGGATTCCTCGCCCACCTTCCAGTTCGTCGTCGACGCGCTGCGCGGCGACTGGCAGGTCATCGCTCCCGACTGGCGCGGCTTCGGCGGCAGCACCTGGTTCGGCCATCCCTACTGGTTCCCCGACTACTACGCCGACCTCGAGGTGCTGCTCGACCACTACGTGCCCACGGGGCCGGTGCGCCTGGTCGGCCACAGCATGGGCGCCGCGGTGGCCGGGGTCTATGCCGGGCTGCGCCCCGAGCGCGTCGGGCAACTGGCGATGCTCGACTTCCTCGGCCTCAAGCCGCCGGCCGATGCCGACTCGCCCTTCCTGTTGCGCAAGTGGCTGGACGGCCAGCGCGAGGCGCCGCAGCTGCGCACCTATGCCGACCACGCCGCCTTCGCGCGCCGGCTGTGCGCGGTCAATCCGCGCCTGACCCCGGCGCGGGCGGAATTCCTCGCCCGCCACGTCGGCCGAGTCGGCGCCGACGGGCGGGTGGAGATGGCCTGCGATCCCTGGCACAAGGTGTCCTCGCCCTTCGTCTATCGCATCGAGGACGTGATGGCGTGCTGGCGCCTGGTGCGGGCGCCGACGCTGATGCTGTTCGCCGAGCATGGCTACGTGAATGAGCGCTTCGGCGACGATCCGGACGCGCTGCAGCGCCGCCTCGACTGCTTCGCCGAGCGGCGCGTGGTGACCATCGCCGATGCCGGCCACAACCTGCAGCACGACCAGCCCGAGCAGGTGGCGGCCGCGCTGGAGGACTTCCTGCGCACGGAGGCGGCATGAACCCGATCCGCTTCGCCGCCGCCCACGCCGCCCACCGCGACTGGCGGGTGGCGTTGCGGCGCGCGCTCGACGACATGCTGCACGACGCCCGCGTCGCCACCGCCCATGCCGCCGACGGCGGCGAGGTGCCGGCGGAGTACACGCTTGGCCTGTGCTACCTCACCGATGCCTTCGCCGACGAGGCCGAGGCGATCCTCGCCGAGCTCCAGCACCGCCTGCCCGGCGTGCACTGGGTGGGCACGGTGGGCGTCGGCGTCGCCGCCACCGGCGCCGAGCATTTCGACCAGCCGGCGCTCGCGCTGATGCTGGCACCGCTGCCGCGCAACGCGTTCCGGGTCTTCTCCGGCCGCCAGCCGCTGCGCGCCGACAGCGAGGACTTCCACCCCCACACCGCGCTGGTGCATGCCGACGGGCGCACGCCCGACCTGCAGGAGCTGCTGCCGGAGCTTGCCGCGCGTACCGCCAGCGGCTACCTGTTCGGCGGGCTCAGCGCCTCGCGCGGGCGCAGCGTGCAGATCGCCGACGCGGTGTTCGACGGCGGCGGGCTGTCCGGGGTGGCCTTCTCCGCCGAGGTCGGCGTCCTGTCGCGCGTCACCCAGGGCTGCCAGCCGATCGGGCCGCGGCGCATCGTCAGCCGCGCCCAGGACAACATCGTGGTCACGCTCGACGGCCGGCCCGCGCTCGACTGCGCGCTGGAGGACCTCGGCCTGCCGCCGGACATGGAGCTGGAGCCGCTCGCCGAGGCGCTGTCGAGCACGCTGGTCGGGCTGCATCCGGGGGAGGATTTCGACGTCGTCGCGCCCGCGGCCTTCGGGGCCGACATGCTGGTGCGCAACATCGTCGGCCTCGATCCGCGCGCCGGGGTGGTGGCGATCGGCGATACCGTCGAGCGGGGCGCGTGGCTGATCTTCTGCCGCCGCGACCCCGAGGCCGCGCTCGCCGACCTGCGCCGCATCGCGCGCGAGATCCGCGACGAGCTGGCGGCGAGCGGATGCGTGGCGCTGGGCGCGGTGTATGTGAGCTGCTCGGGCCGCGGCGGGCCGCACTTCGGCCGGCCGGCGGCCGAGCTTGCGACCATCCGCGACGTGATCGGCGACGTGCCGCTGGCGGGCTTCTTCGCCGGCGGCGAGATCGCGCACAGCCGGCTCTACGGCTACACCGGCGTGCTCACGGTGTTCACGGCCGCGCGCTGAGCGCCCGCGGCCCGGCCGGGCCCAGGTCCGGCCGGCGGCGTCCGGCAGCGGCTCAGCCGAGCCAGGGCCGGGCCAGCCTGCCTACGTCGACGCGCGCGCGCAGGCGGGCGGCGAGCAGGTACAGCCCGCCGAGCTTGCGGTGCAGGAACAGCGCGTCGGCGGGCGGGGTGTGCCAGAAATCGCGCTCCATGCTCAGCTTCATGCCCGCATCGCGCAGGCGGACGGCCAGGTCGCTGGCGCCGAAGTCGTAGGCGCCGGCGTGGCGCAGCGGCTCGCAGGCGGTGGCGAAGAGGTCGATCACCGCCTCGCGCTGGTGGGCGTGGATGCCGTCCCGGAAGTAGCCGATCGCCTGCGCCGCCTCGCCCATCGCCGCACGCTCGCCGCGGATGGCGGCGGCCATCAGGCGGCGGTAGGCCTCGACCACGGCCTCGGGATAGACGCGGGTGGCGCCGAAGTCGAGCAGCACCAGGCGCCCGCCTTGCGCATCGAAGCGGTAGTTGGCGAAGTTGGGATCGGTCTGGATCAGGCGGAACTCGAACAGCTCGCGGAACAGCAGCCCGATCAGCAGGCCGGCGATGCGGTCGCGCTGGGCCTGGTCGGCCGTCTGCGGGTCGGCGAGCGACTCCACCGCCACGCCCTCCACCCAGCTCATCGCCAGAATGTCGCTGCGCGTCAGCGCCGCCATCGGCTGCGGCAGCAGGAACTCGTCTGCGCCGGCGAGCAGGCCGGCGAAGCGCTGCAGGTTGGCGGCCTCGCGCCGGTAGTCGGCCTCCTCGTGGAGCTGGCGCTTGGCCTCGTCGAGCAAGGGCGCGAGGTCCAGCGCCTTCGGCAGCAGGCCGGAGACGCGCAGCAGGGTGGCGACGTTGTCCACGTCGCTGTCGATGCTGCGGCGCACGCCGGGGTATTGCAGCTTGATCGCCAGCTCCTCGCCGTCGCGGGTGCGCGCGCGATGGACCTGGCCGATCGAGGCCGCGGCGCAGGGGGTGAAGGAGAAGCGCGCGAAGCTCTGCTCCCAGCCCTTGCCCCAGTGCGTCTCCAGCACCTCGACCACCTGGCTCATCGGCATCGTGCGCGCGTCCTCGCGCAGGCGGGCGAGGATGTCGGCGAGCTCGGGCGGCAGCAGGTTGCCGGCGTCCATCGACATCAGCTGCCCGACCTTCATCGCCGCGCCGCGCAGCTGCGCGAGCTGGTCGGCGACGCGGCGGGCATTGGCCGGGGTCAGCACCAGCTCGCTGACCCTGGGCCGCCTGCCGGCGGCGAGCTGGCGCGCGCCCTCGGCCAGCATGCCGCCGGCGACCCCGGTGGCGAGCGAACCCAGGCGGGCGAGGCGGGACAGGCGGCCGCCGGGGACGGCGGCGGCGCGGGCTTCGGTATCCATCGGGCGGTGCTCCTTGGGGTTCGCGTCGGCGACCGGGTCAGTAGGGCAGGGTCACGAAGGCGCCGGCGATCAGGCTCAGGCAGGCGACCGTCGTCAGCTGCAGGCGCAGCGGCAGGTACCAGGCCGGCAACTCGGCGTGGCGGGCGAGGCGGCGGTCCTGGACGTAATGCAGCACGAAGCCGCTCACCAGCAGCACGGCGGCTTCCATCGGCACCAGCAGCAGCGCCGGCCAGGCGATCAGCGAAGGCACCACGCTCCACAGCATCGTGCGCCGGCGGCGCGCGTCGTCGAGGCCGGGCAGCGCCATCGCGAAGCCCCAGTGCAGCGCGCACACGAAGCTGAGGATCACCGCGCCGTAGGCGTAGAGCGCGTCGCTCCAGGTGAAGCCATGGTGGCCGTCGAGCAGGCTGGCGGGGGCGAGCACCAGGAAGGGGATCAGGCCGGCGTAGCCGAGCCAGCGGGCGGTGTTGCGGAGGGGGTCGGGGTGGCTGGCGTTCATCGCGGTGGCGGAGTCGATCGGCTCGTGTAGGGTGGTGTCGGTGTCCAGGACGTATGCTGCGGTCGAGCGGCGTGTGTGCTGGAAAAATTGTTTACCTGCAACTGAATGCTAGTAACTCGAATCTTTTTTGTCCAGGACAAAAAGGGTATATTGCAGCTGTTACGAGTCGATCTCCGTCCGCACTGCGGACCCCTGCCAGCGAGGGATGCGCCCATGAATCCTCCTCTCCACTACGCCGTGGTCGGTGCCGGCATCGCCGGCCTGAGTTGCGCGCGGGCGCTCACCGCGGCCGGCGTGCGCGTCACCGTCCTCGACAAGAGCCGCGGCCCTGCAGGCCGCATGAGCACCCGGCGCGGCGAAGGCTGGGCCTGCGATCACGGCGCGCAGTACTTCACCGCACGCGACCCGCGCTTCCAGGCCGAAGTCGCGCACTGGCTGGCGGCGGGGGTGGCGGCGCGCTGGCAGCCGCGGCTGACGGTGTTCGGGGCGGACGGCCAGCGCGAGGCGGTGGGCGGGGCGGGCGCCGCCCTGGTCCGCCATGTCGGCACGCCGCGCATGACCGCGCCGGCGCGTCACCTCGCCGAAGGCCTCGACCTGCGCCTGCAGGCCACGGTGAATGCGCTCCACTGCTACGACCATGGCTGGGAGCTCGCCACTGCCGAGCACGGTCTGCTGCCCGAGGCCTTCGATGGCGTGCTGCTCGCGGTGCCGGCGCCGCAGGCGGTGCCCTTGCTGCAGCCGGTGGCGCCCGGGCTCGCCGCGATCGCGGGCGCGGCGCGCATGCAGGGCTGCTGGGCGCTGATGGCGCGCTTCGACGCGCCGCTCGCGCTCGACTTCGACGCCGCCTTCGTCAATGACGGCCCCTTGCGCTGGATTGCGCGCGACACCAGCAAGCCGGGACGCGCGGGCATGGAGACCTGGACCCTGCACGCGAGCGCCGAGTGGAGCGAGGCCCACATCGAGGACACGCCCGAACGCGTGGCGAGCGCACTGATCGCCGCCTTCCGCGCGCTGGGCGGCGAGGTGCCGGTGGTGTGGTCGGCCCACCGCTGGCGCTACGCGATCACCGAGTCCGCGGTGGCGGAGGGCTACGTCTGGCGTGTCGAGGACGGCATCGGGCTGTGCGGCGACTGGCTGCACGGCGGTCGCGTCGAGGGCGCCTGGCTCAGCGGCCGTGCGCTCGCGCACTGCGTGCTGGCGGAGACGGCCCTGGCCTGAGCCGGCCGGCCCGGGGCGGTGCAGCGGGCGCCCCCGCCTGCGGGCCGCGGGAGCAGCGGATGGGATACGGACTGGTCTGGTTCAAGCGCGATTTCCGCCTCGCCGACCATGGCGCGCTGGCCGCGGCCGCGCGCCAGGGGCCGGTGCTGTGCGTGGCGATCGTCGAGCCCGCGCTGTGGGCGCAGCCGGACGCCGCGCGCCAGCACTACGAGTTCATGCTCGAGAGCGCGCGCGAGTTGCATGCCGCGCTGCGTCCCCTGGGTGGCCGGCTGCACCTGATGGTGGGCGAGGCGGTGGCGGTGCTCGACCGCCTGCACGCCGCGGCGCCCTTCGACGCCCTCTACTCGCACGAGGAGACCGGCAACGGCGCGAGCTACGCGCGCGATCTCGCGGTGGCGGCCTGGTGCCGGGCGCGCGGCGTGCGCTGGCACGAGCTGCCGCAGTTCGGCGTGGTGCGCCGGCTGGACGATCGCGACCGCTGGCAGGCGGCGTGGGAGGCGCACGTCGCCGCGCCGCAGGCCGGGCTGCCGGATGCGTCGCGGCTGGCCTTTGCGCCGCTGCCGGCTGACTTGCAGCCGGGCGATGGTGCGACCTGGCCGGCGCCGGGCGCGATCGTCGCGGCGCGGGCACCGGAAGCGGTGGCGCTCGGCCTCGACGCCTTCCAGCCGCCGCAACGCCAGCGCGGGGGGCGGCGCGCCGCGCTCGAGGTGGTGCACGACTTTCTCGATGCGCGCAGCGGCCAGTACCGCGGCGGCATCTCCTCGCCGCTGAAGGCGCCGAGCGCCTGCTCGCGCCTGTCGCCGTATCTGGCGTGGGGCTGCGTCAGTCTGCGCGAGGTGGTGCAGGCCACCCGCGCGCGCGTCGCCGCGCTGCCCGAGGGCGACCGCCGCCGCGCCGGCCTGTCGGCCTTCCTCAGCCGCCTGTACTGGCACTGCCATTTCATCCAGAAGCTCGAGAGCGAGCCGGCGCTGGAGTTCTGCAACCTGCATCGCGGCTACGACGGGCTGCGCGAGGGCGAGTGGAACCCGGCGCATTTCGACGCGCTGGTGGCCGGGCGCACCGGCTGGCCGCTGGTCGATGCCTGCGTGGCGATGCTGCGCGCCACCGGATGGATCAACTTCCGCATGCGCGCGATGCTGGTGTCGGTGGCGGCTTACCCGCTGTGGCTGCACTGGCGCGAGGTCGGGTTGTGGCTGGCGCGCGCCTTCATCGACTACGAGCCGGGCATCCACTGGAGCCAGCTGCAGATGCAGTCGGGCACCACGGGCATCAACACCACGCGCGTCTACAACCCGATCAAGCAGGCGCGCGACCACGACCCGCAGGGCGTGTTCGTGCGGCGCTGGCTGCCCGCGCTGCGGCGGGTGCCGGATGCCTGGCTGTTCGAGCCGTGGCGCATGCCGACGCAACTGGCTGCGCGCCACGGGTTGCGGCTTGGCGAAGACATCGCGCTGCCGCTGGTGGATCTGGAGGTGGCGACGCGGGCGGCCAAGGCGCGCGTGCATGCGCTGCGCGCGGAGCCGGCGGTGCGGGCGGCGAAGGCGGCGATCGTCGATCGCCATGGGTCGCGCAAGCGGCCGGCAGGGCGGCGGTGCAAGGCCGCGACGAGTGCTGGGAGTGCTGGCATTGCGGTCCAGCTGGATCTGGGGTTCTGAGGGGCGGAATGATGGGAATGCGGCGCAAGGGCGATCTGCCGACCAAGCCGTGCGCGGGCTGCGGGCGGCCGTTTGCGTGGCGGAAGAAGTGGGCGCGGGTGTGGGACGAGGTGCGCTACTGCTCGGAGCGCTGCCGGCGGAGTCGCGCCCGGGCGGGGACGTGCTGATGGCGCTGGAACTCGTGATCCACTGGTTCCGCAACGATCTGCGCCTGGGCGACAACCCGGCGCTGGCCGAGGCCTGCGCGTCGGCCGGGGGCCTGATTCCGGTGTATTGCCACGACCCCGCCGTCGACGCGCCGACGCGCTGGGGCTTCGCGCGCCGCGGGGCGCATCGGCGCGCGTTCCTCGCGGCGGCGCTGGATGATCTGGACGCGGCCCTGCGTGCGCGGGGCAGCCGGCTGCTGCAGCTGCGTGGCGCGCCGACTGAGGTCCTGCCGCTGCTGGCGCGCGCGCTGGGGACGGACCGGGTGACGTGCGAGGCGATCGCGGCGCCGGAGGAAGAGGGCGAGGTCGCGGCGCTGCGCGCGGCGGGCTTGCGGGTGACGACGGTGTGGCAGTCGAGCCTGCTCGATCCGGCGGCCTTGCCGTTTGCGCTGGCGCGTCTGCCGAAGGTGTTCACGGCCTTCCGCCAGGCGGTGGAGTCGGCGGGGCTGCGGCCGGCCGCGCCCCTGGCGCCGCCCGCGGCGCTGCCGCCCTGCCCGCCGCTCGAGCAG
>JARRBR010000175.1 GCA_029982755.1 Rhodocyclaceae bacterium
TCCTTCTTCGTCGGCTGGCCGATCATCCTGTTCCTGATGGCCGAACGCCTGCGCAACCTGGGCAAGTTCACCTTCGCCGACATCACCGCCTACCGCCTCGACCAGGGCAAGGTGCGCACGATGGCCGCGGTGAGCTCGCTGACCGTGGTGTGCTTCTACCTCGTCGCGCAGATGGTCGGCGCCGGCCAGCTCATCAAGCTGCTGTTCGGCCTCGACTACAACATCGCGCTCGTCG
Organism: Rhodocyclaceae bacterium; assembly: GCA_029982755.1. Classification (GTDB taxonomy): domain Bacteria; phylum Pseudomonadota; class Gammaproteobacteria; order Burkholderiales; family Rhodocyclaceae; genus Thauera. The sequence goes on from JARRBR010000175.1 coordinate 236, forward strand.
TCGTCGGCGCGCTGATGATGGTGTACGTGACCTTCGGCGGCATGGTCGCCACCACCTGGGTGCAGATCATCAAGGCCTGCATGCTGCTGGTCGGCGGCACCGCGGTCGGCCTGCTCGCGTTCAGCCAGTTCGGCTTCTCGTTCGACGAGCTGACCACCCGCGCGATGGAAGTGCACAAGCTGGGTGAGAAGCTGCTCAACCCCGGCAGCCTGCTCGCCGATCCGGTCACCGCGATCTCGCTCGGCCTCGGCCTGATGTTCGGTACCGCCGGCCTGCCGCACATCCTGATGCGCTTCTTCACCGTGACCGACGCCAAGGAAGCGCGCAAGTCCGTGCTCTACGCCTCGGGCATCGTCGCCTACTTCTTCAACGTCATCGCCATCATGGGCCTGTGCGCGATCATCATCGTCGGCCAGAACCCCGAGTTCTTCGAAGGCGGCCAGATCGGCGGCAAGGTCATCGGCGGCGGCAACATGATCGCCATGCACCTGGCCAACGCGGTCGGCGGCAACCTCCTGCTCGGCTTCCTGTCGGCGGTGGCGTTCGCGACCATCCTCGCGGTGGTGGCCGGCCTGGCGCTGGCGGGCGCGTCGGCGATCTCGCACGACATCTACTCGCGCGTCATCATGAAGGGCAAGGCCAACGAAGCGACCGAGCTCAAAGTGTCGAAGTTCGCCACCATCGGTCTCGGCGTGGTCGCGGTGCTGCTCGGCATGGCCTTCGAGAAGATGAACATCGCGTTCATGGTCGCGCTCGCCTTCGGCGTGGCGGCCTCGGCCAACTTCCCGGTGCTGATCCTGTCGATGTACTGGAAGGGCCTGACCACCAAGGGCGCCCTGGTGGGCGGCTACTCCGGCCTGGTCAGCGCGGTGCTGTTCGTGCTGCTGTCGAAGTCGGTGTGGGTGGACGTGCTGGGCAACGCCTCGGCGATCTTCCCCTACACCCAGCCGGCGCTGTTCTCGATGCCGATCGCCTTCTTCATGACCTGGCTGTTCTCGACGCTGGACAGCAGCAAGGCCGCGGCAGCCGAGAAGGAAGCCTTCGAGGACCAGTACGTGCGCGCCCAGACCGGCGTGGGGGCGGCCACCGCTTCGTCGCACTGATCGCCCGTCCGGCGCTCCGGGCGCCGAACCCCGAAACCCGCCCCGCGCGTCGCGCCGGGCGGGTTTTTCGTTGGCGGGAGACGAGGAGCGGCCGCGCCCCGTCCGCAACGCCTGCCGGTTGCGGATGGTAGACTCGACCGCCATTCCCCGTGGTTTTGCCTTCCGGCGGGACCTTCATCCCAAAGGAGTCGTCGTGCCCGTCAACGAACTGCTCGTCATCGTGCTGCTGATCGCAGCCAGCGCCTTCTTTTCCATGTCCGAGATCTCCCTCGCGGCCTCGCGCAAGATCAAGCTGCGCCTGATGGCCGAAGGCGGGCACGTCAACGCCCAGCGCGTGCTCGCGCTGCAGGACAGCCCGGGCAACTTCTTCACCGTGGTGCAGATCGGCCTCAATGCCGTCGCCATCCTCGCCGGCGTCGTCGGCGAGCAGGCGCTGTCGCCCTACCTCACCGAGCTCCTGCGCACGTTCTACGACGGGCCGATGCTCGGCACCGTCGCCTTCATCGCCTCCTTCGTGCTCGTGACCTCGCTGTTCGTGCTGTTCGCCGACCTGATGCCGAAACGGCTGGCGATGGTCCAGCCCGAGCGCATCGCGGTGGCGGTGGTGCGGCCGATGCAGGCCTGCATCTGGCTGTTCGGGCCGCTGGTGTGGGTGTTCAACGGCGCGGCCAACCTCATCTTCCGCTGGTTCAAGCTGCCGAGCGCACGCATCGAGGACATCACCGCCGACGACATCATGGCCATGGCCGACGCCGGCGCGCAGGCCGGCGCGTTGCTGCGCCAGGAGCAGCACCTGATCAGCAACGTGTTCGAGCTCGATTCGCGCATCGTGCCCTCGGCGATGACCTCGCGCGAGAGCATCGTGTTCCTGACCCTGTCCGAGTCGGAGGAGAGCATCCGGCGCAAGATCGCCGCCCATCCGCACGGCAAGTTCCCGGTGTGCGAGGACGGCATCGACAGCGTGATCGGCTACGTCGACGCCAAGGACATCCTGCCGCGCATCGTGCAGGGGCAGGACCTGTCGCTGCGCACCCAGCCGATCGTGCGCAAGGTGCTGATGCTGCCCGACAGCCTGACCCTGTTCGAGGCACTGGAGCGCTTCCGCGATGCCAAGGAAGATTTCGCGCTCGTGCTCAACGAATACGCGCTGGTGGTCGGCCTGCTGTCGCTGCAGGACGTCATGAACACGGTGATGGGCGACCTGGTGAGCCCGTTCCAGGAAGAGCTGATCGTGCGCCGCGACGACAACTCGTGGCTGATCGACGGTGTCACGCCGATCGAGGACGTCATGCAGGCGCTCGAGATCGACGTCTTCGAGGGCTTCCAGAACTACGAGACGGTCGCCGGCTTCCTGATGTACCGCCTGCGCAAGGTGCCCAGGCGCACGGATTTCGTGCTCTACGCCGGCTACAAGTTCGAGGTCGTGGACATCGACAGCTACCGCATCGACCAGGTGCTGGTCACGCGCGAAGCGCCGGCCGGCGCGGAGTAGCGCGCCAGCGGCCTCACGCCGCCTGGGTCTTCGCCTCGGCGATCCGCGCCAGGGCCGCGCGTCCGCTGCGGATGTGGTCGCGCATCAGCGTTTCGGCGCCCGCGCCGTCGCGATCGAGCAGGGCCTGGAGGATGTTGCGGTGCTCCGTGAGCGACTGTTCCAGCCGGCCCTCGGAGAACAGCGAGTGATGGCGGGAGAGCTTGATGACCTTGCGCAGGTCCTCGATCACGTGCAGCAGCCAGCGGTTGTCGGCGATCTCCTGCAGCGCGAGGTGGAAGGCCTGGTTGGCCTCGAAGAAGCGCTCGATGTCGGATGCGGCGGCGGCCTTTTCCAGGTCGGCGTGGATCGCGCGCAGTCGGACGAGGTCGTCCGCGCTCGCGCGCGTCGCCGACAGGCGGGCGCATTCGCCCTCGAGCATCGCCATCACGCTGAACACCTCGTCGAGGTCGCGCTCGGAGATCTCGGTGACGTAGCAGCCGCGGCGCGGCTTCAGCGTCACCAGCCCCTCTGAGGCGAGCACCTTCAGCGCCTCGCGCAGCGGGGTGCGCGAGATGCCGTACTGCTCGGCCAGCGCCTGTTCGTCCACCCAGGTGCCGGGCGGCAGTTCGTGCGAGAAGATCCGCTCGCGCAGGCGTTCGGCAACTTCCTGGTAGAGCGCGATCGGAGCGATGCGGGAGGCGTTCATGGGCAGAATTGGTGTGGACGAGGCAGGCGCCGGACACGAACGGACGCTCGCCTATGGCAAGCGGCGAGGCCTGTCGCGCCTATTGCATTCATAATTATGGATAAAGTATTATTTTTCCTGCAGAGCAAGTCAACTTCCGCAGCGCGATGCGTCATGGGAGGCGCCGGGACCACCCGGCGGAAGAGAGGGGGCGCGTCGCAGTTCGGAGCGTCGACCGCCGTCCGTGGCGATTGCCGCGGGCGGCGCAGTCGCCGCCCGCGGGCTCGTTCGCGATCCGCAGCACGGCTTGTCCTTAGGTTCCAACCCGATTCGTGCCTGCAGCCCAGGCCACCGCAGATTTCAAGAGGTTTCACATGTCGAACGCCAACGAGCCCGTCTATCCCCAGCCCGACCTCGAGGCCTGGAAAAAAGCCGCCGCCAAGCAGGCGCCCGGCGGTGACCTCGACAAGCTCAACTGGATCACGCCCGAAGGCCTGACCGTCAAGCCGCTGTACACCCGGGCCGACACCGAAGGCCTGCAGCATGCCGACACGCTTCCCGGCTTCGAGCCCTTCGTGCGCGGGCCGCAGCCTACCATGTACGCCGTCAAGCCGTGGACCATCCGCCAGTACGCCGGCTTCTCCACCGCGGAGGAATCCAACGCCTTCTACCGCAAGGCGCTCGCCGCCGGCGGCCAGGGCGTGTCGGTCGCCTTCGACCTCGCCACCCACCGCGGCTACGACTCCGACCACCCGCGCGTCACCGGCGACGTGGGCAAGGCCGGCGTGGCGATCGACTCGGTCGAGGACATGAAGATCTTGTTCGACCAGATCCCGCTCGACAAGGTGTCGGTATCGATGACCATGAACGGCGCCGTGCTGCCCATCCTCGCCGGCTACATCGTCGCCGCGGAAGAGCAGGGGGTCAGCCAGGACAAGCTCTCGGGCACGATCCAGAACGACATCCTGAAAGAATTCATGGTGCGGAACACCTACATCTATCCGCCCACCCCGTCGATGAAGATCATCGCCGACATCTTCGGCTACACCGCGCAGCACATGCCGAAGTTCAACAGCATCTCGATCTCCGGTTACCACATCCAGGAAGCGGGCGCGAACCAGGCCATCGAACTCGCCTTCACGCTCGCCGACGGCCTCGAGTACGTGCGCACCGGCATCGCCAGCGGCATGGACGTCGACACCTTCGCCGGCCGCCTGTCCTTCTTCTGGGCGGTGGGCATGAACTTCTACCTCGAGATCGCCAAGATGCGCGCCGCGCGCCTGCTGTGGTGGCGGATCATGAAGCAGTTCAACCCGAAGAGCCCGAAGTCGATGATGCTGCGCACGCACTCGCAGACCTCGGGCTGGTCGCTGACCGAGCAGGACCCCTACAACAACGTCGTGCGCACCACCATCGAGGCGATGGCCGCGGTGTTCGGCGGCACCCAGTCGCTGCACACCAACGCGCTCGACGAAGCGATCGCGCTGCCGACCGAGTTCTCCGCCCGCATCGCGCGCAACACCCAGATCATCATCCAGGAAGAGACCCACATCTGTAACGTCGTCGACCCCTGGGCC
>JARRBR010000049.1 GCA_029982755.1 Rhodocyclaceae bacterium
GCGGGTGGAGTCCGAGTTCCAGTACAGCAGGTCGAACGGGAACGGGTCCTTGCCGAGCAGGTAGTTGTTGACCACGAAGGACCAGATCAGGTCGTTGGCGCGCAGCATGTTGAAGGTGCCGGCCATCTCCGAGCCTTCCAGGTAGCCGCGCTCGAACATCTTCTTCTCGAGGCTGGACACCTGGCCTTCGTCGATGAACACGCCGAGTTCGCCCGGATCGGTGAAGTCGGTCATGGTGGTGAAGAAGGTCGCCGAGGCGATGCGCTTCTGGCGCTTGGCGGCGAGGTAGGCCAGCGTGGTGGCGAGCAGGGTGCCGCCCAGGCAGTAGCCGACGGCGTTGACTTCCTTCTCGCCGGTCTGCTGCTCGATGGCGTCGAGGGCGGCGATCACGCCTTCCTTGACGTAGGCGTCGAAGCTCTTCTCGGCCAGGCGCTCGTCCGGGTTGACCCAGGAGATCACGAAAACGGTGTGTCCCTGGTCCACGCACCACTTGATGTAGGAGTTCTTCTCGCGCAGGTCGAGGATGTAGAACTTGTTGATCCAGGGCGGCACGATCAGCAGCGGCTTCTTGAGCACCTTGTCGGTGCTCGGGGTGTACTGCAGCAGCTGCATCATCTCGGTCTGGAACACGACCTTGCCCGGCGTGGTGGCGACGTTCTTGCCCAGCTCGAAGGCCGTGGTGTCGGTCATCTTGACGCGCAGGTTGCCGCCGCCTTCCTCGACGTCGCGCAGCAGGTTGTTGAGGCCCTTGAGCAGGTTCTGGCCGTGGCTCTTGACCGTCTCGCGGAACACTTCCGGGTTGGTGATAGCGAAGTTCGACGGCGAAAGGGCGTCGATGTACTGCCGGGTGTAGAAGTTGACCTTCTTCTGCGTCTGCTCGTCGAGGCCGTCCACACAGCACACGGTGTCATGGATGTGACGCGCGGCGATCAGGTAGGACTGCTTGATGAAGTCGAACAGGAAGTGCTGTTCCCACTCCTCGTCCTTGAAGCGCTTGTCGGTCTTCTCGGGGGCGGCGACCGGGGCGGCGCTGAGGCCGGCGACGCGCATCATCGAGTGCTGCCACAGCGAGAAGTAGTCCCACACCAGGTTCATCTGCGCCTGGGCGAGCTTGTACGGGTTGGCGAGCAGCTTGGCCATCATGTCCATGAAGGCCTGGGCGATGCCGAGTTCGTCGGCCGGCGTCGACACGCCTTTCTTGAGCTGGCGATGGACGTGGTCGCTGATCAGGTGCGAGGCGCGGCGGGCGACCTCGGCGTAGGTCTTGGCGACTTCCTGGGGATCGGGCAGTTCGGCCTTCGGGGTCTCGGTGTTGGGTGCAGCCATCTGGGTTGGGCTCCTGTTATTGGATCTGGGCGTGCTTAGCGGCAAGGGGTGAAACGGATCAGGCCGTCCGCATCGACCCGCCTCGCGAGCGCTCCCTGGCTCTCGAGGTGGTTGAGGTGGGCGATGGCCTCCCCCATGGCGAACATGACCTGGTGGGTATCGAGCGGGCGAGGGAACAGCGTAGGCAGCAACTCCGCCGCGGTTCGCGGCGTGTCGCAGGCTGCCAGCAGCACCTCGCAGCGCTCGCGGTGATGAGCGACGAGTTGATCCACTCTTGATCGAATACCCTTGAAAGGTTTGCCGTGAGATGGTAGCACGAGCGTGTCATCGGGAATGTTGCACAAATCCCGCAGTGAGCGCAGAAACCAGCCGAGCGGATCGTCGTTCGGGGTGGCGGCATACACGCTGACGTTGGTGGAGATGCGCGGCAGCAGCATGTCGCCCGAGATCAGCACGCCGAGCTCGGCGCAGTAAAGGCTGGCGTGCTCGGGCGCGTGGCCGAAGCCGACCACGATGCGCCAGGTGTGGGCGCCGATGCGCACCTCGTCGCCGTCGAACAGGCGGTGGTAGCGCGCCGGCAGCTCCGGCGCGCCGCGGCGATAGGCGTTGCCGCGGGTGGACAGGGCCTCGTGGCGCTCGTCGTGCAGGCCGTGGCGGCGGAACTGGTCGAGCATGTCGACCACGGAGTAGCCCGGCAGCTGGTGCCAGAGCGCGTGCGCGGCGAGGAATTCGCCCTGGGTCATGTGGATGCTCGCGCCGTCGCGCGCAGCCAGCCAGGTGGCCAGCCCGATGTGGTCGGGGTGGTGGTGGGTGACGATGACGCGTTCGAGCGGCCGGCCGTCGGCGGCGAGCACCGCGTCCCAGGCCACCTGCGTGTCGGCCGAGGCGTAGCCGCAGTCGACGACGGCCACGCGTTCGCCGTCGTCGAGCAACCACAGGTTGATGTGGTCGAGCGCGAATGGCAGGCGCATGCGCATCCAGCGCACGCCGGGCGCGACCTCGAGACTGGTGCCGGCTTCGGGCAGGGTGTCGAAGGGGTAGTAGGGTTCGGTCGCTGCGCTGGCCGGTGTCATGTGCATGTCTCTCTGTCCTGGGTCGATGTGGCCGGGTGAGGGGGCGGGCAGGCGCTGGAGCGCGTGCGCATTGCCCAAATCCCGGGAATCTGCTTAAACTTCGTTCGACTTTTCTGTTATCAGCAAATAAATCAATAAATTGCGGTCGCCCCTGCAGGCGCGGGGCGGGCGCCGTGACCGAGCATGGCCGACGAGCAAACCTACACCATCACCGAACTCGCGCGCGAATTCGACATCACCCCGCGCGCGATCCGCTTCTACGAGGACCAGGGGCTGCTGACCCCGGCCCGCGCCGGGCGCGCCCGCGTTTATACCAAGGCCGATCGTACCCGCCTCAAGCTGACCCTGCGCGGCAAGCGCCTCGGTCTGTCGCTGGCCGAGATCCGCGAGCTGCTCGACATGTACGGCGGCGTGCGCAACTCCGCGCCCCAGCTGCAGCGCTTCCTCAAGGTGTTGGCCGTGCGCCGCGCGGCCATGGAGCAGCAGCGCCGCGACATCGAGGCCGTGCTCGAGGAGATCGACATGCTCGAGTGCCAGTGCGAAGCACTGCTCGGCGACAACGCCGAAGGCGCCGCGGCGGCGCGCGCGGAGCTGGTCCGCCGCATCGATCGCGCGAGCGTCGGCTGAGGCCGGTGCTTGCGTTTTTTCAGCGCTGAGTTTACGTTGACGTAAACGTTAAAACAAGCCGAACCCCAGCCGCCGGAGACCCCCGCATGCGACCCGAGATGCCGCAGTTCCAGCCCCGTGATCCGGACTACGCCGAGCGCGTGCGCGGGAGCTTCCGCCTGCAGCAGGCGATGGGCCTGATCGGGGCCGAGATGGCGGTGGTCGAGCCCGGCTACGTCGAGATCCACCTGCCGCACAAGCCCGAGATCACCCAGCAGCACGGCTTCATCCACGGCGGCGTGGTGGGCATGATCGCCGACTCGGCGGCGGGTTACGCGGCCAACACCCTGACCCCGGCCGACGCCAGCGTGCTGACGGTGGAGTACAAGATGAACCTGGTCGCGCCCGCCGACGGCCAGCGCCTGGTGGCGCGCGGCGAGGTGGTGCGCCCGGGGCGCACGCTGATCGTGACCCGCGCCGACGTGTATGCGATCCGCGACGAGCAATGGACGCTGTGTGCCATCATGCAGCAGACGATCATGGCCATGCACGGCAAGAAGGAGCGCGAGGGCTGAGGCTTTTCGACCCGGCCCGGCGCCGCTGCGCCCGGCGGGCCCTCGACCGACTCCGCCCCGCAACACCACTTTCCGATGAAGCCTGCCCGATGACGACCGAACTGCGCGCGCTGACCGCTTCCGACACCGCCGAACTGGAGCAGGTGCGCCAGTTCTTCCGCAATTACGCCGCCTGGCTCGGTGTGGACTTGAGCTACCAGGGCTTCGCCGACGAGGTCGCCAACCTGCCCGGCGCCTACGGCGAGGCCGACGGCCGCCTGTTCTACGCCACCCTCGGCGGCCAGCCGGCGGGCTGCGTCGGCATCCGCCGCTTCTCCGAAGGCGTGTGCGAGATGAAGCGGCTCTACGTCGATCCGGGCGTGCGCGGCCAGGGCATCGGGCGCAAGCTCGCGCTCGCGGCGATCAAGGCCGCGGTGGAGCTCGGCTACCGCCGCATCCTGCTCGACACGTTGCCGGCGATGCGGATCGCGGTGAAGCTGTACCGCGAGCTCGGTTTCACCGAGGCGCCCGCCTACTACCCGACCCCGGTCGAGGGCACGATCTTCCTGACGCTGGACCTCGAGACCTGGTCCGAGGACGCGGTCAACAACGAGAACCTGTTCCACCTCTTCGACTACAACCAGGCGTGGTCGCGCCAGATGCAGCAGATCGACCCCGGCTTCTTCGAGAAGCTGTCGCACCTGCAGAGCCCGGAATACCTGTGGATCGGCTGCTCCGATTCGCGCGTGCCCGCGAACCAGATCGTCGGCCTGCTGCCGGGCGAGGTCTTCGTCCATCGCAACGTGGCCAACGTCATCGTGCACACCGACCTCAACGCGCTGGCGGTGATCCAGTACGCGGTCGATGTGCTCAAGGTCAAGCACATCATGGTGGTCGGCCACTACGGCTGCGGCGGCGTCAAGGCGGCGCTCGAGCGCGCCCGCGTCGGCCTGGTCGACCTGTGGCTGCGCCACGTGCAGGACGTGCACGTGCGCCACCTGCAGGCGGTCGATGCGCTGCCGGCAGCGCTGCGCCACGACCGCCTGTGCGAGCTCAACGTCATCGAGCAGGTGGCCAATGTGGCGCAGACCGTGGTCGTGCAGGACGCCTGGCGCCGCGGCCAGCCGCTCACCGTGCATGGCTGGATCTACGGCCTCAAGAACGGCCTGATCCGCGACCTCGGCATCAACGTCAGCCGCCCCGACGATCTCATGCCGCGCTACGCCGCGGCCCTCGAAGCGCTCGGCGGCTGAGCGCGGCGAGCCATCATCAAGCAAGACACAGCCAACGACATTCTTCAGGAGAATCGCATGTCCGATCCCGTCGTCATCGTATCCGTCGCCCGCACCCCGCTGGGCGGTTTTCAGGGCGATCTCGCCAGCCTCACCACGCCCCAACTCGGTGCCATCGCGATCAGGTCGGCGGTCGAGCGTGCGCGCCTCAAGCCCGAGCAGGTCGAGGAAGTGATCATGGGCTGCGTGCTGCCCGCCGGCCTCGGCCAGGCGCCCGCCCGCCAGGCCGCGCTCGGCGCCGGCCTGCCGCTGTCGGCCGGCTGCACCACGATCAACAAGGTGTGCGGCTCGGGCATGAAGGCCACCATGCTGGCGCACGACCTGCTGCTGGCCGGCACCAACGAGGTGATGGTCGCCGGCGGCATGGAGTCCATGTCCAACGCCCCCTACCTGCTGCCCAAGGCGCGCGCGGGTTACCGCCTCGGCCACGGCCAGATGTTCGACCACATGTTCCTCGACGGCCTGGAAGACAGCTATTCCAAGGAGAACAAGGGCCGCCTGATGGGCACCTTCGCCGAGGACTGCGCCGGGCACTTCAACTTCACCCGCAGCGCGCAGGACGAGTTCGCGATCGCCTCGACCACCCGCGCCCAGGCCGCGATCAACAACGGCGACTTCACCTGGGAAGTGACCCCGGTGACCGTGTCGGGGCGCAAGGGCGACGTCGTCATCGACAAGGACGAGCAGCCGCTGAAGGCGCAGATCGACAAGATCCCGGGTCTGAAGCCCGCGTTCAGGAAGGACGGCACCGTCACCCCGGCCAACTCGAGCTCGATCTCGGACGGCGCCGCCGCGCTGGTGCTGATGCGCAAGTCCACCGCCGACAAGCTCGGCCTCAAGCCGGTCGCCACCATCGTCGGCCACGCCACCCACGCACAGGAGCCGGCCTGGTTCACCACCGCGCCGGTGGGCGCGATGCAGAAGGTGCTGGCCAAGGCGGGCTGGACCACCGACGACGTCGACCTGTGGGAGATCAACGAGGCCTTCGCCGTCGTCACCATGGCGGCGATGCACGAGATGAGGCTGCCGCACGACAAGGTCAACGTGAACGGCGGCGCCTGCGCGCTCGGTCACCCGATCGGCGCCTCGGGCGCGCGCATCCTGGTCACGCTGATCGGCGCCCTGCGCAAGCGCGGCCTCAAGCGCGGCGTGGCCAGCCTGTGCATCGGCGGCGGCGAGGCCACCGCGATGGCGATCGAGGTCGATTCCTCGGTGGCCTGCGGCTGAATCTGACCGAAAGCGTCGGGGCCGCTCACGAGGCGGCCCCGTCATGCCCTCAGCAAGGACTTCTACAAGGACAGCAGTGCAATGATTCTGACCCAGGAACAGGAACTCATCCGCGACTCGATGCGTGCCTTCGCGCAGGAGCGCCTGGCCCCCTTCGCCGCCGAATGGGACCGTAACCACACTTTCCCGCGCGAGGCGCTGAAGGAGCTCGCCGAGCTCGGCGCGCTCGGCATGGTGGTGCCCGAGGAGTGGGGCGGCGCCGGCATGGACTACATGAGCCTGGTGCTGACGCTGGAAGAAATCGCCGCCGGCGACGGCGCCACCTCGACCATCGTCAGCGTGCAGAACTCGCTGCCCTGCGGCATCCTCAACCGTTTCGGCAACGACGCGCAGAAGGAAGCCTGGCTGAAGCCGCTCGCGCGTGGCGAGAAGCTCGGCTGCTTCTGCCTCACCGAGCCGCACGTCGGCTCCGACGCCGCCGCGATCCGCACCAGCGCGGTCCGCGACGGCAACGAGTGGGTGCTCAACGGCGTGAAGCAGTTCATCACTACCGGCAAGCACGCCGACGTCGCCATCGTGTTCGCGGTCACCGACAAGGCCGCCGGCAAGAAGGGCATCACCTGCTTCCTGGTGCCCGCGAGCGCACCCGGTTACCAGGTCGGCCGCATCGAGGAGAAGATGGGCCAGAAGGCCTCCGACACCACGCAGATCCTGCTCGAGAACTGCCGCATTCCGGCCGACTCGGTGATCGGCGCGGAAGGCGAGGGTTACAAGATCGCGCTGTCGAACCTCGAGGCCGGCCGCATCGGCATCGCCGCGCAGTGCCTCGGCATGGCGCGCGCCGCGCTGGAAGCCGCGGTGAAGTACGCGCAGGAGCGTGAGAGCTTCGGCAAGCCGATCTTCGAGCACCAGGCGGTGAACTTCCGCCTCGCCGACATGGCCACGCAACTGGAAGCCGCGCGCCAGCTCGTGTGGCACGCCGCCAGCCTCAAGGACGCCGGCCGCCCCTGCCTGAAGGAGGCCTCGATGGCCAAGCTGTTCGCCTCCGAGATGGCCGAGCGCGTGTGCTCGGACGCGATCCAGGTGCACGGCGGCTACGGCTACGTCACCGACTTCCCGGTCGAGCGCATCTACCGCGACGTGCGCGTGTGCCAGATCTACGAAGGTGCCAGCGACATCCAGAAGCTGGTGATCGGGCGCGCGCTGGCGGGCTGAGTTCTTTCCCCCCCCGCACGCGATCGCGGCCGGCATCGTCCTTGGGGCGTGCCGGCCGCTTTTCTGGCGCAAGGCCATTCGCAGGGCTAAGGTGAAAAGTGATCGACGATCACGCAAATCTCACCTGGGGCCAACCGGCCCGGTTCGTGCGGAGTGCCTGCGATGGCTGCAGCCGCGGACAAGTATCACGTGCCCCAGTGGCTTGGCACCAAGGCTAGGCGGCGTTTCCACGTCATGGCCAAGCCGGCGGGCTCCGCCTGCAACCTCGACTGCACCTACTGCTTCTATCTCAGCAAGGAAAACCTGCCCGGCGGTCCCGGCCCCGGGACCATGAAGGACGAGGTTCTCGAACGCTTCGTCCGCCAGTACATCGAGGGCGTGACGGGCGACGAAGTCGTGTTCTCGTGGCAAGGCGGGGAGCCGACGCTGCGCGGGCTCGACTTCTACCGCAAGGTCGTCCAGCTGCAGCAGAAGTACGCGAAGCCCGGGCAACGGATCGAGAACGACCTGCAGACGAACGGCACGTTGCTCGATGAGGAATGGGCGCAGTTTCTCAAGGAGCATCGCTTCCTGGTCGGACTGAGCATCGACGGCCCGCGGGAGTTGCACGACAGGTACCGGGTGAGCAAGCGCGGCGCCCCGACGTTCGACACGGTGTTCGCAGCGGCCAGGCTCCTGCAGCGCTTCGGCGTGCCCTTCAATACCCTGACCTGTGTCAATCGGTTTAACGCCTCCCGGCCGCTCGACGTCTATCGCTTCCTGCGGCGCGAGATCGGCTCGACCTACCTCCAGTTCATTCCGATCGTCCAGGCGCGAGGGTTCGAGCGCAAGGCGCCCGGTACCCATGACCTGTCGCGCCTGCCGGTGATCGGCTCGCCGCGCGCGCGGCCCGACCACCCCGATTCGATCGTGACCGAGTGGTCGGTCGACCCCGACGCATACGGCCGCTTCCTGTGCGCCGTCTGGGACGAGTGGCGCCGGCGCGATTTCGGCAAGGTCCTGGTCAATTTCGCCGAGACCCTGGTGGCGCAGCATCTCGGATTGCCGTCGCAGATCTGCGTCCACAGCGAGACCTGCGGCAAGGGCGTGGCCCTGGAGCATGACGGCAGCGTGTATTCGTGCGACCACTACGTCTGTCCCGAGTATCGCCTCGGCAACATCGGGTCGGCGACATCCCTTGCGGACATGGTGTTTTCGCCGCGCCAGGTGCAGTTCGGCTATGCGAAGTCGGAGAGCCTGCCGCGGCATTGCCGGGCATGCGCGTATCTGAGCGACTGCTGGGGCGAGTGCCCGAAGAACCGGCTGCTGCGCGCGCCCGACGGCGAGCCGGGCGTGAATTACCTGTGCCGGGGGCTGAAGCGTTTCTTCGCGCATGCGGTGCCCGAGGCGAAGCAGATCGCGGCGCAGTTGCGCGGGCGGCCGGTCGAGGCGCAGGCGGCGATCGTGCGCTGACGGGGGCGAGTGGGGCACGGTCAGGCACGGTCGAGGACGCGCGAGGGAGGCGGCGGAGTCGATGATGAATACCATGCGATGCAATTCCGGCGATGCGCTGCGCGAGGTCGCAGGATGGGTCGCATTGCTCGTCGTCTGTCTGCTGTGGGCGTCGGCGGCGGCAGCGCAGGTCCTGGCATCCTGGAACGAGGGGCCCGCGAAGGCGGCGATCATCCGCTTCGTGAGCGAGGTGACGCGCCAGGGTGCGACGACCTACGTCGAGCCGAGCGAGCGCATCGCCGTATTCGACAACGACGGCACCCTTTGGTCCGAGTAGCCGCTGTATTTCCAGTTCGTGTTCGCGCTCGACCAGATCAGGCTGCTGGCGCCCCGGCATCCGGAGTGGCAGGCGCGCGAGCCGTTCAAGTCGATACTCGCTGGCGATGTGAAAACCGCGCTCGGTGGGGGAGAGAAGGCGATCGCCGAACTGATGGCCGCGACGCACGCGGGGATGAGCACCGACGAGTTCGAGGCGCGTGTCCACGAATGGCTCGGGCGCGCGCGGCATCCCCGCTTCAACCGCGCCTATACCGAGCTCGTCTATCAGCCGATGCTGGAGCTGCTTGTCTATCTTCGCGACAACGGCTTCAAGACCTTCATCGTCTCGGGTGGCGGCATCGATTTCATGCGGCCCTGGGCGCAGCGGGTCTACGGCATTCCGCCCGAGCAGGTGATCGGCAGCCAGGGCCGGCTCGAGTTGGAGCTGCGCGAGGGCAAGCCGGTTCTCGTGAAACTGCCCCAGGTCGAACTCCTCGACGACGGGGCGGGCAAGCCGGTCGGTATCCACAGGCACATCGGGCGCCGCCCGCTGGCCGCGTTCGGCAATTCCGACGGGGATCTGCAGATGCTGCAGTGGACGACGGCCGCACCCGGGCCGCGCTTCGCCCTGATCGTGCGCCACACCGATGCGGAGCGCGAATGGGCGTACGACCGAAGCTCGCCCATCGGGCGGCTCGACAAGGCCCTCGACGAAGCCGTGGCAAAGGGCTGGACCGTTGTCGACATGAAGACCGACTGGAAGAAGGTGTACGCGTTTGAGTAGTGCGAACGGCCGCCGGGTGGCGATAGCGAGCGACTCGATCACATCCCGCTGGACGGCGAGAGCGTCAGGAGGCTGCAATGGCGCAATCGACCAAACCCAACATCCTCGTCATCTGGGGTGACGACATCGGGATGTGGAACCTCTCCTGCTATCACCGCGGTGTGATGGGCAATCGAACGCCCAATATCGACCGGATCGCCGAGGAGGGGGCGCTGTTCACGGACTACTACGGGCAGCAGAGCTGCACCGCCGGGCGCGCGGCGTTCATCACGGGGCAGCATCCGTTTCGTACCGGGCTGCTGAAAGTCGGCCTGCCGGGGGCTGAGCTGGGACTCCGGCCCGAGGATCCGACGATTGCCGACCTGCTGAAGAACCACGACTACATGACCGGTCAGTTCGGCAAGAACCACCTCGGCGACCGCAACGAGTATCTGCCGACGGTGCACGGATTCGACGAGTTCTTCGGCAACCTCTATCACCTGAACGCCGAGGAGGAAATCGAGGATCCGCAGTATCCGAAAGCGCCCGAGTTCCGTCAGCGCTTCGGGCCGCGTGGCGCCTTGCGGTGCAGGGCGAGCGACACGGACGATGCCAGCGTGGATCCGCGTTTCGGACGCGTCGGCAGGCAGACCATCGAAGATACGGGTCCGATCACCCGCAAGCGCATGGAAACCGTCGACGAGGAGTTCCTCGCCGGCAGCCTGGACTTCATGGAGCGCGCAGTCAGGGCAGGGAAGCCATTCTTTCTCTGGCACAACTCGACGCGCATGCATGTGTGGACCCGGCTGCAGCCGAAGTACCAGGACAGGACGGGCTATGGGTTGTACGCGGACGGAATGGCCGAGCTGGACGACCACGTCGGTGTCCTGCTGCGCAAGCTGGACGAGTTGGGCATCGCCGAGAACACCATCGTGGTGTTTTCCACCGACAACGGCGCGGAGAAGTTCACCTGGCCGGACGGCGGTGCCACGATCTTCAGGGGTCAGAAGGGGGATACTTGGGAAGGCGGCATGCGCGTGCCCTGCGTCGTGCGCTGGCCCGGGGTGATCGAGCCCGGCTCGGTGTGCAACGGGATCATGTCCCACGAAGATTGGGCGGTGACGCTCCTCGCCGCTGCGGGTGAGCCCGACGTCAAGGAAAAGCTGAAGACGGGTCACACGGCCAACGGAAAGGCCTTCAAGGTGCACCTCGACGGCTACGATCAGCGCGAGCTGCTCGCCGGAACGGGGCCCGGCCAGCGCCAGGAAATCTTCTACTTCGACGACAACGGAAACCTCAACGCGGTGCGTGTGCGCGACTGGAAGGCGACCTTCGCCTTGCCGGGGGACTGGCTCTACGGTGGCCCGCCCCATCCGCTCACCTTTCCGAAGATCGTGAATCTGCGCATGGATCCGCTCGAGAGCTATGTGCACTTCAATGAGGCGCCCATGGCCATGCGCTGGATGGCCGACAAGTTCTGGGCCTTCGTGCCGATGCAGGTGGTCGTCGGCAAGTTCCTGCAGACCTTCAGGGACTTCCCGCAGCGGCAGAAGTCGGCCAGCTTCAACATCGACCAGGTCCTGCAGCAACTGCAGGAAGGCCGCGGCGCTGGCAAGTGATGGCAGCGCTCGAATCACATTCCACGATCGCCAGGGAGACCGCAATGGCTGAAACCGGCAAACCCAACATCCTCGTCATCTGGGGCGACGACATCGGCATCTGGAACCTGTCCTGCTACAGCAGGGGGATGATGGGATACCAGACGCCCAACATCGATCGCATCGCAGCCGAGGGCATGATGTTCACCGATTCGTATGGTGAGCAGAGCTGCACCGCCGGGCGTGCGGCGTTCATCACCGGGCAGAGCGTCTTCCGGACAGGGCTGTCCAAGGTCGGCGCGCCCGGCATGGATAACGGCCTACAGGCCGAGGATCCTACGATCGCGGAGCTGCTGAAGGCGCGCGGCTAAGCCACCGGCCAGTTCGGCAAGAATCACTTCGGTGATCTGAACAAGTACCTGCCGACCGTGCACGGCTTCGACGAGTTCTACGGCAACCTGTACCACCTGAACGCCGAGGAGGAGCCCGAGGAGCGGGACTACCCGGACCCGAAACTGTTCCCGATGTTCAAGGCGACATTGGGCCCGCGTGGCGTCCTGCACTGCTGGGCCACCGAGGAGGACGATCCCACCGAGCAGGCACGCTGGGGCCGCGTCGGCAGGCAGAAGATCGAGGACACCGGTCCGTTGACCCGCAAGCGGATGGAGACCTGCGACGACGAATTCGTCGCCGCCGCCAAGGACTTCATCACGCGCCAGCAGCAGGCCGGCAAGCCGTTCTTCTGCTGGGTGAACACCACCCACATGCACCTGCGTACGCATACCAAGCCGGAGAGCAACGGACAGGCGGGGCGCGGACAGTCCGCGTATCACGACACGATGGTCGATCACGACAAGCACGTGGGCGAACTCCTCGATCTGCTCGACGAACTGGGCATCGCAGAGGACACCTTCGTGCTCTACAGCACTGACAACGGGCCGCACATGAACACCTGGCCCGATGGCGCGATGACGCCGTTCCGTGGCGAGAAGAACACGAACTGGGAGGGCGGATACCGGGTGCCCCTGCTCGTGCGCTGGCCCGGCAAGGTGCCGGCCGGTGTGGTCAGCAACGAAATCGTCCAGCATCACGACTGGCTGCCGACTTTCCTCGCCATGGCCGGCGACCCCGGCATCAACGACAAGCTCCTGCACGGCCACGAGGCAGCAGGCAAGACCTTCAGGGTGCACATCGACGGTTTCAACCTTCTGCCCTTCCTCACGGAGAAGGGGGCGCCGTGCCCGCGCAAGGGCTTCATCTACTTCAACGACGACGGCGACCTGGTCGCGGTGCGCTTCGGCAACTGGAAGATCGTCTTCATGGAGCAGCGCCGGACGGGAACGATGGCGATCTGGTCCGAGCCCTTCGTGCCGCTGCGCATTCCGAAGCTATTCAACCTGCGCACCGATCCGTTCGAGCGCGCCGATACGACTTCGAATACTTACTACGACTGGTTCCTGTCGAAGCTGTACATGATCGCGGCAGGCATCGGCATCGTCGAGGAGTTCCTGAAGACGTTCAAGGACTTCCCGCCCCGGCAACGGGCGGCGACGTTCACCATCGACCAGGCGATCGAAAAAATGAAGGCCACGCTGGGCGGCGCCGGCCGCTGAGGAGGCGTTCGCGGCGCCTCGGCGCCGCCGCGGTGCCACGGGCAGACGGGAAAAGGGGACGCAATGAGCAATGTTCCAGTGCAGCCGATCACGTCCGAATCGCCGCCCGACCGCATTTCGGTCGAGCTGTCGTCGCGACGCACCGACCTGTCCCTGCAGCGGACGCGCCTGGCTGCGGATCGAACCCTGATGGCGGTGATCCGTACCTCGCTGTCCCTGATCGGCTTCGGCTTCACGATCTTCCAGATGTTCCAGAAGCTGGTCGAGGCCGAGATCCTGAAGCACGCCCTGGCGCCCCGCAATTTCGGCATCGCCTTGGTGTTGCTGGGCATCGGGGCCTTGATCCTCGGTATCGCGTACCACGTCAGGTTCATGCTCGAGCTGCGGCGCGAGCGCGTTCGTCTGGCGGACGAAGGCCTCATTCACGGCGAGAGCCCCTTTCCGGTGTCGCAGACGCTGATCATCGCCGTCCTCGTGCTGACGCTGGGCCTGTTCGCCATCGTCAGCATGGTCTTCAGCGTAGGGCCGTTCGGTTAGCCCTTCGCCGTGGCGGATGCGCCCGGGCCGGGGCGCGAGCTCGCCGCGCGCAGCGTGCGCATCAGTGACGCGGTGCAGGCCTGCGAGGACGGCCGCTTCCGGGTGGGCGCCTGCCTCGACGGCAAGGGCAGCAAGCTGTGGTTTCGCTCGGCGGCGCGACCCTGAGCGTCGGCTGCGCGTCGAAGCTCATTCCCCGCCGTGCACCTCGGCGAACTTGCGCTCCATCTCGCGCCGCATCGCGCGGCGGACCTCGGCTTCGGCGAAGCGGCGGCGTTCGTCCGGGGTGTGGGGTTCCAGCGCCGGCACCTTGGTCGGCCGGCCTTCGTCGTCGACCGCGATCATGGTGAAGAAGCAGCTATTGACGTGGCGCACGACCTTGGCGCGGATGTCCTCGGCGACGACCTTGATGCCGACTTCCATCGACGAGTTGCCGGTGTGGTTGACCGAGGCGAGGAAGGTGACCAGTTCGCCGACCTGGATCGGCTGGCGGAACATCACCTGATCGACACTGAGCGTGACCACGTAGTGGCCGGCGTAGCGGCTGGCGCAGGCGTAGGCCACCTGGTCGAGCAGCTTGAGGATGGCGCCGCCATGGACCTTGCCCGAGAAGTTCGCGGTGTCGGGCGTCATCAGGACGGTCATCGTGAGCTGGTGGGCGGGCAGGTCCATGGCGGTGTCTCTGGTTTGGGTGGTCGATGGGAGCGGCGCAGTGTCGCCCCTGAGGCAGCGTGGCGCAAGGCTAGAATTCGGCGCTCGATCCAGCCCGTCCGCACCCGTGCACAAGACCCTCACCGCCTTCGCCCACGCCGACACCCCCGCCAGCTTCGACCACCCGCGCCCCGAGCGCCGGGTCGACGGCAATCCGCTGCGCACCACCTGGAACCACTTCGAGCGCGACGGCATGTCTGCCGGCCTGTGGTCCTGCGAGCCGGGGGCGTGGCGCATCGCCTTTGCCGACGACACCGACGAGTTCTTCCACGTGCTGTCCGGCCGCATCCGCATCACCGACGAAGGCGGGTTGGCGCGCGAGTTCGGGCCGGGCGAGGCCTGCGTGATTCCGGCGGGTTTCAAGGGCGTGTTCGAGGTGCTGGAGGCGGTGACGAAGCACTATGTGTTCGTGAAACGCGGCGAGATGGGCTGAGGGCGCGGGCCGCGTCGCAGGGACGATGCGCCGCAGTCGCGCGTGCGCCGCGCAGCGTCATCGTCTTGGGTTGCGCCGGAAGGACGCCGTGACGCGCCGGAACTCGGCGAGGTATTCCGTCGCGAGGCTGCTGCCCACCAGCCCCTGGAAGATGAAGTAGCCGCCGCTATCGGGCGCGATGACCTGGTAGAAGCGCAGCGGCAGCCCGCTGCGCAGGTCGCTGGCGTCGGCGACGATCTCGTACGCTGCGAGCCCATCGATTTCGAGGCTGCGGCCCTGAATGCCGCGCAGGTCGGAGATCTCGGCAGTCTGGTGCGCCCGCCGCTCGGCGAAGCGCTGCAGGTTGTCGATGGGCTCCTTGCCGAGGGATGGGCCGACGACATAGATGGGCTCGTCCGCCGGGGTGCGCGCCATCGACCCGCTGCGGTTCAGCAGCAGCATGTGCCCCGTGCGCCCGGCGACCTTCAGCCTCGGGCCCGTGGCAACGTGAAACGGAAGCTCTGCCGTGGGGGCGGGCTGTCCGGTCGTCTTCAGCGAGGTGCTCAGTACGGCGAGGCGCACCGTCTCCCCGAATGCCGGGGGCGTCGTGCGCGGAAACGTGCCGACGACCAGCACGCTGGCGTCACCGCGCGGTGCCAGCAGCATCCACTTCAGGAACTCGACGCCTGAAGTCTGCTGGCTGACGTGCATGAGACGGGCTTGCCCACCGGCCGCCCTTGCGTCCTTTGCGTCGATCAGATGCATCCCGCGCGACGCCAGCCCCTCGCGGGAAAAAGCGGCGCGCAGTTCGCCGTAGCCGGTGGGGATTTCATTGACCACGATGGAGGCACCTCGCGCCGGGTGCTCGAATCCGGGGAAGCGCTCCGAGGGTGCGAACCCCTCTGGTGGCTGGAGTTCGACCCCCGTGCCCGGCACGGGCGTCAGTGCGGCGGCAGCGGGGTCGAGCAGGAGGGCGACCGCGAGCAGCGCCAGCATCGCGGTCCGGAATACAGGCTTTCTCATGGGTATCTCGCGTTTGGCAACCTGATCAGCATAGTTCGGATGTGTGTCGGGTCAACGCGGATCGGTCGGCAGGGCGATCCTCTTGCGGGCAGACGGGGCGGCGGCCGGGTTGCCGGTGAGCGGACCGGCGTCTAGGCTGCAGAAGCACCCTGGAGGTCGCCGCCATGTCCTGCAAGCTCCTGTTGTTCGTCCTTGGCGCCTGCGCCTGTTCGACCGTATTTGCGCAGGCACGCCCACCTATCCCGACCGTGGTGCTCGATCACATGAACGATCTCGACCGGCGCTGCGTTGCCGCCGGCGGACGCGCGGGGGAGGGGCGCTTCGTCGTGGCGCAGGATTTCACCGGCGATGGCCGGCTCGACTACCTGCTGTCGGAGGGTGATTACAACTGCGTCGGGCGCCCGGGTCTGTTCCGTCAGGGCGGCGTGGGGCGGGTGGATATCTTCGTCGTCGATGCGCGCAACGCGGCGCGCCGGGTCTATTCCGACCAACTCATCGCCTATCGGGTGCTCGCCGGCAAGCCGGCCAAGGTCCAGATCGCGCGCCAGGGAACGGCCTGCGGCGCCGGCAGCAATGCCCGCACCCAGTGCGCGGCGCAGCTGGCATGGAACGGGCAGGGCTTCGGCGAGGCGGTTGCGGTGAGCGATGCGAGGGCGCCCGCCGTGACGGCAGCGGCGCCGGCAGCAGCCACACCGGGTGTCGGCGCTGCGGCGGGATCGGCGGCCCCCGCGCCCCTGGCGGTGCCGCCCGAGGCGCGTCCGCGCTTCCTCGCCGAATGCAGACAGGCCTATGTCTCGCGCAGCGCCGACGCGGCGCGCTGGGCTGACGAGCAATGCGTGGCGGACTGGAACAAGGTCGTCGCGAGCGCGGCGGCCACCGATGCCTTGCTCGCCGCCCTGCCGGTGGCGGCGGGCGAGGCGCTGCCGCTGGCCACGCTGCGCCAGCGCCTGGCCGGCGTACGCTGGGCGTCCAAGCCCCGCTCACGCGAGCTGTCGGCGAGCGGCCGCCTGGGCCAGTTCGAGGTCTCGGTGACCGGCTCGCCGGCCGCGAAGACGCTGGGCATGAACTGGATGGAGGTCGGCGCCGAGCCCCCGTACGACATCGTCGGCGCGATGCGGGTGCGCGGCGTCACGCTGACCGAGATCGCCTGCGAGGAGTTCGGCGCCGGCGAGTGGCAGCGCGTGTTCGCGGGCAGCGCACCGGGAAGGGCGCCCTTCCGGCTCGAGGTCGGCCAGCGCACCGCACCGTTCGCGAATTCCAACTCCTACTACGGGGCCACGATCGAGCTGTCCGGGCGGGCGCCCGCGCCGGCCGCGTCGAAGTCGGTGTGCAGCAACCCGAGCAACCTGCTCTAGGCGCTCGCGGCTACGGGCCGGGCGGCGGCAGGATCGGCCGCGCCCTTCCGGCCTTGCGCACGGGCTGCGCTCAAAGCCGCGCGCACTGGTCCTCCTTGTTTCCCCGCACCCGGTTGCCGCCGCCGCTCGGCCGGCTCCGGTTCTCCTTGCACTGCAGGTTGCCGTCGACCCGGTTGCGGCTGACCCGGATCGTGCCGCGGTTGTCGAACAACTGGATGTCGCCGTCGACCTCGACCGCTTCGAGATTGGCGCGGCCGCCCTGTTCGAGCTGGACGTTGCCGCCGACTCGGGAGCGCCTCATCGCGACCTCGCGCGCGCCCTCGGCCTGGACGTTGCCCTCGACCCGCACGCCGACCGCCTGCAGCGTGGCGCCGCGGCCGACCTTGATGTTGCCGTCGATGCGGGTGCCGTCGAGCGTGCACTGCCTGCCCGCGGGCACGCGCAGGTCGCCGTCGAGGGCGGCGCGGCCCATGCGGCCGTTGCAGTCGATCTCGCCGGCAAGGGCAGGGCTGGCGAGCAGGGTGCCGCAGAGCAGCAGGCCGGCGAGGGGCGTCGTCTTGTTCACGGTCGTATCCTTTCGGGAGCGGGACGCCTTCTCGCAGCGGCGTCCGGAATGTCGAATGCGCGGACGGATTCTAGGAGGCGTTGGCGCGGCCGGGCGCCCCGCCGTCGTAACAGGATGCGACGCCTGCCGTCCGGCGACCGCCTGGCTGCATCGGCGCCGTGCGACGCAGGGCTAGAATGCGGGCAGCGGTCGCAGCCATCCTGCGGCGCAGAAAAAGACCAGTCAGCGAGGAGACGAGACGATGGGCATTCACTGGACGACCGCGCCGGCGCGCGTGAGCCACTGGATCGACAACGAGATCCACCAGGGCGGCGGCGAAGCCAGCAGCCCGGTGTTCGACCCCGCGCTCGGCCGGGTGGCGCGCGCGGTGGACCTGGCGACGCAGGCCGAGGTCGATGCGGCGGTGGCGTCCGCCGTGCGTGCTCAGGCGAGCTGGGCCGAGCATGCGCCGCAGCGCCGCGCGCGCGTGCTGTTCAGGATGAAGGCGCTGGTCGAGCAGTACGCCGACGACCTCGCGCGCCTGATCACCCGCGAGCACGGCAAGACTTTTCCCGACGCCCAGGGCGAGGTGCAGCGCGGGCTCGAGGTGATCGAGTTCGCTTGCGGCATCCCGCAGCTGCTCAAGGGCCAGCACTCGGCCGACGTCGGCGGCGGCATCGCGAACTGGAGCCAGCGCATGCCGATCGGCGTGGCGGCCGGGATCACGCCCTTCAATTTTCCCTTCATGGTGCCGATGTGGATGGCGCCGGTGGCGATCGCCTGCGGCAACGCCTTCGTCCTCAAGCCCTCCGAGCGCGATCCCTCGCCCTCGCTGCTGACCGCCGAGCTGTTCCGCGAGGCCGGGCTGCCGGCGGGCGTGTTCAACGTGGTGCAGGGCGACCGCTGCGCCGTCGATGCGCTGCTCGCGCACCCGGACGTCGCCGCGGTGAGCTTCGTCGGCTCGACGCCGATCGCCCGCCACATCCACGAGACCGCAGCCCGCCACGGCAAGCGCGTGCAGGCGCTGGGCGGGGCCAAGAACCACATGGTGGTGATGCCGGACGCTGACCTCGACCAGGCCGCCGACGGCCTGATCGGCGCCGCCTACGGCTCGGCCGGCGAACGCTGCATGGCGATCTCGGTGGCGGTCGCGATGGGCTCGATCGCCGACGAGCTGGTGGCGCGCGTGAAGGCGCGCGCGCAGGTGCTGCGGGTGGATGACGGCGAGGCGCCGGGCGCCGACATGGGGCCGGTGGTGACCGCCGAGGCCAAGGCGCGCATCGAAGGCTACATCGCCGCCGGGGTGGAGGCGGGCGCCGAGCTGGTGCTCGACGGTCGCGGCCTGACGGTGCCGGGGCGCGAGCACGGCTTTTTCGTCGGCCCCACGCTATTCGACCACGTGCGCCCGGGCATGCGGATCTACGACGAGGAGATCTTCGGGCCGGTGCTGTGCGTGGTGCGCGTCCCCACCTTCGCCGACGCGGTGGCGCTGATCAACGCCCACGCCTTCGGCAACGGCGTCGCCTGCTACACCCGCGACGGACGCACCGCGCAGGCCTTCGCCAACCGCATCCAGGTCGGCATGGTGGGCATCAACGTGCCGATCCCGGTGCCGATGGCCTGGCATTCCTTCGGCGGCTGGAAGCAGAGCCTGTTCGGCGACCACCACGCCTACGGCGAGGAGGGCGTGCGCTTCTACACCCGCTACAAGAGCATCATGCAGCGCTGGCCCGACAGCGGCTCGAAGGGGCCGGAGTTCGTGATGCCGGTGAATTGAAGGGGGCTTGTCGCCGGAAGGCAAGGTGCAGGGGGAAGGTGCTGCGGCCAGGGTGTGGCCAGGTCGATTGGCTCAGCTCCTGATCGGGACGGACGGGTGCGCTCGCGCCGCTTGCGGTCAAGCGGCCGGATGCGTCCTGAGCCACTCTTTCAGGGCCGCGTTCATGCGGGTCTGCCAGCCCTTGCCGGTGGCCTTGAAGGCGTCCACGACCTCGGCGTCGTACCGGACCGTCAAAGCCACCTTCGGACGGTCCGTCCTGGGGCGTCCCCTGCGCACCAGTTTGTCGCCGACATACTCATCCGCCCGTTCGAAGAATTCGTCAGTGAGTTCCGGCGCGTCGTCGGCGTCAACCCACTCGGTGGGCGTAGCGTGCCTGTTCGCGTTCATTGGCTTTCCTCATGCTGATGATGCGGCGCGCCTCGCCGCGAGGTGTCCACACCATGACGACCATCCGGCCATCGAGCCTGCCGACGGTGATGTAGCGCGGTTCGCTGTAGTCCTCGCGAACATCGTCTGCGGTGAAGTGCCGGCTGGCGAATACTTCCCGGGCACGGGCGAAATCGAGACCGCGCTCGGCAAGCGTCTTGTCGCGCTTGTCAGGGTCGAACTCCACACGCATCGGATTAATTGTAGTTACGAGAATTCATGGTGCCAAGTAAATCTTGTCGTTACAAGAAACGCGCATCGCAAGGCTCCACTGCAGCTGACCGGTGGTGGCGAAACTCCTTGGTGCTGTGCGGAATTATGCCAAAAGAATTGTCTCGTATGATGGCGCTGCTGTGCCCACGTGACGCTTGACTAAGGCGCCGAGCCGGTGCTCGTTCGATAGGCGCTCGGGGCCACCCCCGTCCACTCCCGGAAGGCGCGCGCAAAGCTCTTCTCGCTGTCGAAGCCGACCGCGGCCGCGACCTGCTTGACCGGCTTTCTTGTCTGCAGCAGCAGCCTGATCGCGTGTTCGCGCCGCGCCTTGTTCTTGAGTTGCTGCAGCGACACGCCTTCTTCCTTGAGCTGCCGGTGCAGGGTGCGCACCGAGGTGTTGAGCTGGGCGGCGACGTCTTCGGCGGTGTGCGTGGCGGCGGGGTGGGCGGCGAGCAGCTGGGCGACGCTGTGCACCAGCAGGCGGTCGCGGCGGTACTGCAGCACGGTGAGCGGCAGGGCGCGCTGGAGCATGGTCTGCAGCGCCTTCTCGTCGCGGCGCACCGGCAGCGCGAGGTAGCGCGCGTCGAAGCTGATGCTGGCGGATTCGGCGGAGAAGCGCGCCGGACCGGCGAACAGGTAGGCGTAGGCGTCGGCGTGGGCTGGCGCCGGGAAGGGGAAGGCGGCCGCGGTGAGCGCGATGCGCGAATCGACCAGCCAGCAGGCGTAGCCGAGCAGGTAGCGCAGCGTGCTGACGAGGCAGAACTCGCGCAGTTCGCCCAGCGCGGCGTGCTCGGCGACGCGGATCGTGGCCATGCCGCCGCGTTGCGTCAGCTCGAAGACGATGTCCTCGGTGAGCAGGCGGTGGTGGCGGCACCAGCGCTTGAGCGCCACCTCCAGCGTCGGCGAGGTGATCGACGCGCGGCACAGCATGCCGTAGCTGCCCCACGGCAGCCGGCGCGAGAACCAGCCCAGCGCCTCGTCGTCGAGCGCCTGCATCGCCACGCCGGAGAGCAGCTCCATCTGCGCCGCCGTCACCCGCGCCGCAGGGTCGTCGAGCAGCGCCGGCGCGATCTGCGCCTGGGCGAGCGCGCTGGCCGGATCCATGCCCCGGCGGCGATACCCGGTGACGATCGCGCGGATGAAGGCGATCGGCGTGGCGGCGCGGCCGCGGGTGAGTTCGGCGGGCGAGGGGGCGAGGATCTTCATGTGCCGCAATGCTAGCCCCCATGGCACGAATTGCAACCATGATGGCACTCGTCGTTCGCTGTGCGCCGCTAATCTCCGCCCATCCCCGGGCATGCGCCGTCCATAATGGATTTTCCGCGCGCTGCCCGACGCGCCAGGACAACCTCGAGAAGGAGACACCCCATGAACGTGCCCAGCCTGAACTTCAACCTCGGCGAGACCATCGACGCCCTGCGCGACACCCTGCAGGCCTTCTGTGCGGCCGAAATCGCGCCGCGTGCGGCCGAGATCGACCGCGTCAACGAGTTCCCCGCCGACCTGTGGAAGAAGCTCGGCGACCTCGGCGTGCACGGCATGACGGTGAGCGAGGAGTACGGCGGCACCGACATGGGTTACCT
Source organism: Rhodocyclaceae bacterium (assembly GCA_029982755.1). Lineage (GTDB taxonomy): Bacteria > Pseudomonadota > Gammaproteobacteria > Burkholderiales > Rhodocyclaceae > Thauera. The sequence goes on from JARRBR010000049.1 coordinate 21,595, forward strand.
CGCCCACATCGTGGCGATGGAAGAGATCTCGCGCGCCTCGGCCTCGGTGGGCCTGTCCTACGGCGCGCACTCCAACCTGTGCATCAACCAGATCCGCCGCAACGGCACAGAGGCGCAGAAGCAGAAGTACCTGCCCAAGCTGATCTCGGGCGACCACGTCGGCGCGCTGGCGATGTCCGAGCCCAACGCCGGTTCCGACGTGGTCTCCATGAAGCTCCGCGCCGACCGCAAGGGCGACCATTTCGTGCTCAACGGCGCCAAGATGTGGATCACCAACGGCGGCGACGCCGACACCCTGGTGGTCTATGCCAAGACCGACATCAACGCCGGCCCCAAGGGCATCACCGCCTTCATCATCGAGAAGGGCATGAAGGGTTTCAGCCACGGCACCCACCTCGACAAGCTCGGCATGCGCGGCTCCAACACCTATCCGCTGTTCTTCGACGACGTCGAAGTGCCGCTGGAGAATGTGCTCGGCGGCGAGGCCAACATCGGCCGCGGCGTGCAGGTGCTGATGTCCGGCCTGGACTACGAGCGCGCGGTGCTGTCGGGCGGTCCGCTCGGCATCATGGCCGCGTGCATGGATGCGGTCGTGCCCTACCTGCACGAGCGCAAGCAGTTCGATACTCCGATCGGCGAGTTCCAGCTCATGCAGGGCAAGGTCGCCGACATGTACTCCACCTGGAGCGCCTGCCGTGCCTACGCCTACGCCGTGGGCCAGGCCTGCGACCGCGCCGACCACGCGCGCACGCTGCGCAAGGACGCTGCCGGCGTGATCCTGTACACCGCCGAGAAGGCCACCTGGATGGCGGGCGAGGCGATCCAGACCCTGGGCGGCGTCGGCTACACCAACGAATATTCGGTGGGCCGCCTGTGGCGCGACGCCAAGCTGTACGAGATCGGCGCCGGCACCAGCGAGATCCGCCGCATGCTGATCGGCCGCGAACTGTTCTCC
>JARRBR010000176.1 GCA_029982755.1 Rhodocyclaceae bacterium
CATGAGCACCTAATCATTGTGAAACCAGATGACCAAAGCCATCTCGACCACAACCACCAAGCACCCACACTTATCGGTTGTTCAACTTTTTAAAGAACCACTGCAGTCGCTGCAGCAGAGAGGCGAAATTATGATCAACTTTCATTTCGCTGTCAAGCATCGCGAGCATCTTTTTTCCAACCGCCCCGGCTCAACACCGGAACAAAAGACCCCCGAAACCCGCTTCACCTCCCACCTCCCGCACCGTCCGGCTTCCGTAGAAACCGCCGCAGCGCCGAAGAGCTGCGCATTATAGACACCAAAAAATTCGCGTCAACAAAAATCGGCTATTGAAAAATCTATGCGCCAATAAGCGGCAAAACTGCAAGATCATGGCCAGACCGCCGGCCCCACCAAGCGCCGGGCTCAATACATCCCAGGCGCGGCCGCGTAGTTCTCGAAGCGTGTGTTTTCGCCAATGAAGGTCAGGCGGACCGTTCCCGTCGGGCCATTACGGTGCTTGCCGATGATCAACTCCGCCGTGCCCTTGTCCGGGGAGTCCGGGTTGTACACCTCGTCGCGGTAGATGAACATGATGATGTCCGCGTCCTGCTCGATCGCGCCGGACTCCCGCAGGTCCGACATCACCGGGCGCTTGTTGGGGCGCTGCTCCAGACTGCGGTTGAGCTGCGACAGCGCCATGATCGGCACGTTCAGCTCCTTGGCCAGCGACTTCACCGAGCGCGAGATCTCGGACAGCTCGGAGGCGCGGTTGTCGCCCTCCCGCGTGCCGCTCATCAGCTGCAGATAGTCGATGACGATCAGGCCGAGCTTGCCGCACTGGCGTGCGAGGCGCCGGGCACGCGCACGCAGGTCGATCGGATTGAGACCCGGCGTCTCGTCGATGAAAAGCGGTGCGTCGTAGAGCTTGCCCATCGCCATCGTCAGGCGCTGCCAGTCGTCGTCGGTCAGGCGACCGCTGCGGATCTTCTGCATGTCGATGCGTCCGACCGAGGAGATGAAACGCGTCGCAAGCTGCGTGCCCGGCATTTCCATCGAGAAGATCGCCACCGGCAGGCGCTGCTCGATCGCGATGTGCTCGGCAAGATTGAGCGCAAAGGTCGTCTTGCCCATCGCCGGACGGCCGGCGACGATGATCATGTCCGAGGGCTGCAGCCCGGAAGTCTTGTCGTCCAGGTCGACCAGTCCGGTCGGCACGCCCGTCACCTCGGACGGATTGTCGCGGTCGTACAGTTCCTGCACCCGATCCACGACCTGCTTCAGGATGGGCTGAATCGACACGAATCCGCTTGCATGGCGCGCACCCGCCTCGGCGATCTCGAACACCTTGGCCTCCGCCTCGTCCAGCAGCGCCTTGGCGTCCTTCCCGGAGGGACTGAGCGCACTGGCAGCGATCTCGTCGCCCACCGCCACCAGCTTGCGCAGGATCGCGCGCTCGCGAACGATCTCGGCGTAGCGCCGGATGTTCGCCGCCGAGGGCGTGTTGTTCGCGATCTCGGCAATGTAGGCCAGGCCGCCGGCCTGCTCGGCCTCGCCGTTCTTCTCCAGCGACTCGAAGACGGTGACGACGTCCGCCGGCCGCCCCTGATCGACCAGCTTGGTGATGTGGCGGTAGATGCGGCGGTGGTCGTCGCGATAGAAATCCGCTTCGTTCACCAGGTCCGCGATGCGCTCCCAGGCCTGGTTGTCGAGCAGGATCCCGCCGATCAGCGACTGCTCCGCCTCCAGCGAATGCGGCGGCAACTTGATCTGCGAGATCTGCGGATCGGCAGGAAAATCGGAAAACCGGGAGGGCGCGGGACTCATCGGGAACACCATCTATGCCTGGGTCCGCCATTGTAGCGACAGGCCAAAAGACGAAAGGGCGCGCACAAAGCAAAAAAGGGCTGCACCCGGCAGCCCTTTCTTGTTCGTACGCGCGAGCGAGAGATTACTGCTCGGCCGCCACCACGACGGTGATATTGGCCAGCACGTCGGCGTGCAGCGACACTTCGAGCTGGGTCTCGCCGACCTGCTTGAGCGGGCCTTCCGGCATGCGGATGGCGGAGCGCTCGATGTCGAAACCCTTGGCGGCCAGCGCCTCGGCGATGTCGGCGTTACCGACCGAGCCGAACAGGCGGCCGTCCATGCCGGCCTTGCGAGCGACTTCGACGCTCACGCCTTCCAGCTTGCCGGCCAGCTCCTGGGCGGCGGCGAGCTTCTCGGCCTGGGCACGCTCGAGCTCGGCGCGACGGGCTTCGAACTCGGCCAGGTTGGCCTGCGTCGCGCGCTTGGCCTTGCCTTGCGGGATCAGGTAGTTGCGCGCGTAGCCGTCCTTGACCTTGACCACGTCGCCGAGGCCACCGAGGTTAACGACCTTCTCGAGAAGAATGATCTGCATGTTTCCGTTCTCCTCTTACTGGTGCAGGTCGGTGTAGGGCATCAGGGCCAGGAAGCGGGCGCGCTTGACGGCGACCGACAGCTGGCGCTGGTAACCGGCCTTGGTGCCGGTGATGCGGGCCGGCATGATCTTGGCGTTTTCGGTGATGAAGTCCTTCAGCACGTCGACGTCCTTGTAGTCGACTTCCTCGACCTTCTCCGCGGTGAAGCGGCAGAACTTGCGACGCTTGAACAGACCACGACCGCCACGGTCGTCCTTCTTCTTGAACTTGGATTTCGGCTTGAAGGCCATTTTCAGTTTCCTTCGAGAAATTCGATTGTGTTCAGATGCAGAACCGGGGTTCGGCTGCGCAGGCTCTTTGCGGCGAGGAATCCGGTGGCGCGCAGCGCACTTCCCGGAACCGCCGCAGCCAGCACCGCTGCCAGATCGCCCAGCGCCACCGCCTGCACTTCCACCGAAACGTCGCGGCTCAATCCCGCTTCGTCCTGTTTCGACTCGTGTGCCAGCACGCAAGTCGCGATCGGCACACCGGCAGGAGTTCGACGCAGCGGCAGCACTTCGGCCACGCGCGCATCGAGGCGCAGTTCGTTCAGACCCGGCTCAGGCAACTCAGGCGGCAGCGGCTTCGCTGTCGGCCGGCTTGTCTTCGGAAGCGGTGCTCAGCGAGCGCGACTTCTCTTCCTTCATCATCGGAGAAGGCGTGGTGACGGCCTTCTTCATCTTGATGGTGAGGTGACGCAGCACGGCATCGTTGAACTTGAACGAGTGCTCGAGTTCGGCCAGCGTCTCGCCGTCGCACTCGATGTTCATCAGCACGTAGTGGGCCTTGTGCACCTTCTGGATCGGGTAGGCCATCTGGCGGCGACCCCAGTCTTCCAGGCGGTGGATCTGGCCGTTGCGGGCCGTCACGATGGACTTGTAGCGCTCGACCATCGCCGGCACCTGCTCGGACTGATCCGGGTGCACGATGAATACGATTTCATAATGTCGCATGCAAACTCCTTGCGGTTGGTTGTTGCAGCCCCCCGGCATGCGGTCCGGTGGAGCAAGGGAAGCCGGTCAATATAACAAGAAAGTCAGAAAAATCAAAGACCATCCTCAACAACCGGCAAACGGGGCCGCCGTTACAAAAGCCTGCTTACACTCTGCGACTGCCTCTCGCTGCTGGCTCGCCTAGTATCCGGGTCGACAGGGCCACGCCCCTGCAACGACAACACGAACGAGGCAGACCATGAACACGACCCTGACCCGCAAGATCGTCACCGCCCTGCTGTGCGGCGGCATGCTTGCCGCCGCCGCGCCTGCCGCGCATGCCGACAGGGGTGATCGCGGCCCGCACTGGGGCCACCAGAAGCACTACTACAAGCACGACCACAAGCATCGTCGCCACTGGGACGAGCGCACCGTCTACCGCGAGAAGGTCATCATCCGCGAACGCCCGCGCTATTACCGCGAGCCGGTGGTGCACCACCACTACTACGAGCGCCCTTATCGCTCCTACAGCTACAGCCGCTCGCCCGCGGTGGTGATCGGCGTGGACATCCCGCCGCTGGTGATCCCGCTGCGCTGATCCGCATGCGCCGGTCCGGGCCGGCCGCCCGTCAGCGCGGCCGGCTCTCCCAGATCTTCTGCAGGCGCTTGACCGACACCGGCATCGGCGTCCTGAGTTCCTGCGCATAAAGCCCGACACGCAGTTCCTCAAGCAACCAGCGGAATTCCTCCAGCGCGGGATCCTCGATCCCGGCGCGCCGGCGCGCAAGGTGCTCGCGCTCCCAGGCCTGGGCAAGCGCCTTCCACTCGCCCATGGCCTGCGCATCGCGTGCAGGATTGTTGCGAAGTTTGTCCAGACGCACCGACGCACCCTTCAGGTAACGCGGGAAGTGCGCCAGCCTCTCCCACGGGAACACGACCAGGAAGTCCTCCGGCAGCAGGGCGCCGAGCTGCGCCTGGAGGTCGGCCACCACATCGGGGAAGGTCTTCAGGCCCGAAAGGCGCTTCTGCAATGCGCCATGCTCGACCAGCAGCTGGCCGGCCAGGCGCATGAACTCCTGCGCAACCAGGCTCACCCGGGTCTTGGCTTCGGCGCACCGCCTTGCGAACGCATCGGCGTCCGTGGGCAGCGGCTCCAGCAGGCAGCAGCGGCCCAGGGTCGCCTCGACCAGACGGACCTTCAGTTCGGCCTCGGTGCCGAAGCTCATGTATTGCAGCGCCAGCTCGCGCAGACCGGGCAGGCGTTCGACCGCGCGCACCTGATCCTTGAGGTTGAGCGCGAACAGGCGGGCGAGGCCGCGCCGATGCACGCGCGCCGCCTCTTCCGGCGTGTCGTAGGGGCGTAGCGACACGCTGTCGCCGTCATCGTGCAGCGCCGGAAAGCCGATCACCTCGCGGCCGGCGACGCGCACCTCGAGCAGTTCGGGCAGGGCGCCGAACGTCCAGGCGGTGAAACCCGACAGGGCCTGAGCCGGCGCCTCCGCAGCAGCACCCGCATCGCCGGCCGCCGACCGACCTCCATGGCCCGGACGCGCAGCGCTCCTGGCCGCGCCTCCCTGCCCGGAGCGGCCCACTCCGCCCGCCGACGCCGTTTCGCGACGCCCCGCGCCGGACGTCCCTCCCCGATCCTCGCCGACCGTGCCCGGCGCGCCGCCCCCCTGCCCCG
>JARRBR010000050.1 GCA_029982755.1 Rhodocyclaceae bacterium
TCCGCCTGACGGGTTGTCGCGCGCGCGCCGGCAACCCATCCTCCGCGCAAGCTCAAGGAGAAGAACCGATGGCAGGCGTACCCGATGTGACCCCCCGCGCCGCGTGGCAGGAACTGGCACGGGACGAAAGCGCGATGCTGGTGGATTGCCGCACCGATGCGGAGTGGAACTTCGTCGGCATCCCCGACCTGTCGGAATTGCAGAAGCAGGCCGTGCTGATCCCCTGGCAGGTCTATCCGTCCATGCAGCTCAACGGCGCCTTCGCCGAGCATCTGCGCCGCGCCGGGGCGACGCCCCACCCGGCATCCCAAACCACAACGTCATCCACGAGGAGACGCCCAGATGACCACCGCAACCCCCACGGCTTTCCAGCGCCTGATGCGCATGAGCCTCATCTCCCAGATCGCCATCGGTCTGGTCCTCGGCGTCGTGCTGGCGCTGGTCGCGCCCGGCGCCACCAAGTCGGTCGCCCTGCTCGGCGACATCTTCATCTCCGCGCTGAAGGCGGTCGCGCCGGTGCTGGTCTTCGTGCTGGTCGCGGCGGCGATCGCCAACCACAAGCACGGCCAGCCCACCCATATCCGTCCGGTGCTGATGCTCTACCTGCTCGGCACCTTCGTCGCCGCGCTGGTCGCCGTGGTCGCCAGCTTCGCCTTCCCGACCACGCTGGTGCTCGACGCGCCGGCCGCCTCCGGCAACCCGCCGGGCGGCATCCTGCTGGTGCTCAAGAACCTGCTGCTGAGCGCGGTCTCGAACCCGGTCAAGGCGCTGATGGAAGCCAACTTCATCGGCATCCTGGCGTGGGCGATCGGGCTGGGCATCGCGCTGCGCCACGCCGGCGACGGCACGCGCAAGGTGCTCAACGACCTCGCCGATGCGGTGTCGAAGATCGTCCATGTGGTGATCCGCTTCGCCCCGCTGGGCATCTTCGGCCTGGTCGCCGCCACCATGGGCGAGGCCGGCATGGACGCGCTGCTCGGCTACGGTCGCCTGCTGCTCGTGATCGTCGGCTGCATGCTGTTCGTCGCGCTGGTGGTCAATCCGCTGTTCGTGTTCTGGAAGCTGCGCACCAACCCCTATCCGCTGGTGTTCACCTGCCTGCGCGAGAGCGGCGTCACCGCCTTCTTCACCCGCAGCTCGGCCGCCAACATCCCGATCAACCTCGAGCTGTGCCGCCGCCTGGGCCTGCACGAGGACACCTACGCGATCTCGATCCCGCTCGGCGCGACGATCAACATGGCCGGCGCCGCGATCACGATCTCGGTGATGGCGCTCGCCGCCGCCCACACCCTGAACATCCCGGTCGATTTCCCCACCGCGCTGCTGCTGTGCATCGTGTCCTCGCTCGCCGCCGCCGGCGTGTCGGGCGTGGCCGGCGGCTCGCTGCTGCTGATCCCGATGGCAACCGCGCTGTTCGGCGTCAGCGCCGACGTGGCCATGCAGGTGGTGGCGATCGGTTTCGTCATCAGCGTGGTGCAGGACTCGGCCGAGACCGCGCTCAACTCCTCGACCGACGTGCTCTTCACCGCCGCCGCCAGCGCCGCGGCGACCGGCGAGCCCCTGAACCTGGACCGCGCCTGATCCCCCATGCAAGCGACTCAACACTTCGCCAGCGACAACTACGCCGGTGTCTGCCCGGAAGCCCTCGCGGCCTTCGTGGCGGCCAACGCCGGCCATGCCCCTTCCTACGGCGAGGACGAATGGACGCGCAAGGTCTCCGACCGCCTGCGCGAGCTGTTCGAGACCGACTGCGACGTGTATTTCGTCTTCAACGGCACCGCCGCCAACTCGCTCGCGCTCGCCTCGCTGTGCCAGAGCTACCACAGCGTGGTGTGCCACGAGCTGGCCCACGTCCAGACCGATGAGTGCGGCGGGCCGGAGTTCTTCTCCAACGGCTCCAAGCTGCTGCCCGCGCAGGGCGAGAATGGCAAGCTGACGCCCGACGCGGTGCTGGAGGTGATCTCGCGCCGCAGCGATATCCACTACCCCAAGCCGCGCGTGGTCACGCTGACCCAGAGCACCGAAGTCTGCACCGTGTACCGGCCGGACGAGGTGGCGGCGATCGCCGCCTGCGCGCGCGAGCACGGCCTGCGCGTGCACATGGACGGCGCGCGCTTCGCCAACGCGGTGGCCACGCTCGGCGTGAGCCCGGCGGAGATCACCTGGAAGGCGGGCGTCGACGTGCTGTGCTTCGGCGGCACCAAGATGGGCCTGCCGGTGGGCGAGGCGGTGGTGTTCTTCGACCGCAGGCTGTCGGAGGACTTCGCCTACCGCTGCAAGCAGGCCGGGCAGCTCGCCTCCAAGATGCGCTTCCTGTCCGCCCCCTGGCTCGGCATCCTCGAGGACGAGGTCTGGCTCAAGCACGCCCGCCACGCCAACGCGATGGCGCAGCGCCTGGCGAACGGCCTGCAGCAGGTGCCGGGCGCGAAGCTGATGTTCCCGGTCGAGTCCAACGGCGTGTTCTGCGAATTGCCGCCCGCCGTGCTCGACGGCCTGCGCGCCCGCGGCTGGCGCTTCTACACCTTCATCGGCGCCGGCGGCGCGCGCTTCATGTGCGCCTGGGACACCCTGCCGGCGAGCGTGGACGCGCTGCTCGCCGACGTGCGCGCGCTGGCTGGCTGAGGCGCGCCGGCGCCTGCGCGCCGTGCGCCGAAGTCAGGCCTCGGGAAGCAGCATGCTCACCGCCGCGAAGTAGGTGAGCAGGGTGAGCAGGTCCTGGATGATCGTCGACAGCGGCCCGCTGCCATAGGCCGGGTCGCTGCCCAGGCGCTCCAGCAGCCAGGGCAGCGCCAGGCCGATGCTGGTGGCGATGGCGCCGGCGCAGACCAGCGCGCCGGCCACTGCAAGCGCCAGGCGGACGTCGCCGAACGCCAGCCAGACCGCGGGGAAGGTCAACCCGCCCATCACCAGCCCGATCAGCAGTCCTGTGCGGACCTCGCCGCCGACCAGTGCGCCCAGGCTCGCGTGGCTCAACGACAGGCCGCGTACCGCCACCGCTTCGGTCTGGGTGCCGATCGCATCGGCCAGATACACCAGCCCGGGCACGAAGAAGGCGATCGCCGGGCTCACGGCGAGCGCGGCCTCGAAGCGCGCCATGATCAGCGTCGCCAGCACGCTGCCCGCCAGGCCGAGCAACAGCCAGGGCAGGCGGTGGCGCAGCCGGCGCAGCGGCGGCGCCTCGATCGCCTCGCGCGCCTGCAGCGTCTCCGGGGCGATGCCGGCGAAGCGGTGCAGATCCTCCACGTGCTCCCGCCGCAGGATGTGCATCAGCGCGGCCGAGGGCACCACGCCTAGCAGCTTGCCGCGCGCATCCACCACCGGGGTCGCGCTGATGGCGTAGTGCAGCGCCAGCGAGGCGACGCGCTCCTGGTCGGTGTCGGCATGCACCTTGGGGAAGCGGCGCAGGGCGACGCTGGCGGCCGGCGCATCGCGGTTCGCGCGCAGCAGCAGGGTCAGCGGCAGTACGCCGATAAGGCGCTGCTCGGCGTCGAGCACGCAGACGATGTCGACACAATCGAACTCATGGCTGGTGAGCTCGGCGAGCACCGCGGATACGCTCTGCTCGGCGCCGACGCGCGGCACGCTGGCGACAAGGTAGTGGCCCGCGGTCTCGCCGTGGGTCGGGCGTGCTCCCCGGGCGTGAGCATGGGGCCTGCGTCCCGGCCGGGCGCCATGCGGATGGCGCGTGGTTTCGCGGTCAGCGGATTCGTTCATGTGCGCCTCCGTGTCCCGATGGCGGCCGCGACCTGCATCGTCTTCAACGGCTGCCGTCCAGGCTTGCAGGGTAATGCAATTTCCCCCGCCCGGCGCCCGCGAAAGGGGCTTGAAATCGCCTCGAGCCCACCCTAGTTAAGAAACCACGGTGCCCGAGTCGGCGCCCGTCCCACACCACGACCGGAGGTTCGCATGTACGCCCGTTCCCTGTTTCCCCGCGACGTGTTCGCGGAACTGGACCGCCTGCAGCGCGAGATGCAGCAGTCCTTCGACACCGGCCCGAGCATCCGTGGCCTGACCCGCGGCTACCCCGCGCTCAACGTCGGCGGCACGCCGACCTCGGTGGAGATCTACGCCTTTGCGCCCGGCCTCGATCCGGCCACGCTCGACGTGCAGCTCGAGAAGGGCACGCTGACCATCGCCGGCGAACGCAAGGCGCCGGAGGTGCCCGAGAAGGCCACCATGCACATCGGCGAGCGCTTCGCCGGACGCTTCCGCCGCGTGGTCAACCTGCCCGACGACGTCGACCCGAACGCCATCCAGGCCCGGTACCGCGACGGCGTGCTGCATGTCAGCGTCCGCCGCAAGGAAGAGGCCCAGCCGCGCCGCATCGCCATCCAGTAAGGATCACGGAGGACCGACCATGAGCAACAAGACCGACATCGCCAAGGGCGCCGCCAGCGCCGCCGCCGACAAGCCGCGCGAGGACGCCGCCCTGCTGCCGCCCGTCGACGTGATCGAGGACGCCGGCGGCATCACCCTCTGGGCCGACCTGCCCGGCGTGCCCAAGGACCGCCTGAACCTGCAGGTCGAGGGCGACACCCTGAGCATCGAGGCCGAGCTCGCGCTCGCCGTGCCCGAGGGCATGGAGGCGAGCCACGTCGAGGTGAATCTGCCGCGCTACCGGCGCGTGTTCACGCTGTCGCGCGAGCTCGACCCGAACAAGGTCGAGGCGAAGTTCGAGCACGGCGTGCTGAGACTGCGCATCCCCAAGGCCGAGCATGCGCAGCCCAAGCGCATCGAGGTGCAGATCGGCTGAGCTTTCTGGTAGTTTTCCATGGCGTCGGCCTTGAAGTGGAGGAAGATCGCCATGGACATCCTGACCAGTATCCGGGACCAGATCGACGCGGTGCGGCTGCCGCTGTACGCGGTCACCGTCACCGCCGTGCGCCGGCCCGACACGCCCCTGCTGCTGATGCTGCACTGGCACGGCCTTCGCAGGGACGAAGCGGCCCGCGCTGCGCCCGCAAGGCGGCGCGCGGTGCCCGGTTCGGCCCTGCAACTGAACGCGCGCTGGCACGCGCTCGAGGAGATCGACGGTGCGATGCTCGACGCCGCCTGGCAGCTCGGCGCCTGGGACATGGAGCGCAGCGTGCGCCGCGGCTGCAACGACGCGGGCGCCTCGGCGCGCGAGGCCCACGAATGTCGCCAGGCCTTCGGCGACAATCCGCTCGCCCCGGACAGCGACGCCCACCTCGTTGCCGAAGCCCCCGACCGTGACGAACTGATGCAGCTCGCCGCCCGCCGCGGCTATGTGCGCTGGCTGTTCCGCCCGGTGCGGGCCGGGCTGTGGCGCGCGATCGCGGAGGACGACACCCTGGACGCCGACGGCGGCCGCACCCCGCCCTGCCCGGTGGCGCCGCGTGCGCTGGGCGAGCCGCAGCGCGCGCCGGTGGTGTATCGGCTGGGGCGGATCACGCGCATCGTGCTGCCCTGATCTGTTCCCTGTCCTGCCCTCTTGAAATCCGTTTACGGCATCCCCATCTCGCGATCCGTCGGCACAGTCCCGACCGTGAATGCCGCGCCACGCAAGGCTTTGTCGCCCGCGCCGGGCGCGGCTTCGCGATCGCTACTTTGGTGATATCAACTCGTAAAGGAGATCGAGAGATGCATATTCGTCCCCTACGCGACCGGATCATCGTCAAGCGCGTCGAGGCCCAGCGCACGACCGCGTCCGGCATCGTCATTCCCGACACCGCCGCCGAGAAGCCCGAGCAGGGCGAGGTCATCGCCGTCGGGCCCGGCCGTCGCGACGACGCCGGCGCGCTGATTCCTATGGAGGTGAAGGCCGGCGACCTGGTGCTGTTCGGCAAGTACGCCGGGCAGACGGTCAAGATCGACGGCGAGGAACTGCTGGTGATGCGCGAGGACGACGTCATGGGCGTCGTCGAGCGTGACGGCGCGGCCCTGAAGAAGGCCGCCTGATTCCCCGGCAACACGAATCCAGGAGACAAACAGACATGGCAGCAAAAATCGTCCAGTTCCATGATTCCGCCCGCGAACGCATCGTCCGCGGCGTTAACACCCTGGCCAACGCGGTCAAGGTGACCCTGGGCCCGAAGGGCCGCAACGTGGTGCTCGAGCGCAGCTTCGGCGCGCCGGTGATCACCAAGGACGGCGTGTCGGTGGCCAAGGAGATCGAGCTCAAGGACAAGCTCGAGAACATGGGCGCGCAGATGGTCAAGCAGGTCGCTTCCAAGACCGCCGACATCGCCGGCGACGGCACCACCACCGCCACCGTGCTCGCCCAGGCCATCGTCGCCGAAGGCATGAAGTATGTCGCCGCCGGCATGAACCCGATGGACCTCAAGCGCGGCATCGACAAGGCCGTCGCCGCCACCGTCGATGAGCTGAAGAAGCTGTCCAAGCCGTGCTCGACCAGCAAGGAAATTGCCCAGGTGGCGTCGATCTCGGCCAACTCCGACAGCGACATCGGCGACATCATCGCGAGCGCCATGGACAAGGTCGGCAAGGAAGGCGTGATCACCGTCGAGGACGGCAAGAGCCTGCAGAACGAGCTCGATGTCGTCGAGGGCATGCAGTTCGACCGCGGCTACCTGTCGCCCTACTTCATCAACAACCCGGACAAGCAGGTCGCCGTGCTCGACGACCCGCTGGTGCTGATCTACGACAAGAAGATCTCCAGCATCCGCGAGCTGCTGCCGGTGCTCGAAGAGGTCGCCAAGGCCGGCAAGCCGCTGCTGATCATCGCCGAGGACATCGAGGGCGAGGCGCTCGCCACCCTGGTGGTCAACAGCATGCGCGGCGTCCTCAAGGTCGCGGCGGTGAAGGCGCCCGGCTTCGGCGACCGCCGCAAGGCCATGCTCGAGGACATCGCCATCCTCACCGGCGGCACCGTGATCGCCGAGGAGACCGGCAAGCAGCTCGACAAGGCCACGCTCGCCGACCTCGGCCGCGCCAAGCGCGTCGAGGTGCACAAGGAGAACACCACCATCATCGACGGCGCCGGCGACGAGGCGAAGATCAAGGCCCGCGTGGCGGCGATCCAGCGCCAGATCGAGGACGCCACCTCCGACTACGACCGCGAGAAGCTGCAGGAGCGCGTCGCCAAGCTCGCCGGCGGCGTGGCGGTGATCAAGGTCGGCGCCGCGACCGAGGTCGAGATGAAGGAGAAGAAGGACCGCGTCGACGACGCCCTGCATGCCACCCGCGCCGCGGTGGAAGAGGGCATCGTCCCCGGTGGCGGGGTGGCGCTGCTGCGCGCCCGCGCCGCGGTCAAGGCGCTCAAGGGCGACAACCACGACCAGGACGCCGGCATCAAGATCGTGCTGCGCGCGCTGGAGGAGCCGCTGCGCGCGATCGCAGCCAACGCGGGCGACGAGCCGAGCGTGGTGGTGGCCAAGGTCGAGGACGGCCAGGGCAACTTCGGCTACAACGCCGCCACCGGCGAGTACGGCGACCTGGTCGCGATCGGCGTCATCGACCCGACCAAGGTCACCCGCAGCGCGCTGCAGAACGCGGCCTCGGTCGCCGGCCTGATCCTCACCACCGACGCCACCGTGGCCGAGGCGCCGAAGGAGGAGAAGGCCGCCGCGCCGGCAATGCCGGAGATGGACTACTGATCCGGCGGGCGCGCCTGCCTTCGCGCAGGCGCGCGGCCTGATGCCATCCTGACGCCCGCAACGGGGACGCCCGTTGCGGGCGTTGCTTTTTCATCGGCGGCGCGCGTCAGAGCGTGCCGAGCCTGCCAAGGTAGTCCGCCGCCTGCGCCAGCGTGGCGGCGCGCTCGGCTTCATCCATCTTCGCCCACGCCTTGTAGGGCATCGCCATGCGCGGGTTGCGGGCGAAGCGGGCCTCGTGGCGCAGCAGGAAGTCCCAGTACAGGCTGTTGAAGGGGCAGGCGGGCTTGCCGGCGTCGCTGCCGTGGCGGCGCCTGGGGTCGTAGGCGCAGGCCTTGCAGTAGTCCGACTGCTTGCCGATGTAGCTCGCCGCGCCGGCGTAGGGCTTGCTGGCGATCATGCCGCCGTCGGCGAACTGGCTCATGCCGCGGGTGTTGGGCATCTCCACCCACTCGAAGGCGTCGGCGTAGATGCCGAGGTACCAGGCGTCGACCTCGTCCGGGTCGCAGCCGGCGAGCAGGGCGAAGTTGCCGGTGATCATCAGGCGCTGGATGTGGTGGGCGTAGGCGGTGTCGAGCGACTGGCCGATGGCATGGCGCAGGCAGGCCATCTTCGTGTCGCCGCTCCAGTACCAGGCCGGTAGCGCGCGGCGGGCGTCGAGCGCGTTGCCCTGCGCGTAGCCCGGCATGCGCGCCCAATACACCCCGCGCACGAACTCGCGCCAGCCCAGGATCTGGCGCACGAAGCCCTCGCAGCTCGCCAACTCCACCTTGCCCGTCTGCCAGGCCGCGACGGCGGCGTCGATGACCTCGCGCGGGTGCAGCAGCTTGAGGTTGAGCGCGAACGACAGCCCTGAGTGGAACAGCGTGGTCGAGCGCGTGCTCATCGCGTCCTGGTAGGGGCCGAAATGGGGCAGGGCGTGCTCGACGAAGTGCGCCAGGCCGGCGCGCGCCTCGCGCCGGGTCAGCGGCCAGCGCACGCGGTCGGCGTGCGGCGCGCCGATGGTCCTTACGCCGGCAGCGGTGATCTCGTCCCACAGCGCGCGAAGGTCGTGGCCGGCCCAGGGCCAGTCCGGTGCGGGCGGATCGCCCGGCCACTTCTCCCGATTCTGCGCATCGAAGTTCCACACTCCGCCCACGGGTGCGTCGTCGGCGTCGACCAGGATGCGATGGCGGCGGCGCAGGTCGCGGTAGAAGAACTCCATGCGCGGCACCCTGGCGGCGAAGCGCTGCGCCAGCTCGGCGCGGTCGGCGAGGAAGTGCTCGCTGCTCACCACCGCATGCGGCAGGCCGAGCGTCTGCGTGGCTTCGTCGAGCAGGCGCTCCACCCGCCACTCGTCGGCTTCCATGCGCTCGAAGCGGCTCGCGCCGCACTCGGCCGCCACCTGCGCCAGGTTGGCGGCGAAGCTCTGGCGGTTGTCGGCGTCGCCGATCCTCAGATAGCGCACGCGGTGCCCCGCGGCCTCGAGTGCGGCGGCGAAGGCGCGCATCGCGGCGAAGATCGCCAGCACCTTCTGTGCGTGGTGACGCACGTAGTCGGTCTCGCTGCGCACCTCCATCATCAGGTACAGCACGTCGGCGCGCGTGGCGCGGAACCAGGAATGGGCGGCGTTGAGCTGGTCGCCGAGGACGAGGCGGAGGGTGGTCATCGTTTGCGGGCCGGGCGGCGGTGGAGGCTGCGCCAGGGTGGTGATGTTGGTGACGGTTTACGATACTTCGCGGGCGCTGATCGTGACGGCGAAGTCGATGGCGCAGGTGCTGCGGCCCGACCAGAATGGCATGAGGATGTGCAGATGAAAGCCCTGACCGTGGCCCCGCACCTTTTCCGGGCGCCAATGTCGATAGTGCTGAGCGGCGTACGCCGCCGTTATCCGGGGGAGAGCGACATGAACAATGCGACCGAAGTGGGCAACACCCTGACGCTGCGCGAAGCGGCGAAGCTGCTGGCCGGCGAAGGCGTGTCGCCGCACGATGCCGAAGTCCTGCTGGCGAGCGCGATCCAGCACGGCGAACTGCACGCCAACGTCAAGCGTTGGGCCACGGAACAATGGGATGGGCAGATGCTGCCGGGCAACATCGACCCGCGCGAGACCTTCATCGACCGCGCCGACCTGGACGCCTGGCGCAGCCGCCGCGAAGGCGGTTGAACCTTCGGCCAGCCGGAGGGTATCGCCGAACTCTCGGTATTCCTGGTCTCGCACGGCGCCAGGAACATCCATGGCCAGGCAATCGTCGTGGATGGCCGCTATATGGTCGGATGAGCTGCGTGCTCGAGCAAGCAAAGACATTCCTGATCGGAGAAGAGGAGTGACCTCCCCGCTCGATAGCCTCGCCCGCATCAGCAAGAGCGGCCTCAAGGCCGAACCGCCCAGTCGCAGTGAAATCGTGGGCCCAGCGCCATGAAAACCATCGGCCTCCTCGGCGGCATGAGCTGGGAATCCACCGTGCCGTACTACCGCCAGATCAACGAAGCCGCAAAAGCGCGGCTCGGCGGCCTGCACTCGGCGAAGATCGTGCTGTACAGCGTCGATTTCGCCGAGATCGGGCGCCTGCAGCATCAAGGCGAGTGGGCAGAGGCCGGCGCGTTGCTGGCCGACGCCGCCCGGGCGCTGGAGCGCGCCGGTGCCGACTTCGTCGTGCTGTGCACCAACACCATGCACAAGGTGGCGCCCGCCATCGAGGCCGCGGTGAAGATCCCGCTGCTGCACATCGTCGACCCCACCGCAGCCGCGATCCACAACGCCGGCCTGCATCGCGTCGGCCTGCTCGGCACACGCTTCACGATGGAGCAGGACTTCTATCGCGGGCGCTTTGCGGCGCAGCACGGCATCGAGGTGCTCGTCCCCGAGGAGGACGATCGCGATCTGGTGCATCGGGTGATCTACGAGGAGCTCTGCCTGGGGCGCATCGATGAGGCCTCGCGCCAGGCCTACCGCGCGGTGATGCGGGTAACCGTCCGAGCAACCCCGTAGTTCCCGGTCAGCGCTGAATCATCGATCGTTGCGTCTCCGAAACTCACTTCTGGAGAGCGACGACGATGGAGCAGGAGAGACTGATGGCGCAGGCAGAGCTACCGGCTCAGCGCCGTGGCGAGATGGCCGTACAGCGGCGCGTACACCGGGACGATGCATTCTGGCGCTCGCATGAGCAGCAGCGGCGCCGGCAAGGCTTGAGCATTCCGCAGTATTGCCAGGCCACCGGCCTGGCGCTGTCGACGTTCCGCCACCGCATCAACCGCCTGGCCGCTGCCGAGGCGGCGTCGGCGGTGGGCGAAGCCGGCGGTCGCTTCATCGCGCTCGCGCAGGCAGCCCCGAGGGTGCAACCCGATACGGTGGAGCTCGAAGTCGTGCTGCCCGAATCGATGACGCTGCGTCTGCATGGCGCGGCTGCGCGGCAGGTGCTCGATCGCGTGCTGGCGCGGCTGCCGTGATCCTGTCCTCGGCGATCCGCGCCCACGTCTATAGCGAGGCGGTGGACATGAGGAAGTCGATCGATGCGCTCGCACAGATCGTGTCGCGCTGCATGGGCATGAACCCGCTCTCGGGTCATGTGTTCGTGTTCATCGGCCGGCGTCGCGACAAGGCTAAGCTCCTGGTGTGGGACCGCCATGGGTTCTGGGTGCTGTACAAGCGCCTGGAGCGCGGGCGTTTCACCGACCCCGCGCGGCTGTCGAGTGAGGGCCTGGCGATGAGCGAACTGCTGGCCTGGCTCGATGGCATCGATCTGTCGCGAACGCACCGCCTGGCGCCGGTAGCCGCCAGCGCCGTGGGGTGAATGTCAGTCGCACGGGCAATCGGTGATTCACCGCATTCACCCGAGTTGCCGGTGCTGGCATCCTTTAGCCCATGAACCTGCCTGTCCCGATCGATCGCGCTAGCCTGCCCACGGAGGTCGTTCCGCTGCAGGATCTGGCGCTCGAACTGGGGCAGCAGATGCAGGCGATGCGTGCGCAGTTCGACGCCCAACTCGACACCCTGCGCCACCAACTGGCCGAGCTGCGGCGGCGCCTGTTCGGGCCGCGCAGCGAGGTGATCCACCTCGGGCAGGCAGAACTGTGGACCGACCCGATACAGCTCCCCGTGCCGAGCGAGGAACGTCGTGAGGTCGGCGCCCACACCCGACGCAAGGGCGGGCGGCCAGCGATCAGCCCGGATCTGCCGCGCCGGCGCGTCGAGCACGACCTCTCCGATGCGGACAAGGCCGGCTACGCCTCGCTCGAGCGCATCGGAGAGGAGGTCTCGGAGTTGCTCGAGTACATTCCCGCCCGCCTGGAGGTCATCCAGAACGTACGCCTCAAGTACCGCTGCGAGACCGCCGACGGCCGCAGCGCCGTACGCACCGCCACCGCCCAGGGTTCGCCGCTGCCCAGGAGCAACGCCGGTGCCGGGCTGCTCGCCCACGTGATGGTCTCGAAGTACCTCGATCACTGCCCGCTCGCGCGCCAGTCGCGGATCTTCGCGCGCCAAGGCGTCGCTCTGTCGCGTCAGACGCTGTGCGACTGGGTGCTCGATGCGACCGAGTTGCTTGCCGTGTTGATGCCGGCCCTGCAACGCCACGTGCTCTCGAGCCCGGTGATCTTCACCGACGACACCACGCTGGCCCTTCAGGCCCCGGGCAAGACGATCACCGCCCGCATGTGGGTCTATCTGGCCGGCGGACAGAAGAAGGACGACGAGGGGCAGTGGCAGAAGGTGGCCCCGGCCGCACTCTACGACTTCACGGCCGATCGATCCGGGACGCATCCGCGCCGGATCCTGGGCGCGTGGCGCGGCTACCTGCAGGCCGACGACTACAGCGGCTACCACGCCAGCTTCCGCGAGGGCGTCACCCACGTGGCGTGCTGGGCACATGTGCGGCGCAAGTTCTTCGATGTGGCCAAGGCCGCTCCCAAGGGGGCGCCACCCGGGCTGGCCGATGACGCGTTGCGCTTCATCGGGCTGATCTACCGCATCGAGCGCCGCCTGGCCGAGGCCGACCCAGACGTGCGCCTGCGCGTGCGCCAGGGGCGCACCCGGCGAGTGCTCACCGCGTTCCACCGTTGGCTCACCCATCACCACCCGACGCTGCTACCGCGCTCACCGCTGGGGCGTGCGTTTGCCTATGCACTGTCGAACTGGACGGCGCTCACCGTGTTCGCCGACAGTGGCCTGCTCGCCCCGGACAACAACACCGCCGAGCGAGCGATGCGACCGGTGGCGATCTCCCGGAAGAACTGGCTGTTTGCCGGCAGCCCACGTGGCGGACGGGCTGCCGCCGTGGCACTCTCGCTGATCGAGACGGCGCGCTTGAACGGCATTGAGCCCTATGCCTACCTGAAGGATGTGCTCACACGCCTGCCCGGCCAGCGCATGGACCGGCTCGACGAACTGCTGCCGATGAACTGGAAGCCCGCGCCCTGATGGATCCCGCCACCCTCGAAGCCCTCAACCGCGCAAGCTCGCTCGAACTGTTCCACCTGTCGAGTGTGATCGAGCGCCTGATGTCGGATCCGTCGCGGATCGTGCAGATCCGGCTGCATCTGAACCTGGGACAACGGGTGCGCTTCGTGGACTGGAAAGCGCCGGGTGCCGCGCTGCAGCTGCGCAGCGGCACCGTCGTGGCGATGAAGGACACCCAAGTCACGGTGCAGGACGACGCCACCCGTGTGACCTGGACGCTGCCCTACGCAGCGATCGAGCTCCCCGCCGACAGCCGCGCCGCGCCTCAGGTGCCCACAGCCAAGCCCACCCAACGCCCCACCCGAGAGGACTTCCGCGTCGGCGACCGCGTCAGCTTCGAGGACCGCCACCTGCAAACGCGCATCGGCACCATCGTGCGCATCAACCAGAAGACAGCCAGCGTCGACTGCGAAAACGAGCCTGGCTGGCGCGTGTCGTTCGGGCTGCTCAGGCACGTCGTCGATCTCTGAAGTCGCCGGCTCCGCCGGGGAACGGGGTTGCTCGGACGGTTACCGGTGATGCGGCGCCTGGTCGAGCGCGGCGTGCAGGGGATCATCCTGGGCTGCACGGAGATCTCGATGCTGGTCGGGGCGCGGGATGCGAGCGTGCCGCTGTTCGACACCACGCGGATTTATGCGGAGGCGGCAGCAGCACTGGCGCTGGGGTGAGGTGGCGTGGTTCTGAGGACGGGGCGCGCGCCGCCGTGAGGCGCCGGGGATGAGACATGGCGGCTGAGAAAATTCGCCAGGCACGAACGGAGGGCACCGATTCTGGACCGCTCGGCTGTCAATTGTCGGAGTCGGGCAAGTTATCGGCCGGGTAGCGAATCAGCGCTACCTCCGCTTATCGCCAACGGCGGCTAAGGGGCGCTCAGCGCGAGCTCACACATTCGGCCATCAACAGCCACTCAGCCATTCAACAAAGCAGTCATCTGAACGTCCGTTTGACGCTGTAACCCGTCAGCGGTCAGTGCCAGCTGTGGCTTCCAGCGCATCCGTCTTGTTTGCCTCGGCGACGATCCACTCGATCAACGCACGCGCATCCTTCGAGGCTTCGGCATCGCACTGGATGAATCAGAACACCTTGTTCGATCTCGGACCGGGGCAAGGTGTTGGCAGCGCGATCAGCCGCCCGTCGTCGAGCATCGGACGGATGAACTGTCTGCGACCAAGGGCGATGCCTTGGCCGGCAATGGTGGCATGGATCATCTGATCGAACAGATTGAAACGGATGATCCCCTTGGGCTTCAGGCCCGACCAGCCCTGAGCTTCAAGCCACGCCTCCCAATTCCAGCACGGGGATGAATCGCCCTCGAACGTCAGCAATACCGAACGCGCGACGATTTGAGGGTCGTCCAGTCTGTGAATCCCCAGGCTCGGATGCGCGACAGGCGAGAGCCTCGGGCTCAACTGATCCACTTCATCAAAGCGCCTCGCGCGACCTCTTCGCAGTTGCTCGCCGCCATCTCGCGGTAGAGGAGCCGCAGGCTCTGCTTCATCCGCAATGCCCGCGCACTCTTGAGGCCCGCGCGCTGCAGCCAGTTCATCGCGTCGCACTGCGCCGGGGGCCATTGCGTCGGGTTCTTTCGCATTGCGCACAGCAGCTGGCGCAGCGTCTTCTTGTTTCCCGCACCGGCCGCGGCGCATTTCATCGCGGCGTACCTCGTCCATCGCCGCATTGGCCAAGGCCGCGATGTGGAAACGGTCGTAGCTGACCTGCGCCTTGGGCCGAGAGAGTGACATCGCGGGCTTGATGTGAACCGGATGCTGGAGTAGGGTAAAAAAGGATTTGAGCAAATGCATCGAATCCCTCCCGCTGCTCCAGGGGCGAGCAATCGGCCCTTCATGCCGTGCAGCGGGCGATCGTTCAACGGCCAATGCGTCGCTTGAGTTTTTTGAGGGCCCTTGCCTGGGCCGACCGACCGCGGTGCCCGCCCCAAGGCGCTGACGTGGTCTGGCGTGCTGAACTTCACCTCCTGGTGAGTGCGGCATGCCACCAGAACAACCCACGACATGACCCGTACCGACACGCCTTCGCCAACCCGATCCGCGAACCGATCTCCCATTCGTTTCCGTAGCACGCGCCCGAGCGATGGCACCGCTCTGTGGCAATTCGTCCAGACCACCGGCACGCTGGAGCCGAATTCGGTCTATTTTTACGTTCTGTTCGCCGCCGACTTCGGCGACACCTGCCTGGTGGCCGAGCAGGACGGCCGCATCGTCGGCGCCGTCATCGGCTTTCACCCGCCGCGCGAGGCCGACACCGCCTTCGTCTGGCAGGTGGGGGTGCTGCCCGAGCAGCGCGGCCAGGGCCTCGGCCTGCAGCTGCTGCAGCAGTGGTTGAGCCTGCCGGCCAACGCCCGCTGCCGCTGGGTGACAGCCACGGTGGCGGACGACAACAAGGCCTCGAGCGCCCTGTTCCACCGCTTGGCGCGCGAACATGACACCGGCTGCCAGGTGACTCCCCACTTCACCGCCGACCTGTTTCCTGCCGGTCACCCCGCCGAGCCGCTGCTGCGCGTGGGCCCGATTGCGCGCCATACGCCCGCCCGCGGCGTTCAGTCCCAGCTCGAGAACCCCATTCCGGTCTGACCGGCTTCGTGCCGTGCAGGGCACTCGCAGACGCGAGCGCCCTGATGTCGCTCGTCCTATGTCGAGCGCAGACCCGCCCTTTGCGATCACAGGAGTTGTTTCATGATGAACACGTTCGAACAGTATGAATCCGAAGTCCGCGGCTACTGCCGCAGTTTTCCCGCGGTGTTCAGCAGCGCCAAGGGCGCGTGGATGATCGACGCCGAGGGCCGGCGTTACCTCGACTTCTTCTGTGGCGCCGGTGTGCTGAACTACGGCCACAACCCCGACAAGATCAAGCAGGCCCTGCTGGCCTACCTGATGCGCGACGGCATCACGCACTCGCTGGACATGTACACCGAGGCGAAACAAGGCTTCATCGCCCGCTTCAACGAAGTCATCCTGCAGCCGCGGGGCCTGCACTACAAGTTCCAGTTTCCCGGGCCGACCGGCACCAATGCGGTCGAGGCCGCGCTCAAGCTGGCGCGGAAGGTGACCGGACGCGAGCAGGTGGTCGGTTTCACCAATGCCTTTCACGGCATGACGCTGGGTGCGCTGGCGGTGACCGGAAACGGGTTCAAGCGCGCCGGTGCCGGCGTGCCGCTCGGCCACACCGCCTCTGTTCCGTTCGATGGCTATCTTGGCGAAGGCACCGATACGCTCGACTACTTCGAGGCGCTGCTCAAGGACGAGGGCAGCGGTATGGACAAGCCTGCCGCGGTCATCGTCGAGACCGTGCAGGCCGAAGGTGGCGTCAACGTCGCCAGCATCGAGTGGCTTCAGCGTCTGCGCCGCATCACCGAAGAGCACGGCGTGCTGCTCATCGTCGACGACATCCAGGTCGGCTGCGGCCGCACGGGGACCTTCTTCAGCTTCGAAGACGCAGGGATCGTGCCGGACATCGTCACGCTGTCCAAATCCTTGTCAGGCTATGGCCTGCCGCTGGCGCTGGTGCTGATCAAGCCCGAACTCGACCAATGGGCGCCGGGCGAGCACAACGGCACCTTCCGCGGACACAACCCGGCCTTCGTCACCGCCACCGCCGCGCTCAAGTTCTGGCAGGACGGCCTGCTCACCGAGGATGTCGCGCGCAAGGCAGAGCTGGTGGAAAAGCGCCTGGTCGACATCGTCGCAAAACACGTTCCGGGTGCGCGGGTGCGCGGGCGCGGGCTGATCTGGGGCATCGAGTTCGATGACAGCCAGCTGGCGACACGCATTTCGCAGGCATGCTTCAAGCGCGGGCTGATCATCGAGACCGCGGGCATCGACGACCAGGTGCTCAAGCTGCTCCCGAGCCTGACCATCGCCGAGGACGAGCTGCGGCATGGCCTGGATGTGATCGAAGACGGTCTGCGCGAAGCCTTGGGCGTCGACAGCGCGGCGCCGGCGATCGAAGCCGCGGCCTGAGGCTCCCGGCCACCCTACGGCCCTTCTTTAAACTGCCGCGCCCCGTGACGATCGGGGCGCGCCGTACCTGCGAGGAGAACCCAATGATCGTGAAGCACCTAGACGACGTCATCGGCACCGCCGCCGACGTGGATGCCGAAGGCTGGAACAGCCGCCGCCTGATCTACAAGGATGCCGGCGTTGGCTATTCCGTCAACGACACCATCATCAAGCCAGGCACCGAGCATGAGTTCGAATACAGGAACCACTTCGAGACGGTGTACTGCATCGAAGGCGAGGGCGAGATCACCGACCTCGCCACCGGCGTGACCCACGCCATCCGCCCCGGCACCCTGTACTGCCTGAACCGGCACGACCGTCATGTCCTGCGCGCCAACAAGGGCAGCCACATGCGCATGGTGTGCGTGTTCAATCCGCCGCTGACCGGGCGCGAGGTGCATGACCAGACGGGCGCTTATGCGCTCGCCGACTGAGGGGGTGGGCAAGACCATGATGCGCATGACCGGCCTGAGCGCAGCACAGCCCACGTTGCAGGGGCCACGCGCGGACGACCGCTACCCCTCGCGCTTCTACCCCGAGCCCCAGGTCGGCCCGCGCGTGGATCCGGTGACATACCCGCATGCGGGGATGGGACCGCTGAACGCTGATGAGCTGCGTTTCTACGAAGAGAACGGCTACCTGCACTTTGATGAACTGCTCGATGCCGGCGAGGTGCAGGACTGCCTGGATGAACTGGCACGCCTGCGCGCCGACGAGTCGGTCAAGGACCGAGATGAGGCGGTGATCGAGCCCGGCAGCCGGGAGCTGCGCTCGATCTTCGCCGTGCATCGCAGCAGCGCCGTGCTCGCTCGCCTGGCCAACCATCCCAGGCTGGTTGCGATCGCCGAGCAGCTGCTCGGCAGCAAGGTGTACATCCACCAGTCGCGCGTGAACTACAAGGGCGGCTTTCGGGGCAAGGAGTTCTACTGGCATTCCGACTTCGAGACCTGGCACGTGGAGGACGGCATCCCTGCCATGCGCATGGTGAGCTGCTCCATCGCGCTCACGGCCAACACGCCACACAACGGCCCGCTGATGATCATCCCCGGATCGCACCATCGCTATGTGCGCTGCGTCGGTGCCACGCCCGAGAACCACTACAAGGCCTCGCTCAGGCAGCAGGACATCGGCGTGCCGGACGAGGCGAGCCTGAGTCAGCTGGTCGAGGACTTCGGCATCGTCGCGCCCACTGGCCCGGCGGGAGCAGTCACCTTCTTCGAGTGCAACGTGATGCACGGATCCAGTTCGAACATCACCCCCTTGCCGCGAAGCAACGTGTTCATGGTGTTCAACAGCGTTAACAACAGGCCGGTCGCCCCGTTCTGCGGACTTGACCCACGCCCCAACTTCATCGCCGAACGGGAGGACTTCACCCCCGTGGGGGAAGGGGCTGGCAGGGGCGCTTCCCTCGACGCAGGGGCCAAAGCTTCTACTCCAGCTTGAAGTGCAGCGTGTAGCGGGCCTTGCATCTGTCAGGCCGAACAGCGGGCCGGCATTGCAGCCCTTCCGCGGCCCACCAGTGGGATGCGGCATAACCGCTCACTGATCGGCGTTCTTCTCCCGCCTTCCTTCGCGCGGAACAATCCCTCCCGCGTTCATCAGGAAGGAAGCAGCAGTTGGCGGAGCGCCTTCTTGCTCTGCGCGCCGTGCGCTTCGCGCACTGCGGCGGTGTCCCGGGAAGTGGTGTAACAGCGCGAGGGAGCGAGGTGTTCGCCGTCGCCCGCCGGTCGAACGACAGGTGACTGACACATCGCTGACTGACATCACCCACCAGGTCATCTGCAGCTCAGCGTCGAGGCCCTCAGCTTTCACTTGCGGCTCGATGGCGCTGGTCTAGGTTGAAGCAATGGGATGAGGGGGCGTTCATCGGGCCTCTGCAACCAGATCGGGTGCCCCGCCGTGCGAAAGGAGGCTCTCATGCCACTCCCTGATGCAAAGGACTATGCACTGTCACGCGCGGCGCTTTTGACGGAGGGATTCAAGGGCCTGCTTCTGGTCAACGGCGGCGGTGCCGCGGCCTTGCTTGCCTTCATCGCACAGGTTGCAGACAAATCGCCCCAGCTTGCGCAGTTGTCCTTTGTCGGTGTCGCATTCATGGCGGTCGGTCTCGGGCTTGCGCTTCTCGTGCCTTTCTTCAGGTATCACCACTCGCACGCTGTTCAAAAGCTTGAAGCAGCAGGCCGGACGGAAGGGTTGAAGACGGTTTTCTGGTACCTCTATACGGCTTGCCAATATCTGTCGGTGATCGCTTTCGTCGGCGCATTGATCTACCTGGTGGTCACCGCGCTACCCGTCGTGGCCGAGATCCCTGTGCAGAAATGCTGAGGGCGTTCAAGCCCTGCGGTTCGATCGGGCTGTCGACAGGCTCCGCCCGCCTTTCGCACGTGCGCTGACCAAGGGGTGGCGACCCCTGCGGCCGACCGCTACCATCCCCGCCCATGTCCGCCGCCCCCGAACTCGACGTCTTCTCCTGCCCGCTCGACGGCATCCGCCTGGTCGAGGCCTCGGCCGGTACCGGCAAGACCTGGAACATCTGCGGCCTCTACCTGCGCCTGCTGCTCGAGCGCGCGCTGCCGGTCGAGTCGCTGCTGGTGGTCACCTTCACCAAGGCGGCGACGGCCGAGCTGTCGGGGCGCATCCGCGAGCGCATCGTCGAGACCCTGCTGGTGCTCGACGGCGGCACGCCGGGGCCGGATCCCTTCGTCCCGCAGCTGCTCGCGCACCTCGCCGCCGCCGGCCATGCGCAGGAGGCGATCGCGACCCGCCTGCGCCTGGCGCTGCAGACCTTCGACGAGGCGGCGATCTTCACCATCCACGGCTTCTGCCAGCGCGCGCTGGCCGACACGCCGTTTGCCGCCGGCCTGCCGTACGAGCTGGAACTGGTCGAGGACGACAGCGCGCTGCGGCTGGAGGCCACGCAGGATTTCTGGCGGCGTGAGGTCGCCGGCGGCGGGCTGCCGCCGCTGCTCGCCGCGCATCTGCTGCAATCCGGCGACGGCCCCGAGGCCTGGGCCGAGATCCTGAAGCGTCACATGGCGCGGCCGTGCGCGCGGGCGCTGTGGGACGCTAAGACCGACGAGGACAGCGCCGGGGCGGACGCTTCAGCCTCGGATGCGGGCGCCGCGGCGCATGGGGCAGGCGAGGCCGGGGGGACGTCGCCCGACACCGGCGTCGGTGCCCGCCTGCAGGCCGACGAGGCGCGCCTGCAGGCGGCCTATGCGACGGCGCGGGCGGCGGCCGGCACGCTGGGCGATGCGGTGGCCGCGGTGGAGGCGGCGCTCGGCGGCCTCAACGCCAACAGTTACTCGCCCGAGTCGGTCGCCAGGGCGGCGCGGCAGTGGGCAGACTGGCTGGCCGCGGGCGACGCGCTGCATCCGCTGCCGGGCGACAAGGACAGCAAGCTCGCGCTGCTGACGGCCGACACGCTCGCGAAGCGCGCCACCGCCGCCGGCCGCAAGGGCGGCATCGCCCCGCCGCAGCACGCCTTCTTCGATCTTGCCGGCGAGCTGCTCGCCGCGCGTGCCACGGTCGATGCGCAATGTGCCAGCGCCCGCCTGCGCCTGCTGCGCCGCTTCGTCGAGCACACCACGGCCGAGCTGCGCCGGCGCAAGGCCGAGCGCCGCCAGATCGCCTTCGACGACATCCTGTGGAATGCCCACCGCGCCCTGCACGACGGCGCCCAGCCCTGGCTCGCCGCGGCGCTGCACGCGCGCTACCCGGTGGCCTTGATCGACGAGTTCCAGGACACCGACCCGCTGCAGTTCGGCATCTTCGACCGCATCTACCGCGCCGAGGACCGCCACGGCACGCTGTTCCTGGTCGGCGACCCCAAGCAGGCGATCTACAGCTTCCGCAGCGCGGACCTGTTCACCTACCTCGCCGCGCGCGATCGCACCGACGCGCGCTACACGCTGCGCCACAACCAGCGCTCGGCCCCGGCGCTGATCGAGGCCTGCAACCGGCTGTTCGGCGCCAATCCGGCGGTGTTCATGATGGACGGGCTGGACTACGTGCAGGTCGGCGCCGGCAGCCGGCCGCGCAAGCCGCTGGTCGACGACACCGCGCCCGGCGAGGTGCCGCCGCTGCAGCTGTGGCGAATCCCGCGCGACGAGGCGCGGGAGGATGACGGCGAGGAGGGCGGCACGCGCCTGGCGCGCGCGGTGGCGATGCAGCGCGCCGCCCACGCCAGCGCCGCGGAGATCGCCCGCCTGCTCGCCGCCGGCGCGGAGGGGCGCATCCGCATCGGCGAGCGCCCGCTCGCCCCGGCCGACGTCGCGGTGCTGGTGCGCAGCCACGGCCAGGGCGCACGCATGCGCCGCGCACTGGCGGCCTTCGGCGTCGGCAGCGTCGAGCTGTCGCAGGCCAGCGTGTATCACACCGACGACGCCGAGGAACTCGAGCGCGTGCTGCTGGCGATCGCCGAGCCGCTGCGCGAGCGCCGCGTCAAGGCCGCGCTCGCCACCACCGCGATGGGCCGCGACGCCGCCGCGCTCGCCCGCCTGGCCGCCGACGAGGCCGCGCTGCTCGCGACGCTCGACGCCTTCGCGCGCTGGCGCGAGCTGTGGCTGACGCGCGGTTTCGGCGTGATGCTGCGGCAGTGGATGACGGACGAGGGCGTCGCCGCCCGCCTGCTGGCGCGCCCCGACGGCGAGCGCCGGCTCACCAACCTGATGCATCTGGCCGAGCTGCTGCAGCAGGATGCCGGCGGCGCGACGCCCGAGGTGCTGCTGCGCACGCTCGCCACGCGCCGTGCCGACGGCAAGGGCGGCGAGGCCACCCAGCTGCGGCTCGAGTCCGACCGCAACCTGGTGCAGATCGTCACCATCCACCGCGCCAAGGGCCTGGAATACGGCGTCGTGTTCTGCCCCTTCCTGTTCGACGGCCACGCGCGCAAGGGCGACGAGGGGCCGATGCGCGCCTGGCACGACGACGGCGGCGAACTGGTGCTCGACTACCGCGCCGGCGCCGCCACGGACAAGGCGGTGAAGGCGCGCATCCGGCACGAGCAGCAGGCCGAGGACCTGCGCCTGATCTACGTCGCGCTCACGCGCGCGGTGCATCGCTGCTATCTCGTCGTGGGCAGCTACGCCAGCCACAGCTTCGGCCGGATCAACCACACCGAGGCCGGCCGCAGCCTGCTCAACTGGATGGTGGCCGGCGCCGGCATGGACGCCGAGGCCTGGGCCGCGCACAAGCCCACGCCCGCCGGCACCGATGCCCACTGGCGCG
Organism: Rhodocyclaceae bacterium; assembly: GCA_029982755.1. GTDB lineage: Bacteria > Pseudomonadota > Gammaproteobacteria > Burkholderiales > Rhodocyclaceae > Thauera. The sequence goes on from JARRBR010000050.1 coordinate 22,257, forward strand.
CGCTGGTGGCGGCGAGCTCGATGGACGGGCGCCCGGTGATGGCGCTGGACGATCTCCCCGAGGGCCACGGCGCCGCGCTGCCCGCGCCCGACACCGCCGGCCAGCGGCCCCGCGCCCAGCGCCCGCCGCA
>JARRBR010000051.1 GCA_029982755.1 Rhodocyclaceae bacterium
GCGCCGCGCTCGCCGAGGCCGACGTGGTGCTGGCCACCGCCGCCGCCGGCGTGCAGGTGGCGACTGCGGACGAGGTGGCGGGCGCAGCGCGCCTGCTGGTCGCCGCCGACGTCAATGCGGTGCCGCCCGAGGGCATCGCGGGCGTGGGCGTGATGGACAAGGGCAAGCCGATCGCCGGGACGCGTGCTGTCGGCATCGGCGCGCTCGCGGTGGGCAACGTCAAGTACCAGGTCGAGAACGGCCTGCTGGCGGCGATGCGGCAGGCGGACAAGCCGCTCTACCTCGGTTTCCGCGAGGCCTTCGCCAAGGCGCGCGAGCTGCTGGCGGAGAAGTCATGAGCGCGCCCGGTGCAGCGACGAGCAACGCGGTGACCGGCGCCGCCCGCGGCCTGAGCGTGAACCGGCTGGCCGCGCCGCGGGTCGCCGAGCTGCTGGCCGCGGCCGATGCGCTCGGCATCGCGGTCGAGCGCCTCGACAACGGCGTCACCGTGGTGGATGCCGGCATCGACGTGCGCGGCAGCGTGGCCGCCGGCGTGCTGATCGGCGAGATCTGCATGGGCGGGCTGGGCAGCGTGCGCCTGGCCACCCGCGTCGAGGACGGCTGGCCCGACTGGCTGGAGGTGAGCAGCGCCCAGCCGGTGCTGGCCTGCCTCGCCAGCCAGTACGCCGGCTGGAGCCTGGCGGCGAGCAAGGAGGAGGCGGGCGGCAGGAAGTTCTTCTCGCTCGGCTCCGGTCCGGCGCGCGCGCTGGCCTGCCGCGAGGACCTGTTCGCCGAGCTCGGCTACCGCGACGAGGCCGACGCCGGCGTGCTGGTGCTCGAAGTCGACCGCCGTCCGCCGCCCGTCGTCATCGACAAGGTGCTGCGCGACTGCGGCCTCGCGCCCGAGCGCCTCACCCTGGTGCTGACGCCCACCACCAGCCTCGCCGGCACCACCCAGGTGGTGGCGCGGGTGCTGGAGGTGGCGATGCACAAGGCGCACGAGCTCGGCTTCGCCCTCGCCGACGTCGTCGATGGCCATGCCGCCGCGGCCCTGCCGCCGCCCAGTCCCGATGGCGGCGTGGCGATGGGGCGCACCAACGACGCCATCCTCTACGGCGGCCGGGTGCATCTGAAGGTGCGCGGCAGCGACGAGGCCGCGCACGCGCTCGCGCAGCGCCTGCCTTCGTCTAATTCGCGCGATTACGGGCGTTCGTTCGCGGACATCTTCCGCGACTACGAGTACGACTTCTACAAGATCGACCCGGCGCTGTTCGCGCCCGCCGAGGTCTGGGTCAGCAACCTGGACAGCGGCCGCAGCTGGCATGCCGGCGGGCTCGACATGGGTCTGCTGCGGCGCCTCTGGCTGGAGGCCTGAGCCGATGCAGGACGGCGAACAGCGCGGGCCAGGGCCCGGGGGCGAGCCGTGCTGCGGCAGTGCGGCGACGCCTGCGCAGGACGGCGAGCGGGTCGAGGGCGGGCCTGGCGGCGCGCCCTCCGCCGCGCGCGTCGCGATCTTCACCGACGAGACCGGCTGGCACACCCGGCGCGTGCGCCAGGCGTTGGCGCGGCGCGGCTTCGAGGGGCGCTGCGTCGACTTGGCGGATTGCCGCTTCGACACCGCCGCCTCGCCGCACGGGCTGGTGATCCCGGGTTTCGGCCGCAGCCTGCCGCGCGCCGCGCTGGTGCGCGGCATCGCCGGCGGCAGCCTGGAGCAGATCACCAAGCGCCTCGGCATCCTGCACGCGCTGCGCGAACTCGGCGTGCCGGTGTACAACGATGCGCGCGCGATCGAGCGCAGCGTCGACAAGGCCATGACCAGCTTCCTGCTGCATCGCGCCGGCGTGCCCACGCCGCCGACCTGGGCGCTGGAGGACGAGGCCCAGGCGCGGCGCATCCTGATGCGCGAGGCCGCGGCCGGCCACAGCCTGGTGCTGAAGCCCATGTTCGGTTCGCAGGGCAAGGGACTGCAGCGGGTGGGGGCGGTCGACGGCGGTTTCGTGCCGCTGCCGCCGCTGTCGACGGTCGGCGGGCTCGCCTACCTGCAGCGCTTCGTGCCGCAGCCGGAGTCGCCCACGGCGCCCGGTTTCGACTGGCGGGTGCTGGTGGTCGGCGGGCGGGCATGCGCGGCGATGAAGCGCGTCAGCGCGCACTGGATCCGCAACGTGGCGCGCGGCGCGCGCTGCGTGCCGTGCGTGCTCGATCCTGGCCTGGCGGCGCTCGCCGAGGCTGCGGCCGAGGCGCTGGGCATGGACTACGCCGGGGTGGACCTGCTGCCCGACTGCGCCAACCCGTATGGGGCGCAGGTCATCGAGGTCAATGGCGTGGCGGCCTGGCGCGGGCTGCAGCGCGTGACCGGCTTCGACATCGCCCAGGCGCTGGTCGACGATCTCCTCGCGCGCAGGCTGGGCGTGGCGGTCGACGGGGCGCTGGCACAGGTGTGTCATTTTTGATCAGGTGTATCGGCTTTTGGCATCGGCCTGAACACTCCGGATGCCTTGCTCCGCGCCCGTTTGCGCGGTTGCGCGGGGCCGGCGCTGCGGGGCAGGCGGCCGATGCGGGCGGTACGGGGTTTTTCGCGCCTGCTCGGCGGGACCGGCAAAAGCTGGCACGGTTCCTGTATCAGTGAGCGCGACGCCGGGGTTCTGCACCCGCCCTCCGGCTTCTGGCCTGCCCCCGGGCGGCCACACCACCACATCGAATGGAGAAACAAGAATGGCAAAGATCGATCGCATGCTCGTAGGGGAATCCCTGGTCGGAGACGGAAATGAAGTCGCGCACATCGACCTCATTCTCGGCCCGCGGGGCAGTGCTGCCGAAACGGCTTTCGCCACCGCGCTGACGAACAACAAGGACGGCTTCACGTCCCTGCTCGCGGTCGTCGCGCCCAACCTGCTGTGCAAGCCGGCCACGGTGATGTTCAACAAGGTCACGATCAAGGGGGCCAAGCAGGCGGTGCAGATGTTCGGCCCGGCCCAGCGCGCGGTCGCGATGGCGGTCGCCGACAGCGTCGAGGACGGCACCATCCCGGCCGACGAGGCCGACAACATCTTCATCTGCGTCGGCGTGTTCATCCACTGGCTGGCCGAGGACGACAAGAAGATCCAGGACTACAACTACCAGGCCACCCGCGAAGCCATCAAGCGCGCGGTCACCGGCCAGCCCACCGCGGCCGAGGTGGTGTCCAAGAAGTCGACGGCCGCGCACCCGTTCGCCGCCAACTGATTTCCCGGGCGGGAAACGAGAAGGCCGAAGCGTCCGCTTCGGCCTTTTTTGTTCGTCCGCGTCCGGCGATCGGGCGGACGCGGGATCAGGCCCGACGCGCAGCGTCAGCGCCGCTCGCCGGGCACCATGCCGGCACCGAGCAGGCTCAGTACCTCGGCGCTGTGGCGGGGGCCGGGGGGCGGGGCAGGGCGCCGGCGGCGCTCGATCATCACGCCCACACCGTCGACATCGGCGAACTTGCCCGGCTTCGTGACCCGCACCCGCACCCAGTGCGCGCCGAAGCGCTCGAGCAGCAGCGTGGCGACGCCTTCGGCGAAGGCTTCGAGCAGGCGGTAGGCGTGTCCGGCCAGCATCTCGTGCAGGGCGGTGCGCACCACGCTGTAGTCGATGGTGTCGCCGATGTGGTCGGTGTCGCAGGCGCGGCTGCGCGGCAGGCCGGCGGCGAGGTCGATGCGCAGCGGCTGGGTGTCGTGCAGCTCGTCGTGGTGGATGCCGATCACCGTCTCGCCGACGAAGCCGTCGATGAAGATGATGTCCAGTCCCTGCCCGTCGGGCTCGTGGGCGGGCAGTGCGGCGATGCCGCTCGAGATCGGATCGGGACGGGGCGCGGGGAAGGGGATCAAGATCGATTCTCCAGGTTCGGGACGTTCGTGCGGGAGTGCGCTGAGAGCCTCGTATGGCCGCGCATGCCAGCGTTCAAGCGAGAAACGGGCCAGCGCTGGTGAGGGTGCGCTTGCAGTCGAACGCTCAGTTGGGCATGTTAGTTGCTCTTCGATAAAACACCACATGCAGGCGGCAGACAGCCGCGCGGAACAACCAGGCAGATCGATGTCGCATAACGAAGCAAGGGACGTGCACGGTGCGTCCATCCCGGCGCATCACGACGAGGGGCGGCGCGCCTTCGAGGAGGACGCGGTGTTTCCGACCGGTGGTACGGCCGGCGACATGAGCCGGCGCAGCCGCTTCGCGTGGGCGCTGACCGGGTCCGGGCACTATCTCGTCGAATGCATCGAGCTGGCCTTGCGCCTGCCCGCCATCGACCTCTTCCTGTCCGCCGCGGCCGAGGAGGTGCTGCCGCTCTACGACTACCGCATCGCGGCGCTGCGCGAGCGCTGCCGCGTGTTCCGCGACAAGACCGCGAGCTCGGTGCCGGTGGGCATGCTCTACGACGACGTCTACCACACCGTGATCGTGGCGCCGGCGACCAGCAACACCGTCGCCAAGTGCGCCTTCGGCATCTCCGACACCTTGCCCACCAATATCTTCGCCCAAGCCGGCAAGCTGGAGATTCCCGGCTTCGTCCTCGCCTGCGACATGAAACCGGTGGTCATCACGAAGAGCCCGCGCGAATGGGTGGAGCTGAAGCCGCGCAACATCGAGCTCGAGAACGTCGAGCGCCTGCGCCGCATCGATTTCTGCGAGGTCGTCGAATCGCCGGAAGAACTCGAGGCGCTGCTGCAGCGCCGTCTGGATGAGCTTGGGCTGACATGGAACGCATCCTCTTCCTGACCGGCCGCCTCGCGCAGCACAACCTCGAGAAGGTGCTCGCCGGCATGGAGCCGCCGCCCTTCCACTGGACGGTGCATGAGCTCGGCCTGCAGGTGGCCGGGCTGATGACGGCCGACATGATCCGCCGCCGGCTCGAGCCGGCCGACGTGCACGGCTTCGACCGGGTCATGGTGCCGGGGCGCTGCCGGGGCGACCTCGAAGCCTTGAGCGCCCACTACGGCGTGCCGGTCGAGCGCGGCCCGGAGGAACTCAAGGACCTGCCGCGCCACTTCAACCGTGCGGCCCGGGCAGTCGACCTGTCGCGCTACGAGACGCGCATCTTCTCCGAGATCGTCGATGCCCCGCGCCTGGACGTCGCCGCCGTGGTCGCGCGCGCCCGCGAACTGCGCGCCTGCGGCGCCGACGTGATCGACATCGGCTGCCTGCCAGCGACGCCCTTCCCGCATCTGGAGGACTGCGTCGGCGCCCTCAAGGCCGAGGGCCTCATGGTGTCGGTGGATTCGCTCAACCCGCAGGAGCTGCTGCGCGGCGGGCGCGCCGGCGCCGACTACCTGCTGAGCCTGACTGCCGACAGCCTGTGGATCGCCGACGAGGTTGCCGCCACGCCGGTGCTGATCCCGCGCGAGCCGGCCGACGAGGCCTCACTCGACGAGGCGATCCGCCACATGCAGCGCCTGGGCCGGCCCTTTCTCGCCGACGCCATCCTCGACCCCATCCCCTTTGGCCTGCTCGCCTCGCTGTGTCGTTACCAGCGCCTGCGCGAGCGCCATCCCGAGGCGGCGATCATGATGGGGGTGGGCAACGTCACCGAACTCACCGAGGCCGACACCAGCGGCATCAATGCGGTGCTGTTCGGCATCGCTGCCGAACTGCGCGCCGCCGCCGTGCTCACCACCGAAGTCAGCGGCCATGCCCGGCGCGCGGTGCGCGAGGCCGACGTCGCCCGCCGCGTGATGTTCGCCGCGCGCGAATCGTCCACCCTGCCCAAGGGCCTGAGCGACGAGCTGATGACGGTGCACGACAAACAGCCCTTCCCGGACACGCCGGACGAGATCGCCGAGACCGCCGCTGCGGTGCGCGACCCCAACTTCCGCGTGCAGATCTCGCCCCGGGGTCTGCACGTCTACAACCGCGACGGCCACCACGTCGGCGCCGACCCCTTCGCGCTGTGGCCGCGCCTCGGGCTGGAGCATGACGGCGGCCACGCCTTTTACATGGGCGTCGAGCTCGCCCGCGCCGAGATCGCCTGGTCGCTCGGCAAGCGCTACGCCCAGGACCAGCCGCTGGCCTGGGGCTGCGCCACCGAGCGCGCGGCGCAGGACATGCTCGCGTATTGCGCCCCCGGCGCCACCAAGAAGAAGCGGCCGCCCGCCGAGCGGCCCGAACCCGTCCCGCAGAGGTCCGCAGAATGATTTTCGAAACCGTGGTCAGCACCCTGTCGCCCGCCGGCGAGCTCCACCTCGCGCCGATGGGCGTGCGCTACGAGGGCGAGGGCGAGGCCGCCCGCGTCGTCCTGATGCCGTTCAAGCCTTCGAAGACGCTCGACAACATCCTCGCCACCCGCCGCGCGGTGCTCAACCTGACCGACGACGTGCGCGTCTTCGCCGGCTGCGTCACCGGCCGCCGCGAGTGGCCGACGGTGGCGCTCGAGGGCTTCGCCGGCCGCCGCCTGCACAACGCGCTCGCCCACGTCGAATTGACGCTCACCGGCGACCAGGACGACGCCCTGCGCCCGACCCTGCACATGCGCCGCGGCCACGAGGGCGTGCATGGCGCCTTTGCCGGCTTCAACCGCGCGCAGGCGGCAGTGATCGAGGGCGCGGTGCTGGTCAGTCGCCTGGGCATGCTGCCGCGCGAGAAGGTCGAGACCGAGATGGACTACCTGCAGATCGCCATCGACAAGACCGCCGGTCCGCGCGAGCTCGAGGCCTGGGACTGGCTGTACGCGGCGGTGCAGGACTTCCACGCGCACGCACTGGAGGTGCGCTGACATGCGCATGCTGGTCAGCGTGCGCGACGTCGCCGAGGCGCGCGAGGCGCTGCGCGCCGGGGTGGATTTCATCGACCTCAAGGAGCCGTCGGCGGGCGCGCTCGGCGGGCTGCCGCTGCCGGTGATCCGCGAGGTGGTGGCGGCGCTGCGGGCGGACGGCGGCGGACCGGATCGCGCGCGCGGCGCGGTCGCACGAGCCGTCCTCGGTGGCTTGGCCGAGCCTGCCGACGCGCACGGGCCCTTGGCCGCGCGAGGCGGCGCGAGGGCGCACGCCCCGCTGATCAGCGCCACGATCGGCGACCTCCCGCCGCAGGCGCTCGATGCCATCCTCGCGCGGGCGACGGCGGTCGGCGCCTGCGGGGTCGATCTGGTCAAGGTCGGCGTGCCGGGGCGCGGTTCGGCGGGGTGCGCGGTGCTGGAGGCGCTGGCGGCCATGCCGCTCGCGATCGTGCCGGTGCTGATCGCCGACGACGGGCTGGGCGCCGAGGTGATCGACGCCGCCTGTTCGCTGCCCTTCGCTGCGGTGATGGCCGACACCCAGGCCAAGCGCGCAGGCAGCCTGCTCGAACGGCTCGGCGCGGACGAACTGGCCGCCTTCATCGACCGCGCCCATGCGGCCGCACGCTTGGTGGGCCTGGCCGGGGCGCTGCGTCTTGCCGAGCTGCCGCAGCTGGCCCGCCTCGCGCCGGATTTCGCCGGCTTCCGCAGCGCGGTGTGCGACGGGGCCCGCGAGGGCCGGCTCGACCCGCAGCGCCTGGCGGCGCTGCGTGCGGCGATCGGGACGGCGTCGCGCAGTGCGCAGGCCCCGGCCCGGCCGACGGCGGAAATGCTCGCCGTGTGAGTCTGCGATGGCCGCGCGCCGCAGCCCCCGCCCACCGGTGGCGCGCGCGGGCCGCGCGCTCGCGCTGCTGTGCGCGCTGAGCTTCGCGGCTGGTGCCGGCGCCAACGTCTTCGTCACCGACCGCCGCGAATATCGCCCCGCCGACCAGCCGCTGCTGCGCCCGGTCGGCGTGCTCGTCAATGGCCGTCGCCAGGTCGGCACCGCCTTCCTGGTCGGCGAATGCCATGTGATGACCGCCTTCCACTCCGCCTTCTTCCGCGATGCGCAGGCCGTCGCCGGCAGGGAACTCGCCGGCGGGCCGCGCACCGGACGGGCGCTGAGCTTCCACATCGGCCCCGACCCGGCCCGGCCCGGGCTGTTCCGCAGCCGCAGCACCGCGCGCGTGGTCGACTACGGCAACTACCATCCGGGGGCGCCACGGGGCATGACCGGCGACTGGGCCATCCTCCAACTGGACGACTGCCTCGGCCGCGAGTACGGCTACCTTGCGCATTTGCGGCCGGACAGCGGCGACCATCTGCCGCGCGGGCCACTGATGACGATCGGCTTCCCGTACTCGGGCCGGACGCGGCCCGGCGTGGCGGTGGAGGAGGGCTGTCGCGCGCGTGGCAGCGGCCCGGTGACCGGCCTGGTCGCGGTCGATTGCGCCTTCGAGGCCGGCATGTCCGGCGGCCCGGTGCTGGAGCGCCAGCCCGAGGGCGACTGGCGGGTGGTGGGGATCATGCAGCTGCGCGTGTCGCCGGTCGAGGGCGTGCTGCCGGCCTACGCCCATCGCCATCGCAACCAGATGGTGCATGCGGTGGCCTTCTTCCGTGCGCTCGAACGCGCGCTCGCCGGCGAGCCGGCTCGCGAACCCGGGGCCGACGCGGACGCCGAGCGCCGGCTGGCGTTCGAGCAGGCGGGCATCGAACTCGTGCTCGAGGCGCAGCGCCGGGCCGCGGGTGCATCCAGGACGGACGCTGCGCAGCCGCAATCCGGAAGCAGTGCGGCCTCCCAGCCCACCGATGCGAGCATCGCCTCCTGGCGCGGCGACCTCGATGGCGATGCGGTCGAGGAGCTGATCCTGCGCCTGTGTCGGCGGCAGGCGGCGCAGCAACGGCGCTGCTCGATCCACGTGCTCGCGCAGGATCGCAGCGGGCGTCCCCGCCTGGCCGGCGTGCTGGCGGATGCCGCCGGTCCGGTCCGTCTCGGATACGCTCAGGTCGATGGCTGGCGTCCGCTGATCGTCGGCGAGGGCGCAGCGCGCCGTGCGCTCGTCTTCGACGGCCGCCGCGGCGCCAGGCCGCGCGGCGCGCCGCTGCCGCCGAACGGGGAGAGCGAGGAGATCATGCGGATCGAGACCCTGCTCGGCCCGCTGCCCGACGCCGTCGGCGCAGGCGGTACGCGCTGAGGCTCGGACTGCCGCGCCGCCTTGACCATCGCTACGGGAGCGGCCGTAGCCGCGAAGGCAGCGGTCCCGCGGGCGAGGTTCATGGGCTGCGCACAAGGTGAAACGCCGCTCAGGGCCCGGCGTGGCTCATTCCAGCACCCGGTCGATGTCGGTGCGCGTCACCACGGCGCAGGCGATGCTGGCGCGGGCGCATTGCGCGGCATAGCCGGGGAAGGCGCGGTCCACGATGCCCGCCGTGGCGAGTTCGGCCGGCGTGGCCCGTGCCGGAACCGGGCAGGATTTGACCAGCACCAGGCTGCGGGCGCCAAGCCGCAAGGCGAGCCAGGCCGCCAGGCTGTCGCTGGTCACGTCCCAGCTCGTGAGCGTGTCCGGCGCCTCGCGCTGCAGTTCCAGTGGCAGCCAGATCGCGGTGCGGCCTGCAGCGAGGCGCGCGCGCAGGCCGGACGCCGAATCGGCCAGCGCCAGCCGCGGCTCGATCCCGTGCAGCAGCCGGGCGGACTGCGCCATGCCCAGCACCGCCATGTTGTGCGCGCAGACGTCGTCCACCCGCCACGCCTTCTGCAGCGCACGGGCGGCGTCGGCGAATGGGCCGCCGCCGGGCACGATCACGGTCTGTCCGGCCCCCCGGGTGGCGAGCCGCTCCAGCCACGACGGCAGCAGTGGATCGTGCAGCAGGCTGCCGCCGAGCTTCACGACCCGCATGGCGCATCCGTGCCCGGTCTGGCGGCGAGCTGGGCGACGGCCACGCTCGGCGCGCACACCCGCGCCCAGCCGGCGCAGTCGGGCGCGACCGCGGCCAGCGCGTCGAAATCGATGCAGGGGTGGCCGAGCTGCGCGGCGAGGTCTCGCACCAGAAAGGCGCCGCAGCCGGCGGCGACCAGCGGCGCGCCGGTGGGCAGCCGCGCCTGGCGGAGCACGCGGACCAGGTTGCGGCGGATCTCGGCCAGCATCTGCGCCCGCCAGCGCAGCGCGAACTCGCGCCATTCCGCGGCGCTGGCGTCGCGCGCGTCGTGGCCGATCATGCGCGCCAGGCGCAGGCGGCTGCCGGCCTCGTCACGCGCGCCGTCGTCGGCAGGCGGGTAGTGGTCGTGAGCGGGGTCCAGTTCGCCGCTGAGGCGGAACACGTCGGCGGTGGTGGCGAAGAACTCGTTCATGACGTTGCAGGCCTGGCCGCGGAAGCGGATGCGACGGGCGAGCGCGCACAGCGGGCTGCGTACCACGCCGAGATAGACCAGCTCGCCGCTCGCCAGGCGGGCGGCGTCGCTGCGTCCGGCGGGGGCGGGGCGGCGGTCGCGGATCGGGATCAGATCGGTGGTGGTGCTGCCGATGTCGACCAGCACGGCCGCTGGCAGGCGCTGCGCCACCAGGCTGGCGGTGGCGAGCCAGTTGGCGGAGGCGACCGCCTGCCAGTGCGCGGCTGCCGCGTCGGCGGCGAGCCAGCCGGCCTCGCCCGCGTAGAAGCGCACCGCCGGGCCGAGCAGGGCGGCGAGGCGTGCGCTCAGCGCGCGAACGCCGGCCTCGCGGTCGGGGAAGAGGTCGGTCATTTCGGCGGTCATCGTCACCGCATGGCGGGCCGAAGCGAACTGCGGCCAGCGCGCGCGCGCGGCCTGCACCGCCCCGTCCAGGTGTTCCAGACCTTTCCATAGCGGGGTCGGCCACTGGCCGATTGCCGTGACCGCGCCCGCTTCGAGCAGGCTCGCCTTCACATGGGCGCCCCCGATGTCCCAGCCGATGACGGGCGGGGTGCTCGCGTCCGCGGAGTGGGGTGAGTGGGACGAGGGGGGCCAGGGGGGCCAGGGGGGCGAGGGGTTGGCGAGGCTCGGGGGAGCCAGGGGTGCGGCGCCGGCGAGGCGCGTTTCAGGCGTGTTCGGTGCGGGCATCGGCGATGTCGGTCACGGGGGTGGCAAGTGCGGCGTCGTGCGCGGCGATGATCTCGGCGGCGAGGTTGCGGCCGCGCAGGGCAGGGCAGCGGTCGCCGTCATCGCGGGTCGTCTCCACGAGTCCGGCATAGGCGCAGGTGAGGCGGGGATTGATCTCGATCACGCACAGCCGCCCGTCCGCCTGGCGGACCAGGTCGATGCCGACGAATCCGGCCAGGCCGGGCACGGCGGCGGCGACGCGCGCGGCCAGGGCCTGCAGCGGCGGGGAGGGCGGTTCTACGCCGGTGTCGACGCCGGCGTAGGCGAGCCGGCCATCCGCGGCCACCGCCACCCGTTGCCGGTTGACGCTCAGCACCTCGCAGTGGCCGGCGGTGCACAGCAGCGACAGGCTCAGTGCTTCACCCTCGACCCAGGCCTCGAGCGTCCAGCGCGGCGCGCACGTGCGATCGCCAGCGCCTCGGGCCGCGGCGGCATGCCCGCATGCCGCCTCGAAGGCCGCGCGTGCCGCCGCGAAGCTCGGGAACACGCGCGTGTGCTCGCCGCCCGCGCCGTCGTCGGGCTTGAGCACCCAGCGACCGTGGTCCGGACGCTCCGGCTGGCCCGGCGTCCATGCGGGCGGGACGGGCAGGCCGCGGGCGGCGAGCTGTTCGCGGGTGCGCGTCTTGCTGCTGGCGAGACGGATCGCGTCGGCGCTGCAGCCGATCCAGCGCGCTGGTAGCACGGCTGCGCACAGCTGCAGCAGGATGTCGTCGGTTTCCGGCGCGGTGACCCAGGCCAGGTCGACCTCGGCCGCAGCCGTGCGCAGCCAGTCGACCAGATCGCCGGCCCCGCGGGTCGGCAGCACGCGCACCGCGCTGCCTCCGGAAGCAGCGGGCGGCGGCTGGGTGCGCGTCGGCAGCGGGACGAGGCCGGCGTCGGCGACCACCACTTCCAGCCCGGGGAGGGCGAGGAGCTCGGCGAGCAGGGCGTCGCGCATGCGGGCGCCCTGGACGAGCAGGGGCTCCGCGTCGACGCCGGCGCCAGCCCCCCCGGCGGACTGGGCTGCGGAGGGGCAGATGGAGGGCAGCCGCACGCCGGCAGTGCTGTCGGCGTCGCCAGCCGGGTCGCGGCCCGGCCCGGAACCGGCGTCGGTCGCAGCTTCTCCCAGCCCCCCCGCGCTGATAAATTCGAACACCAGAATCCGTCGAGTCCTGTCCATGCAGCTCATTCCCGTCATCGACCTGATGGCCGGCCAGGTCGTCCGTGGCGTACGCGGCGAGCGCAGCGCCTACCGGCCGATCCGGTCGTCCCTGTGTGAATCCAGCGCGCCGCTCGCGCTCGCGCCCCGCCTGCTGGAACGCGCCGCGAGCGACACCCTCTACATCGCCGACCTCGACGCATTGACCGGCGGCGCCCTGCAGTTCGACATCGTCGCCGCGCTGCTCGAGCGTCTGCCCGCGGTGCAGGTCTGGCTCGACGGCGGCTTTCGCGACGCGGCGGCGATCGACGCCCTGCGCCTTCGCCTCGGTGCGCGCGCCGACCGGGTCACGCCGATCGTGGCCAGCGAGTCCCTGCCCGACGCCGACACCGCGCGCCGCTGTCTTGACGCCCACCGCGAGCACTGCATTCTGTCACTCGATCGCCGCCATGGCAGCCTGCTCGACGTCGCCGGCTGCCACGCCCATCCCGAATGGTGGCCTCAGCGGGTGATCGTGATGACGCTCGACCGCGTCGGTGCCGACACCGGGCCCGATCTCGACACGCTGCGCAGGGTGCGCGCGCTGCGGCCCGACGTGCAGCTGATCGGCGCCGGCGGCATCCGCGATGCGGCGGATCTGGACCGCGCGGGCGAGGCGGGTGCGCAGGCCTGGCTGGTGGCCTCGGCGCTGCACGACGGTCGCCTCGCTGCGCAGCATGGCAGCGCCTGATTCAGGAATCATGCCAGCATGCCCGCCCCGGCCGGCACAGGCTTTCGGTCCGCCGGGTCCGTGGGGGATCGCGACGCGCGTGGCGCGGGATTCCACACGGTGCGGGACCCGCAGCGCCCGCCCCGGTCGGCTCCTCGCAGGATGCGGTGATGAGGCCGGACGTCTGCCTGCTCAGTTGTGACACAGTCGGCCCCAGCCCGCAGGGCCCGCTGTGCCAGATTTGAACACTGCCGTGCTTTGGTCGCATCGCAGCGTGGCCGAGGCGAAAGACCGCGGCCTGGCATATCGCTTGCATGAGGCGTGCGCATGAATACGACTTCCAACGGGGCCGCGGCCGGGGCAGCCGCGCAGCCGCGAACCTGGACCTGCCCATTCTGCAGCCTGCTGTGCGACGGCTTCGCGCTCGAGGGCGGGGCGTCGCTGCGGCTGCGTGGCAGCGACTGCCCGCGCGCGCGCGCCGGGCTTGCCGCATTCGATGACATCGGCGCGCCCAGGGCGAGCGTGGATGGTGCGGCCTGCGATCTCGATGCCGCGCTCGACGCCGCGGCCGATCGCCTGGGCGCGGCCCGCCTGCCGCTGTTCGGCGGGCTGGCGACCGACGTGCAGGGCATGCGCACGCTGTACCGGCTGGCCAACGTCGGCGGCGCGATCCTCGACCATGCCCACGGCGAGGCGATGATGCCGGCGCTGCGCATGCTGCAGGACCGCGGGCAGATGTTCACGACGCTCGCCGAGATCCGCAATCGCGCCGACCTCATCGTGTGTATCGGCACCGATGCGGTGTCCAGCCACCCCGAGTTCTTCCGCCGCTGTGCGCCGGCCGCGAGCCAGGCGTCGGCCTGCCGGGTGGTGTTCCTCGCCGCGGGCGAGGGCACGCCGACGGCGGCCGACATCCCGTGGGCGAGCGCGGTCGAGGCGCTCCGCCCGCCCGCCGATGTCTTCGACACGGTGGCGATGCTCGCGGCGCTGGTCGATGGTCGACGCATCGACGACGCCGATGGCGAGCTGGCGGCGCTGGCCGAGGCCATGCGCAGTGCCCGCTACTGCGTGCTGGTGTGGGAGCCCGCCCGCCTGCCGCCGCAGGGCGCGCTGGTCGGCGAGAGCCTGCTGCGCCTGCTGATGAACCTGAACCGCAAGACCCGCGCCGGGGCCTTCACGCTCGGCGGCAACGACGGCGCGCAGACTGCCAACGGCGCGATGAGCTGGCTGTCGGGGCTGCCGCTGCGCTCGCGCGTGGGGCCGCAGGGCGTGGATCACGACCCGCTGCAGTATGCGACCGGCCGCCTGCTCGACGAGCGCGCGGTCGACTTGCTGCTGTGGGTGGCGAGCTTCACGCCCGAGTTGGCCCCGCCCGCGACCGCGCTGCCGCGCATCGTGCTCGGCCATCCGGCGCTCGCCGCGGCGTGCGCGCAGCCGGGCACGATCTTCATCCCGGTGGCCACGCCGGGCATCAACGCCGACGGCCATCTGCTGCGCGCCGACAGCGTGGTGTCGCTGCCGCTGCACGCGGTGCGCGACGACGGCCTGCCGACGGTGGCCGAGGTGGCGCACGCGCTGGTTACGCGTCTGACGGTCGACGCCGCGGCGAAGGAGGGCGTGCAATGACGACGATCCGGCTCAAGGGCGGGCGCATCGTTGATCCCGCCAACGGCGTCGACGGCGAGATCCGCGACCTCGGCATCCGCGACGGCCGCATCGTCGCGCTGCACCCCGGGGACAAGGTCGACACCGAATACGATCTCGCCGGCTGCGTGGTGATGGCGGGCGGCATCGACCTGCACACCCACATCGGCGGCGGCAAGGTGAACCTGGCGCGCATGATGCTGCCCGAGGATCACCGCCTGAACCGCCCGCGCGACTCGTTGCTGGAACTGGCCTCCAACGGCTGCTGCACCCCGGGCACGCTGGAGACCGGCTACCGCTACGCGCAGATGGGCTACACCGCCGCCTTCGAGCCGGCGATGCTCGCCGCCAATGCGCGCCAGGCGCACATGGAGATGGGCGACACGCCGATCCTTGACCACGGCGCCTACGTGATGCTCGGCAACGAGGAGCTCTTCCTCGAGATGCTGGCGCGCGGCGAAGACCCGCAGCGCATCCGCGACTACGTCGGCTGGGCGATCGGGGCGAGCAAGGCGATGGGCGTCAAGGTGGTGAACCCGGGCGGCATCTCGGCCTTCAAGTTCAACCAGAGGAAGCTCGACGTCGACGAGGACCACGTGCATTGGCGGGTGACGCCGCGCCAGGTGGTGCACAGCCTGGCGCGCGCGCTGTCCGAACTCGGCGTGCCGCACCCGCTGCACATCCACGCCAGCAACCTCGGCATCCCCGGCAACATCGACTCCACGCTCGCCACCATCGACGCGCTCGAAGGCCTGCCCGGGCACCTGACCCACATCCAGTTCCACAGCTACGGCAAGGAAGGGCCGAAGAAGTTTTCCTCGGCGGCACGGCAACTGGTCGAGCGGGTGAATGCCGCGCCCAACGTCAGCATCGACGTCGGCCAGATCATCTTCGGCCAGACGGTTACCGCCTCGGGCGACACCATGCGCCAGTTCGCCAACGCCGACCTCGGCAGCCCGCGCAAGTACGTCGGCGGCGACATCGAATGCGACGCGGGCTGCGGCGTGGTGCCTTTCCGCTACCGCGAGCAGAGCTATGTGAACGCGTTGCAGTGGGCGATCGGGCTGGAGATCTTCCTGCTGATGGACGACCCCTGGCGCGTGGTGCTGACCACTGACCACCCCAATGGCGGGCCCTTCACCAGCTACCCGCACCTGATCAAGCTGCTGATGGACAAGAGCTTCCGCGACGAGCAGCTCGCGCGCCTGCACCCCGACGTGGCGGCGATTGCCGATCTGCGCGAGATCCGCCGCGAGCTGAGTCTTTACGAGATCGCGATCATGACCCGCGCCGCGCCGGCGCGCCTGCTGGGGCTCGCTGACCGTGGCCAGCTCGGCATCGGTGCCGCGGCCGACATCGCGGTGTATCGCGAGGACGCCGACCGCGAGGCGATGTTCGCCACCCCGGAATACGTCTTCAAGGACGGCCGTCTGGTGGCGCGCAGGGGCCGCATCCAGGCGGTGCCGGTGGGCGGCACCCACTTCGTCGAGGCGGACTACGACCCGGCGATCGAGAAGACGGTCGAGGCCTGGGCCGACCGCCACGCCAGCATCAGCTACCGCCACATGAAGATCGGCACCGACGAGCTGTGCTCGTGCAGCAACGGCGGCGCGCTGCTGGCGTGCAAGGTCCACGGACGCGGGAGGACGCTGTGAGCAGCCCGCAGGAGAAGACGAGCGCGATGAACCAGGCGCCAGACAGCGTGACGCTCAACGGCGTGACGATCGACGACACCTTCGCCGAGGCCTTCCCGATGAAGGCCACGCGGGTCCTGATCACCGCCCACAACGAAACCTGGGCACGCCACGCTGCAGTGGCGATGACCGGTTTCGCGACCTCGGTGATCGCCTGCGGCTGCGAGGCCGGCATCGAACGCATGCTGGGCGCGGACGAGACGCCCGACGGCCGTCCGGGGGCGTCGGTGCTGCTGTTCGCGATGTCGGGCAAGGAGCTTGCCAAGCAGCTCGAGCGCCGCGTCGGCCAGTGCGTGCTGACCTGCCCGACCACCGCGATCTACGCCGGCCTCGACGAAGGCGAGGCGATCGCGCTCGGCAGGAACCTGCGCTTCTTCGGCGACGGCTGGCAGATCTCGAAGATGATCGACGGCAGGCGCTACTGGCGGGTGCCGGTGATGGACGGCGAGTTCGTCGCCCAGGAGACCACCGCGCTGGTGAAGGCGGTCGGCGGCGGCAACCTGCTGCTGCTGGCGCGCGACACCGATGCGGCGCTGGCCGGGGCCGAGGCTGCGGTCGAGGCGATGCGCGCGGTGCGCGGCGCGATCATGCCTTTCCCGGGTGGCGTGGTGCGCTCCGGCTCCAAGGTGGGCAGCAAGTACCCGGCGCTGATGGCTTCGACCAACGACGCCTTCTGCCCGGCGCTCGCGCCGCTGGCCAGGCGCAGCGAACTCGACGCCGACACCCGCTGCGTGATGGAGATCGTCATCGACGGCCTGACCGAGGCGGACGTGTCCGCCGCCATGCGTGCCGGCATCGCGGCCATCGTCGCCCGCGGCGCGGCGGCCGGGGTCACCCGCATCTCCGCCGGCAACTACGGCGGCAAGCTCGGGCCCTTCCACTTTCACCTGCACAAGCTGATCGGGGAGGGTGCGGCATGAGCGCGACGCGAGGCTGGAACCTGCGCCTGAAGGCGCAACCCGATTTCCGCGTCGATTTCGGCAGCGTGCAGCCCACGGCGCTGGCGGGCATGACGGCGGACGAGGTCGCGCGTCTGCAGGTGCGTCATGGCAACGGGATGCTGGCGCTGGGCGAACTGTTCGACATCGGGGCGCTCCGCGGCGGGGCGGAGGCGGGCGCCGGGACATCTTCGGCCGCGGACTCCGCTGCCGAAGTGCGTGCCGAGCCGCGTCCCGAGCTTTTTCTGGAGGGCGACCTGTCGCGCTTCGACGCCATCGGCCAGGGCCTGGACGGCGGCGTACTGCGCATCGCCGGTGCGGTGGGCGACCGCCTGGGTCTGTCGATGCGCGCGGGCGCGATCCATGTACAGGGCACGGCCGGGCAGCTCGCCGGCTGCGAGATGGCGGGCGGGCTGATCGAGGTGGCGGGCGACGTGGGCGATTTCGCCGCCGGCGCGCTGCCCGGCAGCATGGACGGCATGCGTGGCGGCACGCTGGTGATCCGCGGCAAAGCGGGGGCGTGCTGCGCCGACCGCATGCGGCGCGGCACGGTCCTGATCCACGGCGATGCCGGCGACTTCCTCGCCTCGCGCATGGTTGCCGGCACCGTGGCGCTGGCGGGCAGGGCCGGCGCGCACTGCGGTTACAGCATGCGCCGCGGCACGCTGGTGTTTGCGGGACCGGCGCCCGCGGTGCCGCCGACCTTTGTCGCGACGCATCAAGACATCGTCGTTTTCTGGACATTGCTGCGCCGCAGCCTCGCTTATCATGGCGGCCCGTTTGCCGCGCTGCCGGCGCGCGCGCCGCGCCGCCTGGTGGGCGATCTGGCCGCGGACGGCAAGGGCGAGTGGCTGGTACCGTATTGAATCCGGTGGCGCGCGCAGGCTGCATGTGACCTGCGGGCGCGCCGCGGCGTATTTTTCGATGCCGACCGACCGGCCGCGCCGTCCGGAACAAGCTTGAATCCATCGACCCCCAATGCGGAGAAACCGAATGAGCAAGAACTACATCTTCCACGCCGGCGAAGCCACCGTCCTCGCGGCCGAAGGCCAATTCACCGACGCCATGCCCGAGATCCTGATCGGGCGCACCGACGGCCCGGTCGGCCAGGCCTTCGCCAACATGATGGCGCAGAGCAAGGGCCATACCGCGATGTTCGCGATCCGCGCCTGCAACCAGATGGTGCGGCCGGCGACCATCACGGTGCCCAAGGTCACGCTCAAGGATTCCGCAAACATCGAGCTCTTCGGCGGCGTGGTGCAGTCGGCCACCGCCGACGCGGTGCTCGACTGCGTGATCGAGGGCATCATCCCGCGCGCGCTGGCCAATGAGCTGTGCATCATCAGCCTGGTGTGGATCGACCCGCGCTGCGCCAAGGACCCGAACCTCGACAAGAAGGACATGTACCGCACGAACTACGAGGCGACCAAGCTTGCGATCAAGCGCGCGCTCAACGACGAGCCGAGCTTCGACGAGCTGATCGCCAACCGCCACACCATCAGGCACGACATGGACGACTGGAGCTGAGCCGCTCGCCATGACCTGTTTCGCCCTGCTCGACGACTGCCACGCCACCGCCGCCGCACCCACCAGCCGGCTGTACACCGGCTTCGTGCGCGAGCACCGCTGCGACGACCCCGCCGCGCTGGACGCGGTGTGGGCGGCGGCCGACCGCGACCTGCGCGCCGGCCTGCACGCGGTGGTGCTGGCCGACTACGAGTGGGGCGCGCGCCTGCTGCACGCCGGCCACGAGCGCCTCGCGCCCGCGGACGGCGGCAGCCTGCGCGTGCTGATGTTCGAAGACCTGCAGCATTTGGCCGCCGATGCGGTCGATGTGTGGCTGGAAGCGCGCGAGCGCGAAGAAACCGGCGGCCACGGCATGGACGGCCGCGCACCCGCCGCGGCCGGCGTGCTCGACATCCGGCCCTCGGTGGACCATGACGCCTTCTGCGCTGCGATCGCGCGCATCCACGCCGCGATCGGCGAGGGCGAGACCTACCAGGTGAATTACACCTACCGCCTCGACTTCCGCACTTTCGGCGCGCCGGTCAGCCTTTATCGCCGGCTGCGCGCGCGCCAGGCGGTGGCCTTCGGCGCCTTCATCGCGCTGCCGCCGGGCACGGACGGGCCGGACTACGTGCTGTCGTGCTCGCCGGAGCTCTTCCTGCGCAACCAGGGCGGACGCCTGTCGGCGCGGCCGATGAAGGGCACCGCGCCGCGCGCGCGCGAAGCCGAGGGCGACAGCGAGATCGCGCGCATGCTCGCCGGCGACACCAAGAACCGCGCCGAGAACCTGATGATCGTCGACCTGCTGCGCAACGATCTCGGCCGCATCGCCCGCACCGGCAGCGTGCGCGTGCCGGCGCTGTTCTCGGTCGAGGCCTATCCGACCGTGTTCCAGATGACCTCGAGCATCGAGGCCGAACTGCCCGACGACACCGGCTTTCCGGCGCTGCTGCGCGCGCTGTTTCCCTGCGGCTCGATCACCGGCGCGCCCAAACACCGCACGATGCAGATCATCGCCGAGCTCGAGAACACGCCGCGCGGCCTGTACACCGGCAGCATCGGCTGGATCGATGCGCCGTCGCGCCCCGAGCAGGCCTGCGGCGACTTCTGCCTGTCGGTGGCGATCCGCACGCTGACCCTGGAGCGACGCGCCGAGGGCGGTGAGGGGGATGAAGGCGCCGGCTGCGATGGCCGCATGGGCGTGGGCGCCGGTATCGTCATCGACAGCCGGGCCGAGGAGGAATTCGAGGAGTGCGCGCTCAAGGCGCGCTTCCTGACCGGGCTGGACCCCGGCTTCAGCCTGTTCGAGACCCTGTATGCGACGCGCGAAGACGGCATCCGCCAGGTCGAGCGCCATCTCGCCCGTCTTAGCGCCAGCGCCGCGGCGCTCGACTTCGCCTGTCCGCGCACCGCGATCGTCGCCGCGCTGCGCCAGCAGGTGGCGGGCCTCGCGCCGGGCGTGCCGACGCGGATGCGGCTGGCGCTGCACAAGGACGGCCGCTTCGAGATCGTGGTAGCGGCGCTCGAGCCCTTGTCGCCTGGACCCGTCGAGGTGCTGCTCGCGCCCCGACCGATCGAAGACCCGCACGGCCTGCTCGCGCACAAGACCACGTTGCGCAGCCGCTACGACGAGGGCATCCGCGCGGCGCAGGCGCGCGGCGCCTTCGACACCCTGTTCTTCGACGCCGAGGGCTGGCTGACCGAAGGCGGGCGCAGCAACGTCTTCCTGCGCATCGACGGCCAGTGGCTCACGCCGCCCGTCGGCCGCGGCGTGCTGCCGGGGACGATGCGCGCCGCGCTGCTGGACGATCCGGAATGGTCGGCGCGCGAGCAGGCCTTGCGGGTGGAGGACCTGTTCCGCGCCGAACGCATCGTGCTCACCAATGCGCTGCGCGGCGTGCTGGCGGCGCGGCTGGCGGCGTGCGAGGCCGAGCGCTTCCTGCATCCGGCGACCGAAGCTGCACGCGCCGGCCGTGGCTGACACGCTCGCGCTGTTCGATCTGGATTTCACGCTGATCCCCTTCGACAGTGGCCTGCGCTGGGCGCGCTTCATGGTCGGGGAGGGCGCGCTTGCGGCCGGCACCGACGAGGCCTATCTGGACGTCTGCCGCGGCTACGTCGCCGGCCGCAGCTCAGTCGAGGAACTGCACCGCTTTGCCGCGCAGCATCTGCTCGCCATCGCGCGGGAAGACCTGCCCGCGCTGCAGGCCCGCTTCGAGGCGGCGATCCGCGCCGAACTGCCGGCCGCCAGCCGTGCGCTGGTTGAGCATCACCTGCGGGCGGGGCACCTGTGCTGCATCGTGACCACCACCAACGAGATCGTCGCCCGACCGTTCGCGCGCGCCTTCGGCATCCCGCATCTGCTCGCCAGCCGGCCGGTCGTCGAGGAGGGCCGCTTCAGCGGCGCCTACAATGGCCCGCTGTGCCACGGCGCGGCGAAGGTCGAGCGCGTCGAGGCGTGGTTGCGCGAGCTTGCCGCCGGGACGGCCGAACGCGGCGGCAAACCCCCCGCGGCGGGCGCCGGTTTCCGCCAGCGCATCTTCTACTCCGACGCACGCAGCGACCTGCCGCTGCTCGAATGGGCCGACGAGGCCGTTGCGGTCCGCCCCGACCCCGGGCTGCGCGCCCACGCCGAGGCGCGTGGCTGGCGGATCATCGAGCGCCTGGAATAGGGAGGGGGGGGCCGCTCCCGCGCCCGGTGGGCTCAGGGCGAGTCCGGGTCATCCCTGCCGTCGGGCCCGCGGGTGGCGCGAAGATCCCGATAGACGGCGGCACGCATGATCAGCATCGCCACAACCGGCGCCGTCATCAGCACGAAGAGGCTGATCAGCACCTCGTGGATCACCAGCCGCGACTGGGTGACCGTGAAGTACAGCATCGAGGCCACCAGGATGCAGCCGGCGCCGAGGGTGACGGTGATCGCCGGGCCGTGGATGCGCTGGTAGAAGCTCTGCAGCCGGGCCAGGCCGAGGGTGCCGATCAGCGTGATCAGGCCGCCGAGCACGAGCAGGAAGGCAGCCGGCAGCGCCACCCACCACGACAGCGTTTCGGCGCCGTTCATTCGATCACCTCCCCGCGCATCAGGAACTTGGCCAGCGCGATCGTCGACACGAAGCCGAGCAGGGCGATGATCAGCGCCGCCTCGAAATAGATCTGGCTGCCGTGACGGATG
>JARRBR010000052.1 GCA_029982755.1 Rhodocyclaceae bacterium
GATGTCGGCGCGCTCGAACCGCGTCGCCAACTGGCTGCGCAAGCAGGGCGTCAAGCGCGGCGAGCGCATCCTGATCATGCTCGGCAACGAAGTGCCGCTTTGGGAAACCATGCTGGCTGCGATCAAGCTCGGCGCGGTGGTGATCCCGGCGACCACGCTGCTGACCCCGGACGACCTGGTCGACCGCGTCGAGCGCGGCCAGGTCAAGCACGTGGTGATCGGCCAGGCCCACACCGACAAGTTCGAGAGCCTGCCCGGCAGCTTCGGCCGCATCGCCGTGGGCGGCGCGCCGGCCGGCTGGAAGGCCTTCGAGGACGCCGCAGCCGAGTCCGACCAGTTCACCCCGGACGGCGTGACCCGCGTCGACGACCCGCTGCTGCTGTACTTCACCTCGGGCACCACCTCCAAGCCCAAGCTGGTGCTGCACACCCACCAGTCCTACCCGGTCGGCCACCTGTCGACGATGTACTGGATCGGCCTCAAGCCCAACGACCGCCACATGAACATCTCCTCGCCGGGCTGGGCCAAGCACGCCTGGAGCTGCTTCTTCGCACCGTGGAACGCCGGCGCCTGCGTGTTCCTGTACAACTACAACCGCTTCAACGCCAAGGCCCTGCTCGACGTGCTGGTGAAGTACGAGGTCACCACCATGTGCGCACCCCCGACCGTGTGGCGCATGCTGATCCAGCAGGACCTGGCCTCGGTCAAGACCAAGCTGCGCGAGCTGATCGGCGCCGGCGAACCGCTCAACCCGGAAGTGATCGAGCAGGTGCAGAAGGCCTGGGGCATCACCATCCGCGACGGCTTCGGCCAGACCGAGACCACCGCCGAGATCGGCAACACGCCCGACCAGCCGCTCAAGCCCGGCTCCATGGGCCGTCCGCTGCCCGGCTACAAGATCGCGCTGCTCGACGTGGACAGCAACCCGGTGACCGAGGGCGAGATCTCGCTGGTGCTCGGCGACAGCCGTCCGGTCGGCCTGATGGTGGGCTACTCCGGCGATGCGGCGAAGACCGCGGAAGTGATGCGTGATGGCTACTACCGCACTGGCGACGTCGCCAGCATCGACGAGGACGGCTACATCACCTACGTCGGCCGCGCCGACGACGTGTTCAAGGCCTCCGACTACCGCATCAGCCCCTTCGAGCTCGAGAGCGTGCTGATCGAGCACCCGGCGGTGGCCGAAGCGGCCGTCGTGCCGAGCCCGGATCCGGTGCGCCTGGCCGTGCCCAAGGCCTTCGTGATCCTGGTCGCCGGCCAGGAGCCGAGCAAGGAACTCGCCAAGGACATTTTCGCCTTCACCCGCGAACGCCTGGCCCCGTACAAGCGCATCCGCCGCCTGTCCTTCGCCGATCTGCCCAAGACGATCTCGGGCAAGATCCGCCGCGTCGAACTGCGCAAGGCCGAGGAGGCGCGGGGCGAGAAAGTGCGTGGCGAGCTGGAGTTCTTCGAGGAAGACTTCCCCGAGCTCAAGGGCTGAACGACGGGCTCCTCCCGCAGGGCGGATTGCGGCTTCTTTGCCGCACCGCAGCGGCCGGCATGCTGCTACAATGCCGGCCGTGGCGGGTCTCCCCGCATTGCAGCGCGGTGAACCTGGTCAGGGCCGGAAGGCAGCAGCCACAGCCGCTTCCTGCAAGTGCCGGGGGTCAGGCTCGCCACCCCGAATACCAGAAAGCGAAGGGCGCTCCGCGTGGGCGCCCTTCGCTTTTTGCCTTCTGCCCCTGTCTGCGCGAGGGGCTCCGGCGCCACGCGTCTCAACCCAGCAGCGTATCCATCAGCATCATCAGCACGAAGCCGGCCACGAGGCCGCCGGTGGCCAAGGTCTCGTGGCCGCGGCGGTGCGACTCCGGGATGATCTCGTGGCTGACCACGAACAGCATCGCTCCGGCGGCACCCGCCAGCCCCCAGGGCAGGATCGTCGCCGAAACCGACACCATCATCGATCCGGCGATGGCGGCGATCGGCTCCATCAGGCCCGACACCGCGGCCACGCCGAAGGCCAGCCAGCGGCCGTAGCCGGCGGTGACCAGCGCGATCGCGACGATCAGGCCCTCGGGGACGTTCTGCAGCGAGATCCCGGTCGCGACCGCATCGCCGGCAGCGCCGTCGACCCCGGCGGCAACGCCGATCGCGAGACCTTCCGGGATGTTGTGTACCGCGATCGCGAACACGAACAGCCACACCGCGTTGGCGCTGCGCCGCCCTTCCGGCGCGTGGGTGTGGGGCAACGCACGGTCCATGGCCAGCAGGCCGCCGGCACCGAGCAGCAGACCGAGCGCGACCAGCAGGGCGGCGCCGGTCGCCGAGCCGGCATGCATCTGCGCGGCCTCGAACGCGGGCAGCAGCAGCGAGAACACGCTCGCGGCCAGCATCACGCCGGCACCGAAGCCGAGCAGCATGCCCTGCACGCCGGCGCCGATGCGGCGCACCACCAGCAGCGGAACCGCGCCGAGCGCGGTGGCCGCCGCCGCCATCGCGCCACCGGAGACGGCGCCGGATACCGGCAGATCGAAACCGTCCACGCCGCGCACGAGCTGGGCGATCAACAGGGCGAGGCCGGTGAGGGCGATCAGCCAGCCGCTCAGTGCGCGCAGGGCGCCGCCCGGGCTGGCGGGCTGGAAATGCAGGCGGGCGACCTTGTCGACCATGGCGGAACTCCTCGTCTCTCGTGTCGAAACGGGCACCTGCCCGCTTCAGACGATTCCAGTATCGGGCTTCGCGTCCGATAGCTCCAATTGAATGTCACGAAACATTCGATAGCATAAAGGCATGAATTGCGCCGCTGTCTCGCCGATCGTCGCGGTGCGCTTCCGGTTCCGTAGGCGGGCCACTAGAATCTCGGGGTTCGTTCAAGGAGCTTCCCGATGACCCAGTCCGCCCCCCACCAAGACGTGAGCCCCGCGCGCAAGGCCGAGATCCTTGCCGAGGCCCTGCCGTACATCAAGCGCTTCTTCGACAAGACCATCGTCATCAAGTACGGCGGCAATGCGATGACCGATCCGCACCTGAAGGACTGCTTTGCGCGCGACGTCGTGCTGCTCAAGCTGGTCGGCCTCAACCCGGTGGTGGTCCACGGTGGCGGTCCGCAGATCGAGAACCTGCTCGCCCGCGTCGGCAAGAAGGGCGAGTTCATCCAGGGCATGCGCGTGACCGATGCCGAGACCATGGAAGTGGTCGAGATGGTCCTTGGCGGCCAGGTGAACAAGGAGATCGTCAACCTGATCAACAAGCACGGCGGCAAGGCGGTGGGCCTGACCGGCAAGGATGCCGGCTTCATTCGCGCCAAGAAGCTGCTGATGCAGAAGCAGGGGGCGCCCGAGGGTGACCTGATCGACGTCGGCCAGGTGGGCGAGATCACCGGCATCGACCCCAGCCTGATCGCGTTCCTCGACCAGGGCGACTTCATCCCGGTAATCGCGCCGATCGGCGTGGGCGAGGAGGGCGAGACCTACAACATCAACGCCGACGTGGTCGCCGGCAAGCTGGCCGAGATCCTCAAGGCCGAGAAGCTGGTGCTGCTCACCAACACCCCGGGCGTGCTCGACAAGGCCGGCAACCTGCTCACCGGGCTGACCCCGCGCCAGATCGACGACCTGGTGGCCGACGGCACGCTGTCGGGCGGCATGCTGCCCAAGATCGGCTCGGCGCTGGATGCGGCGCGCAATGGCGTGAAGTCGGTGCACATCATCGACGGCCGCGTCGAGCACTGCCTGCTGCTCGAGATCCTGACCGACCACGGCGTCGGCACGATGATCAAGAGCAAGTAAGGGCAGGCTCCCCGGGGCCGCGCTTCCGTGGCCCGATAAGAGCAGAACCCGCCCCGGCGAGCGCCGGCGGCGGGTTGTTCAAGGCGCGCGATCCGGGCGGGCTCAGTCGATGGTCAGCCGCTTGGCCTGGGCCTCGGCCTTCTTCGGCAGCACGAGCTCGAGCACGCCGTCATTGAACTTCGCCGAGGCCTTGGCCTCGTCGATTTCCTGGCCGAGCTGGAAGCTGCGCGAGACCTTGCCGAAATAGCGTTCGGTGCGCAGGACCTTCTCGCCTTCCTTCGCTTCCTTTTCCTGCTTGCGTTCGGCGCTGATCGACACCACCGGGCCGTCGATGTGCACGTGGATATCTTCCTTCTTCATGCCCGGCAACTCGGCATGCACTTCGTAGCCGTCGGTGTTTTCC
Organism: Rhodocyclaceae bacterium; assembly: GCA_029982755.1. Taxonomy (GTDB): domain Bacteria; phylum Pseudomonadota; class Gammaproteobacteria; order Burkholderiales; family Rhodocyclaceae; genus Thauera. The sequence goes on from JARRBR010000052.1 coordinate 4,171, forward strand.
TTGACGTCTACCCGCATCTGCGGGGCGTCGGCCCCGATATTGGCCAGCGCACCGCCACCGAAGTCGACGGGGCGGACGAAGAAGCCGCGGAAGAAGTCCTCCAGGGGGTCGGCGCGTCGGGTGACATTGGTGCTCATGTGCGGTTCTCCTCTCGACAAGGTGGCCGGTGCATTCCGGCCTCATAGCCAATATAGGCGCGCAGCCGCGGTTTTCAAGCCGGCGGCGCGGGCCGCCGGGCGGCGGGAGAAGGCCGGGATGCTCTATCATCGGCGGCGCGGCGAGGGCCGGCGCCGCGTGTGACGTCGACCGGCCGACGGCATTACATCAGGCGTGAATGGACGATGAGCGAACCCACCAATACCTGTCCGCGTTGCGGCGCGCGTTTCACCTGCGGCATGCAGGCCGGCGAACCGGCGTGCTGGTGCGCGGCCTATCCCGCCGCCTTCGCGGTGCCCGAGGCCGGCGCGGTGCCGGTGGATGCCGGCTGCTACTGCCCGCGCTGCCTGGCCGAGCTCATCGAGGAGCGGCGGGCGCGTCTGGCGCCGGCGGAGCATCCGCCCGTGGCGTCTCGCTGAGCGCGAATTCGAAGCGCACGCCTTCCGCAGCCCAGAACTCGGCCGCTTCGGCGAGGATGTCGAGGGCGACGTCCAGGGTTTCGGGCGCGGCGGCGCGCAGGCCCTGGGGCTCGGCGAGCTCGATGCGGTAGTGGTGCGCGGGGAGCCACGACAGGTCGGTCAGGCAGTCGGCGAGCGCGTCCCAGTTGTGGCCGAACCAGGCGGGGAAGTGGAGCGCGGAAGCGAAGCGCGAGAGCAGGTCCGCCTTGCCGGTGCAGGTCGCGAGATCGATGCGGATGTCGAGCTGCGCGCCGGGGGCGGGGCTGGGCGGCGTGGCGTTCATGGCAGGGGCTCGATGCGGCGGAAGCTGCGATAGTGATCGGCGGTGTAGTAGAACACCTCCGGCGGGTCGCCGCCGGTGACGATGCGGCGGGCGCCGCGGTCGCGCGAACCCGGCGTCGGCACGGTGTATTCGCGGTAGTAGCCGCGCGGCTTGCCCGGCAGCAGGCGTTCGCGGTTCTGGAAGGTGGTGCCGTCCTTGCGATACGGGAAGGGGCCGCCGCGCTGGATCAGCGCGAGGGTCTCGACCGCCTCCGGCGGCAGCCAGGCGTGCTCGGAGCCGGCAAGCGTTCGTGCGCCCCGGGTGGTCTCGGGCCCGCCTGCCGGCGAGCAGCCCGGCAGGGCCACGACCACCGACAGCAGGAGCAGCAGGCGCAGCAGCACGGTGCGGAGCATGGCGGTGTTCCGGATGCGGCGTGTTGGCGGACGGACGGCAGCGGCCCGCGCGGACCGCTACCGTCGTGCGTGCCGGGCGGCGCTCAGCCGCGCTCGACCTCGACCTGGGTTTCGACCTTCTGGCGCAGGCGGATGTGCAGCTCGCGCAGCTGCTTCTCGTCCACGCCGCTGGGCGCGTCGGTGAGCAGGCACTGGGCGCGCTGGGTCTTGGGGAAGGCGATCACGTCGCGGATGGACTCGGCGCCGGTCATCATGGTGACGATGCGGTCGAGGCCGAAGGCCAGGCCGCCGTGCGGCGGGGCGCCGTACTTGAGTGCGTCGAGCAGGAAGCCGAACTTGGCCTGCTGTTCCTCGGGGCCGATGTTGAGCGCCTGGAACACGCGCGCCTGCACGTCGGCGCGGTGGATGCGCACCGAGCCGCCACCGATCTCCCAGCCGTTGAGCGCGAGGTCGTAGGCCTTGGCCAGGCACTCGCCGGGGTTGGACTCGAGCAGGTCGATGTGCTCGTCCTTGGGGCTGGTGAAGGGGTGGTGGCAGGCGGTCCAGCGCTTGTCGTCCTCGTCGTACTCGAACATCGGGAAGTCGACCACCCACAGCGGGCACCAGGCCTCGCCCGTCACGTAACCCTTCTCGTGGCCGAGCTTGATGCGCAGCGCGCCCATGGCGTCATTGACCACCTTGGTCTTGTCGGCGCCGAAGAAGATCAGGTCGCCCGACTGCGCACCGGTGCGCTCGAGGATGGTGGTGAGCGCCTTCTCGTGCAGGTTCTTGACGATCGGCGACTGCAGGCCCTGCTCGTTGGGCTGGGTGACGTCGTTGACCTTGATGTAGGCCAGACCCCTGGCGCCGTAGATGCCGACGAACTTGGTGTACTCGTCGATCTCGCCGCGGGTGAGGCTGTTGCCGCCCGGCACGCGCATGGCGGCGACACGGCCGCCCGCGGTGGCGGGGCCGCTGAAGACCTTGAAGGCGACGTCCTGCACCGCGTCGGTGACGTCGGTGAGTTCCAGCGTGACGCGCAGGTCGGGCTTGTCCGAGCCGTAGCGGCGCATCGCCTCGGCGTAGGTCATGCGCGGGAAGGGGGCGGGCAGCTCGACGTCCATCGCCTCCTTGAACACGAAGCGGATCATTTCTTCCACCAGGGCGGTGATCTCGTGCTCGTCCATGAAGGACGTCTCGAGATCGACCTGGGTGAACTCGGGCTGGCGGTCGGCGCGCAGGTCCTCGTCGCGGAAGCACTTGACGATCTGGTAGTAGCGGTCGTAGCCGGCGACCATCAGCAGCTGCTTGAAGAGCTGCGGCGACTGCGGCAGGGCGAAGAACTGGCCCGGGTGCACGCGCGAGGGCACCAGGTAGTCGCGCGCGCCTTCGGGCGTGCTCTTGGTCAGCATCGGCGTTTCGACGTCGATGAAGCCGGCGCCGTCGAGGAAGCGGCGGAAGGCCATCGTGGTCTTGTAGCGCAGCATCAGGTTCTTCTGCATCTGCGGGCGACGCAGGTCGATGACACGGTTGGTCAGGCGCACCGTCTCGGACAGATTCTCGTCATCGAGCTGGAACGGCGGCGTGGCGGCGGCGTTCAGCACCTCGATGTCGTGGCACAGGATCTCGATCTCGCCCGAGGTCAGGTTGGCGTTCTCGGTGCCGGCCGGACGGCGGCGCACCTTGCCGCTCATCTTCAGCACGAACTCGCTGCGCACCGATTCGGCGATCCTGAACATCTCGGCGCGGTCGGGGTCGCACACCACCTGCACCAGGCCCTCGCGGTCGCGCAGGTCGATGAAGATCACGCCGCCGTGGTCGCGGCGACGGTGCACCCAGCCGCAAATGGTGACGATCTGGTCGAGGTCGGCGGCGGTGACTTTTCCGCAGTAGTGAGTTCGCATGTCGGGTTCCGGCTGTTCGGGGGCGGCGGGCCGCCCCGGGGAGTCAATGATCGTTGAGGGTCTGGCTGGCTGCAGCGGGCGTCGTCATTCGTTGAGCAGCGCGGCGCGCGTTGCCGGCTTGCGCAACGGGGGCGCGACCACCCCCATCGAGATGATGTACTTGAGCGCCTCGTCGACGCTCATGTCGAGTTCGATGACGTCCTCGCGCGGCATCATCAGGAAGAAGCCCGAGGTCGGGTTGGGCGTGGTCGGCACGTACACGCTGACGTAGTCGCCCTGCAGATGGCTGGCGGCGTCGCCGCCCGGCTGCCCGGTCAGGAAGGCGATGGTCCATGCGCCCTCGCGCGGGTACTGCACCAGCAGCGCCTTGCGGAAAGCCTGGCCGCTGCTGGAGAACAGGGTGTCGGAGACTTGCTTGACGCTGTAGTAGATCGACTTCACCACCGGGATGCGCGCGAGCAGGGCCTCCCACAGCCGCACCAGCTTCTGGCCGAGCACGTTGGCCGCGACCAGGCCGGTGAAGAAGATGATCAGCAGGCTGGCGAGCACGCCGACGCCGGGAATGTCGAAGCCGATGTAGCGGCTCGGCTGGTGCTCGGCAGGGAGCCACAGCAGGATGGCGTCGAGCGTGCCGACGATCCAGGCGAGCACCATGAAGGTGATCGCCAGCGGGATCCAGATCAGCAGGCCGGTGATGAAATATTTCTTCAAGTCAGTGGCACGCGCAGCCGCCGCCGCAACCGGCCGCAGGCGAGGAATCGGAGGAGGGCGAGGCGGCCGGGGCGGAGCTGCTGCCACCCTTGAAGTCGGTGGCATACCAGCCCGAGCCCTTGAGCTGGAAGCCGGCGGCCGACAGCAGCTTGGCGTAGCCGGCGGCGCCACAGGACGGGCAGGTGGACAGGGGTTGATCGCTCATTTTCTGCAGGTGTTCCTTCTGGAAACCGCAGCTCGGGCAACGATATTCATAGATGGGCATGGCGTGCTCCCGAAAACAAGTGCGCAAGTCTAACGCAATGCAGCATAAGGAAAAAGCGCGCCCCGATCGCCGGGGCGCGCTGATCAGATGAGGGCGGGGGAGGTGCGCTTCAAGCCCTCGCCGGCGCGGGGCTCAGAGCAGGCCGAGATAGCGCGTGGTCAGCGTCTCGCCCCAGAACAGGGCGATCACGCCGGCGGCGGCGAGGTAGGGTCCGAAGGGGATCGGCACGTTGCGCCCGTGGCGGGCGAACACGATCAGGCCGATGCCGACCACCGCGCCGACCAGCGAGGATAGCAGGATGGTCAGCGGCAGCACCTGCCAGCCCAGCCAGGCGCCGATCGCCCCGAGCAGCTTGAAATCGCCGTAGCCCATGCCTTCCTTGCCGGTGGCGAGCTTGAACAGCCAGAAGACCGACCACAGCGCGAGGTAGCCGGCCATGGCGCCGACGACCGCACTCGACAGCTCGGTGTAGGTGCCTGCGAGGTTGAAGGCCAGGCCCAGCCACAGCAGCGGCAGCGTGATGTCGTCCGGGAGCAGCTGGGTGTCGAGGTCGATGAAGGCCAGCGCCACCATTGCCCAGATGAAAAGCAGGGCGCCGGCTGCGGCGGCGCCGAAGCCGAAGTGCCAGGCGGCGTAGCCCGACAGCAGCGCGGTGAAGGCCTCCACGATCGGATAGCGCTTGCTGATGCCTGCGCCGCAGTGGCGGCAGCGCCCGCGCAGCAGCACGTAGCTGACCACCGGGATGTTTTCCAGCGCGCCGATCTGGTGTCCGCAATGCGGGCAGCGCGAGCGCGGGGTGGCGAGGTTGAAGCGTTCGCCGGCCGGCGCGTCCTCGCCGCGCAGTTCGGCGGCCTGGGCGTGCCAGTCGCGCTCCATCATCTTCGGCAGGCGATGGATGACGACGTTGAGGAAGCTGCCGACGAACAGGCCGAGCAGGGTCGCGAGGGTGGCGAAGGCCACCGGGTCTTGCAGCAGCGCGAGCATGGATCAGATGACCGAGCCGAGCTTGAAGATCGGCAGGTACATCGCCACCACCAGGCCACCGATGATGGTGCCCAGGAACACCATGATGATCGGTTCGAGCAGTTGCGACAGGCCGGCGACGGCGTCGTCCACCTCCTGCTCGAAGAAGTCGGCGACCTTGCCGAGCATGCCGTCGAGCTGGCCGGACTCCTCGCCGATGGACACCATCTGCACCACCATGGTGGGGAAGACCTCCGCATTCTGCATCGCGACGGTGAGGCTGGTGCCGGTGCTGACCTCGCTCTGGATCTGCTTGGTCGCCACAATGTAGACGTGGTTGCCGGCGGCGCCGCCCACCGACTCCAGCGCCTCCACCAGCGGCACGCCGGCGGCGAACATCGTCGACAGCGTGCGCGTCCAGCGTGCGATCGTGGCCTTGCGGATGATCGGGCCGATCACCGGCATGCGCAGCACGAGGCGGTCTAGCGTGGTCTGCATGGCGGTGGAGCGCTTGTAGCTCCAGGCGGTGGCGAAGATCGCCCCGATCAGTGCGCCGAATATGACGTACCAGTATTCGACGAAGAAGTCCGACATCGCGATCACCATCAGGGTCGGTGCCGGCAGGTCGGCGCCGAAGCTGGAGAACACGTTCTTGAACTCCGGAATCACGAACAGCATCATCACCGAGATCACCAGCGCGGCGACCACCACGACCGCGGCCGGGTAGAACAGCGCGGACTTGATCTTGCCCTTGATGGCGAGGATCTTCTCCTTGTAGGTGGCGATGCGGTCGAGCAGGCTGTCGAGGATGCCCGCCTGTTCGCCGGCGGCGACCAGGTTGCAGAACAGCTTGTCGAAATGGACCGGATGCTTGGCGAAGGCCTGCGACAGGCTGAGGCCGGTCTCGACGTCGGTGCGGATCTCGTTGAGCAGGCGCGACAGGGCCGGATTGCCCGAGCCCTTCATGGCGATGTCGAAGGCCTGCAGCAGCGGCACGCCGGACTTCATCATGGTGGCGAGCTGGCGGGTGAACAGCGCGATGTCCTTGTCGGTGATGCGCCCGCCGCGCGCCATCTTCAGCTTCTTGATCTTGCCGACCTGGATGCCCTGGCGGCGCAGCATCGCCTGCACCATGGCGTCCCCGCTGGCGCGGATCTCGCCGCGCACGACCTTGCCGGTCTTGTCCTTGCCTTCCCAGGTGTACAGCTCTTCCTTGGGGCCTGTGGCGCGCATCGCCCGGCTCGCAGTCGCCATGAGATCGAACGTCCTTTATTCGTTGGTCGTCGCCAGCACTTCTTCGAGTGAGGTGACGCCCTGTTTCACCTTGCGCAGCCCCGACTGGCGCAGGTCCAGCACGCCCTCGCGCCGGGCCTGGTCCGCGATGTCGATCGAGTTGCCGCCCGTCATGATGATGCGGGCGATCTCCTCGGTGATCGGCATGACCTGGTAGATGCCGACGCGGCCCTTGTAGCCCGTGCCCTTGCAGCGGTCGCAGCCCACCGGGCCCATCGTCTGCCAGCTGCCGTCGAGCTCTTCGGGGCCGAATCCGGCCTCGATCAGCGCCTCGACCGGGATGTCCACCGGCTTCTTGCAGGAGCATAGCCGGCGCGCCAGGCGCTGGGCCGTGATAAGAATCACCGACGAGGCGATATTGAACGGGGCCACGCCCATGTTCTTGAGGCGTTCGAGCGTCGACGGGGCGTCGTTGGTATGCACGGTGGACATCACCAGGTGGCCGGTCTGCGCCGCCTTGATCGAGATCTCGGCGGTCTCGAGGTCGCGGATCTCGCCCACCATGATGACGTCCGGGTCCTGGCGGAGGAAGGCGCGCAGCGCGGTGGAGAAGGTCAGGCCGGCCTTCTCGTTGACGTTGACCTGATTGATGCCGGCGAGGTTGATTTCCGCCGGGTCCTCGGCCGTGGAGATATTCACGCCGGGCTTGTTGAGCAGGTTCAGGCAGGTGTACAGCGACACCGTCTTGCCCGAACCGGTGGGGCCGGTGACCAGGATCATGCCGTAGGGGCGCTCGATCGCGGCGAGCAGCGCCTCCTTCTGGTCGGGGTCATAGCCGAGCGCGTCGATGCCGAGCATGGCCGAGCTCGGGTCGAGGATGCGCATCACGATCTTTTCGCCGTGCAGCGTGGGCAGCGTCGAGACGCGGAAGTCGATCGCCTTGTTCCGCGACAGCACCAGCTTCATGCGGCCGTCCTGGGGTACGCGCTTCTCGGAGATGTCCAGGCGCGAGATCACCTTGATGCGCGCGGCGATCTTGTCCTTGAGCACCAGCGGTGGCTGGGCGATGTCGCGCAGGATGCCGTCGGTGCGCACGCGGATGCGGTAGAACTTTTCGTAGGGCTCGAAGTGGATGTCGGAGGCGCCCTCGTTGATCGCGTCGATCAGCACCTTCTGGATGAACTTGACGACCGGCGCGTCATCGACCTCGTTGGCCTCGTCCTCGTCACGCTGCGGCGCCGGCCCGTCCTGCTGCAGCATGTCCATGTCGAAGGCTTCGCCGGTCAGCTCCTTGAGCGTGTCGGCGGCCGATTCGGACAGGGTGTCGACCACGCGCTTGAGCTTGTCCGCCTCGGCGATGACCAGCTCGAGCTGCATGCCGGTCTGGAAGCGGATCTCGTCGAGCGCGCGCAGGTTGGAGGGATCGGCGACCGCGAGCGTGATCCGGTTCTGGCGCTTGAGCAGCGGGGCGACCTGGTGCTTGGCGAGGAGCTTGCGGTCGACCGCCTCGCGGGCGAACAGCGCGGGGTCGAAGGCGGTGATGTCCAGGAGCGGGTAGCCGAAGGTCTCGGCGGCAAAGCGCGCCATCGCGGCGCAGCTCATCAGGCCGCGGTTGGCGACCTCGAGCATGAACGCGCTGGTGGTGTCACCCGTCTGTGCGGAGCAGGCGACTGCATCCGCTTCCTGCAGATGTCCGTGCTGGATCAGCGCCCTGGCGAATCCGCTCAGGGTCGGTTTGGTGGTCACCGCCATGGCTTGCTCGATTTCGGAATGCGACCGATGTTGCCCGCCGGGCACGGGCTTGTAAAGGTCCGCCCCGCCCCCGGGGCGACCGGCTCATCCGGCGCGATGGAGCACCACTTCGATGACGAAGCGGCTGCCCACGTAGGCGAGCATCAGCGCCACGAAACCCGCCAGCGTCCACCGCAAGGCGATACGGCCGCGCCAGCCCCACAGCCGGCGACCGACCAGCAAGCCGCCGAACAGCAGCCAGGAGATGACTCCGAACACGGTCTTGTGATCCGCACGCAGGGCCTGCCCGAACAGCGTTTCGGAAAACAGCAGGCCGGTCACGAGGGTGAGCGTCAGCAGCACGAAGGCGATGCCGATCAGGCGGAACAGGAGGGCCTCCATGGTGAGCAGCGGCGGCAGGCCGGAGAGCAGGCGGCTGAAGCGCGCGCTGTGCAGCTGGCGGCTGGCGACCGACATCAGCATCGCGTGCAGGGCGGCGAGCGTAAACAGGCTGTAGCCCAGCATGGCGATCACGAAATGCACGCGGAAGGCGGGCGAGGCGGCGTTGGCGAGCACGTGCTCGCCGGGGAAGAGCAGGGGAATCAGGCTGGCGATCGCGCCGGCGGGCATGATCACCGCGTGCAGGCCCTCGAGCCGGGTGTACAGGGTCTCGACCCAGTAGAAGCAGACCGCAAGCCACACCATCAGCGACAGCGCGACGCCGAAGCCGAAGCGCATGTCCATGCCGGGAAAGATGTCGGCGTGCAGTGCGGCGCCATGGGCGAGCACCGCGGCGAGCAACAGCAGCCGTTCGCGCGTGCTCATGCACTCGCGCGCCCGCTCGCGCCCGGGGCCGGCCATCACGCAGGCTCGCCAGAACAGCAGGCCACCTGCCGTGTAAAGCGAGGCGGGAAGCAGATGAAGTAGAATTGTGCGCATACGTAGCCGCAGTTTACTCCAAGTCACGCGCCCAAGGCCTCCCCGAACATGCTCGACAATCTGACTCAACGCCTGTCCAAAGTCGTCAAGACCCTGCGCGGCCAGGCCCGCCTCACGGAAGAGAACATCCAGGAGGCGATGCGCGAGGTGCGCATGGCGCTGCTCGAAGCGGACGTCGCGCTGCCGGTGGTCAAGGACTTCGTCGCCAAGGTCAAGGAGAAGGCGGTCGGCCAGGAGGTCGTCGGCTCGCTGACCCCCGGCCAGGCCCTGGTCGGCGTGGTGCATGACGAGCTCAAGGCACTGATGGGCGGCGCCCACGAAGGCCTGAACCTGTCCACGCAGCCGCCTGCGGTGGTGCTGATGGCCGGCCTGCAGGGCGCGGGCAAGACCACCACCACCGGCAAGCTCGCCAAGCTGCTGCACGAACAGCACAAGAAGAAGGTGCTGGTGGTGTCCACCGACGTCTATCGTCCGGCGGCGATCGAGCAGCTGAAGACGGTGGCGGCGCAGGCCGGTGTCGGTTTCTTCCCCTCCGAGACGGCGCAGAAGCCGGTCGACATCGCGCTCGCCGCGCTCGACTACGCACGCAAGCATCACATCGACGTGCTGCTCGTCGACACCGCCGGCCGTCTCGCGGTGGACGAGGCGATGATGGCCGAGATCAAGGACCTGCACGCCGCGGTCAAGCCGATCGAGACCCTGTTCGTGGTCGATGCGATGCTCGGCCAGGACGCGGTGAACACCGCGCGCGCCTTCAACGAGGCGCTGCCGCTCACCGGCGTGGTGCTGACCAAGCTCGACGGCGACTCGCGCGGCGGTGCGGCGCTGTCGGTGCGCCACGTCACCGGCAAGCCGCTCAAGTTCGCCGGCGTTGGCGAGAAGCTTTCCGGGCTGGAGCCCTTCCATCCCGACCGCATGGCGAGCCGCATCCTCGGCATGGGCGACATCCTCGGTCTCGTCGAGGAGGCGCGCCGCGGCGTGGACGAGGAGAAGGCCCGCGTCTTCGCCCAGAAGCTCAAGAGCGGCAAGGGCTTCGACCTCAACGACTTCAAGGAGCAGATCGCCCAGATGCGCAAGATGGGCGGCCTGAGCTCGATGATGGACAAGCTGCCGGCGCAGTTTGCCCAGGCCGCCGGCAAGCTGCAGGGCGGCGCCGAGGAGAAGGCGATCGCCCGCATCGAAGGCATCATCAACTCGATGACCCCGCTCGAGCGCGCCAAGCCGGAAGTCCTCAAGGCCAGCCGCAAGCGTCGCATCGCGGCCGGCGCCGGGGTCACGGTGCAGGAGGTCAACCGCCTGCTCAACCAGTTCGAGCAGACGCAGAAGGTCATGAAGCAGTTCTCCAAGGGCGGCATGAACAAGATGATGCGGGCGATGAAGGGCATGATGCCGGGCGGTTTCCCCGGCATGCCGCGCTGAGCGGGAGGGCCGAGCCGTGAAAGACATCCTGGTCGCCTTCGCACGGGCGAGCCGCAGCCTGATGCGGCGCGACATCTTCTGGCACCTGCTGTGGCCCGGGCTGCTCGCGGTGGTGATCTGGGCCGTGGCCGCGGTGATGCTGTGGGCGCCGGTGACCGAGGGGCTGTATGCCTGGGTGAGCGGCTGGACCTTCATCAGCGGCTGGCTGGCGGCATCCGAGACCACCGCGGCGATCGTGCTGGTGCTGATCCAGATCGCGACCGCGCTGCTGATCGTGCCGCTGGTCTATGTGACCGCCGCGATGCTGGTGGCGACCATCGCGTTGCCGCTGATGCTGGAGAAGGTCGCGCGCACGGACTATGCGGACGTCGAGCAGCGTCGCGGCGGCTCCAACCTCGGCAGTGCATGGAACTCGATCCTCGCCGGCGTGCTGTTCCTGATCGCGCTGGTGGTGTCGCTGCCGTTCTGGCTGATTCCGGGCGCCGGCCTGCTGATTTCGGTGACGCTGACCGGTTGGCTCAACCAGCGCGCCTTCGGCTACGACGCGCTGATGTTCCATGCCGACAGGTCCGAACTGCAGCGCCTGCGCGAGGACTGGCGGCCGCAGATGCTGCTGCTCGGCGGCGGCGCGGCGCTGCTGGCCTACGTGCCGGTGATCAACCTGGTCGCGCCCGCCTACGCGGGTCTGGCCTTCGTCCATTACATGCTCGAAACCCTGCGCCGTCACCGGCTCAAGCACGGGGTCACCGTGCTCGACGCCGACGCGGGCGCTGAACAGCGGAAACTGCCATGAACTTCGGTGCCCTGATCATCGGCGACGAGATCCTGTCCGGACGTCGCAGCGACAAACACCTGGCCCGGCTGATCGAGCTGCTCGGTGCGCGTGGACTCAAGCTGTCGTGGGCGCGCTACGTCGGCGACGACTTCGCCCGCCTGAGCGAAACCCTGCGCCAGACCTTCGCCACCGGCGACGTGGTGTTCAGCTTCGGCGGCATCGGCGCCACGCCCGACGACCGCACGCGCGAGGCCGCGGGCGCCGCGCTCGGCCTCGAGCTCGCCCTCCATCCCGAGGCCGAAGCCGAGATCCGCGCCCGCTTCGGTGACGAGATCACCCCCGAGCGCCTGCAGATGGGCGTGTATCCGGTCGGCAGCGAGATCATCCCCAACAGCTTCAACCGCATCCCCGGCTTCTCGATCCGCCGGCACTACTTCACGCCGGGCTTTCCGGTCATGGCCTGGCCGATGGTGGAGTGGGTGCTGGACACCAAGTACGCCCACCTGCACCACGCCGAGGACTACGTCGAGCAGGCGGTCACCGTGTGGGATGCCTACGAAGGGCAGCTGATCGGCCTGATGCGCCAGGTGACCGCGGACTTCCCCGATGCCACCCTGTTCAGCCTGCCGACGATCGCTGCCGAGGGTCAGCGCCGCTCGCTGGAACTGGGCATGAAGGGCAAGGCGGCACGGGTCGCGGCTGCGATGGCGGTGATCAAGGCCGACTTGTCCGCGCGTGGCCTGCAGTGGGAAGACAAGGTTTGACCGCATCCGGTCGCGCGCGGGCCGAGGAGCAGGCCCACAGCCTGATCATCGAGGGTACGCGGGTCGAGCTGGTTCTGCGCCGCTCGGCACGACGCTCGTTCGCGCTGCAGGTCGATCACCGCGGCGCGCGGGTGGCGGTGCCGCTGCGCACCCCGCTGGGCGAGGTGGAGCGCTTCATCCACAGTCATGGCCGCTGGCTCCTGGATCGCCTGCAGGCGCGTTCCGCGTCGCGGCCGGCGCAGATGGTGGAGGTGGCCGATGGCGCCACCGTGCCGCTGTTCGGTCGGCCGCTGCTGCTGCGCCTGCATGAGGGCCGCAGCACGCGCTGGCGCGCGCAGGCGAACGATGCCGAAGAGCTGCTGCTGCCGACGGCCGTCGATCCGCTGCGTGCGCTGTTGCGCGCCCTGCAGTCGCGGGCGCTGGCCTGGTATCGCGGCCGGGTGGAGGAATACTGCCACCGGCTGGCGCTGCCGGTGCCCGCAGTGCGGCTGTCGAACGCGCGCACGCGCTGGGGCAGCTGCAGCAGCCGCTCGGGTATCCGCCTGCACTGGCGGCTTGTTCACCTGCATCCGGCGCTGATCGATTACGTGGTCGCCCACGAAGTGGCCCATCTGCTCGAGATGAACCACTCGCCGCGCTTCTGGGCGGTCGTCGAGCGTCTTTATCCGGACTGGCGGACGGCGCGCGCCGCGCTGCGCCAGGCCGCTCCCACCCTGCCGGTGATCGCCGCCGCGCCCGACATGGACACCGGCACCTTCGAGCAGGAAGACTGACACCTTCAACGAACGAGGAAATACCTCATGCGAATCCTTCACACCATGCTGCGCGTCGGCGATCTGGAGCGCTCGATCGCCTTCTACACCGAAGTGCTGGGCATGCGCCTGCTACGCAAGCACGACTACCCGGACGGCAAGTTCACGCTCGCTTTCGTCGGCTATCAGGACGAGAAGGACGGCGCGGTGCTGGAGCTGACCTACAACTGGGGCGTGGACAAGTACGAACTCGGCACCGCCTACGGCCACATCGCGCTCGAGGTCCCGGATGCAGCCAAGGCCTGCGCCGAGATCCGCGCCCGCGGCGGCAAGGTCGTGCGCGAGGCGGGGCCGATGAAGCACGGCACCACCGTCATTGCCTTCGTCGAGGATCCGGACGGCTACAAGGTCGAGCTGATCCAGGCCAGGACCTACTGAACGCGGTCGGGGCGCGAATGAGCCGCGTGGCGCGGCTCATTCCGGGTCGCCTCCGGGCAGCGACGACCGGGTGGGGCTCAGGCGGGCAGGGCGAGCTTGCCGTCGGTGCTGAACTGGTAGTCGTGGAACACGTGTTCGGCCGACAGGATGCGGTAATCCCCGCTGTCCTCGCGCACCGAGGTGTCCTTCAGGCGGTAGGTGTAGTGGCCGCAGGTCCAGCAGTCGAAGTTGCGCATGTGGGTGCACAGGCAGGTCTTGTCGAAGACCTTGATCTTCTTCGCGTCCGGATGCGCCGCCACCTCGCGGTTGTAGGCCTCGATGTACTGGCAGTTGCCGGTGGAGTCGAGCAAGTAGCCGTAGGCCTCGCAGTTGGGGCGGATGCCGGAGCCGATCGCCGGGCTGCTCTTCAGCATGCGCATCGGGTAGCCGGTGGGCGAGATCTGATTGACCTCGATCTCGTCCTCGCTCGCCTTGAAGTAGTGCTGCTTGACCTCGTCGGGCAGGCCGCATTCCTTCGTGACCGTGAAGCGGGTCGCGACTTGCACGGCGGCTGCGCCGGCTTCGAGGAAGTTCACCGCGTCGGTACCGGTGAAGATGCCGCCGGCCGGGATCAGCGGGATGTCGAGCTGCTGCTCGCGCATCCAGTCGCGGATCTCGGCGACGATGGTGGCGAGGTCGTACTGCGCCCAGTCCATGCCGAAGCCGAGGTGGCCGCCGGCGAGCGGGCCCTCCACCACCACGTAGTCGGGCAGTCGCCCGGTGCGGGAACTCTTCTTGAGGAAGAGCTGCAGCGCGCGCAGCGAGCTGACGATGATGCCGAGTCGCACGTCGCGGAAGCGCGGGTGGTCCTCGATCAGCGCGAACGAGCCCAGGTGCAGGCCGGCGGCGAGCGTGATGCCGTCGATGCCGTGGTCCATCGCGGTGCGCAGGCGCACGCGCAGGGTGTCCTTGGGCGCGTTCATCGTCAGCTTTTCCATGCAGTTGATGAACACCATGCCCGGCCCGCGCTTGCGTTCCATGGTGCGGCTGACGTGGGTCGCGGTGGCCTCGGCGATCAGGCCGAGGTCGAACTGCACGACCGACTTGTCGGCGTTGGCGACGTTGAATTTGTACTGCTGCAGCTTGTTCTTGACGTACTTGGTGTTGTAACGGCGGTCGGATACGGTCGGCAGCATTGCGTCGGAGATGTGCCCGACCCCGCCCAGGCGGGCGGCTTCGAGTGCCAGGTCGGAGGTGGAAATGTCCACCCCCATGCCGCCCACCATGATCGGCACGAGTTCGCTGGAACCCAGTTTCAGGCGGAAATCATCTACACGCTTCATTGCTTCGAGTCCGTTAATTCGGCAGTCCGACATTATCACCCGAGAGCCCTCCCGCACCCAAGTTGGAGCTGCGTTCGGGCATCGGTTACCATGCACCTTCGACATCGAACGGGGCGTCGCGTGCGCCGGATGGAGGGGACATGTTCAAAGCTGTGCTGATCGAGAAGGACGAGGCAGGTTATCGCGCGGGGGTCACCGAGCTGGACGATGCTGCGCTGCCCGAGGGCGACGTCACCGTGCGCGTGGCCTATTCCACCCTCAACTACAAGGACGGGCTCGCGATCACCGGCAAGGGGCCGGTGGTGCGCAAGTTTCCGATGGTGCCGGGCATCGATCTCGCCGGTACGGTGGAGGCCAGTAGTCATCCCGCCATCGCGGTCGGCGATGCGGTCGTGCTGAACGGCTGGGGCGTGGGCGAGGGCCACTGGGGCGGGCTGGCGCAGCGCGCGCGCCTGAAGGGCGACTGGCTGGTGCCGCTGCCCGCCACTTTCACACCGCGTCAGGCGATGGCGATCGGCACCGCCGGCTACACCGCGATGCTGTGCGTGATGGCACTGGAGCGCCATGGCGTGAGTCCGGAGCAGGGCGAGGTGCTGGTCACCGGCGCCAACGGCGGGGTCGGCAGCGTCGCCGTGGCCCTGCTGGCGAAGCTCGGGTTCACGGTGGTGGCGTCAACCGGGCGTCCGCAGGAGGCCGACTACCTGAAGGCGCTCGGCGCGGCCGAGATCATCGACCGCGCGCAGTTCTCCGCGCCCGGCAAGCCGCTCGCGAAGGAGCGCTGGGCGGGGGCGGTCGACACCGTCGGCAGCCACACCCTGGCCAACGTGTGCGCGAGCACCAGGTATCGCGGCACGGTCGCCGCCTGCGGTCTCGCCCAGGGCATGGACCTGCCGGCCACGGTCGCGCCCTTCATCCTGCGCGGCGTCACGCTCGCCGGCGTGGATAGCGTCATGGCGCCCCGCGCCGAGCGTCTCGAGGCCTGGCGCCGGCTGGCGCAGGACCTCGACGTCGGCAAGCTCGAACTGATGGCGCACGAGATCGGCCTCGGCGAGGTGGTCGCCACCGCCGCGGCGCTGCTCGACGGCAAGGTGCGCGGCCGTGTCGTCGTGGACGTCAATCGCTGAAACCGCAACGCAATGATGAGAACAGGAGGAGAGGATCAATGACCGAGCGCATCAGCCGCTTTCCCGTGCCCGAACTCGCCAACGTGCCCGAGGACGTGCGTCAGCGCATCCTCGCCGTGCAGGACAAGGCCGGCTTCGTGCCCAACGTGTTCCTGATGCTCGCGCACCGGCCGGCCGAGTTCCGCGCCTTCTTCGACTACCACGACGCGTTGATGGAAAAGGACGTCGGCCTCAGCAAGGCCGAGCGCGAGATGATCGTCGTCGCCACCTCGGCGGCGGGAAACTGCCTGTACTGCGTGATCGCCCACGGCGCGGTGCTGCGCATCCGCGCCAGGAACCCGCGCATCGCCGACCAGCTCGCGGCCAACTACCGCAAGGCCGAGATCAGCCCGCGCCAGCGCGCGATGCTGGATTTCGCGATCAAGCTGAGCACGCGCGGGGGCGAGGTTGAGGACGCCGACCTCGAGGCGCTGCGTGCGCACGGCTTCGACGACGAGGCGATCTGGGACATCGGCGCGATCGTGGCCTTCTTCGCGATGAGCAACCGGCTGGTCCATCTCACCGGTACGCCGCCCAACGAGGCCTTCTACCTGATGGGGCGGGTGCCGAAGGCCTGAGACCCCGGGGTCGGAGGGGCGGGCAGCGAGCGCGCCGGAGCCGCGCCGCCCGGCAGTTTCGCCCGGCGAGGTGCAATTGCTTACAAAGCGCCTGCGCCCGTTTCGCCCGCAGGCATTGAATGCCGGGCCCGACCTGCGTAAGATCGCGGTCATGGTTGTAATCCCGGCAATCTGGAGGCGTTCTGGACAGGGGTTCGATTCCCCTCACCTCCACCCAAGCGCATTCGGGAGTGTGTTTGGGTGGGGGTGTACCGGTTTCGACAGGGCGGGCAAAGGTGCGCAGGCAACCCGAGAGGCGACGGACGTAATCCGCGCAAATCCATAAACGCCAACGATGAGCGTTTCGCAGTCGCTGCATAAGCACTGCCGGGGCCGCTGAAGCCTTGTAACCCAAGACAGCCGATGGGGACTTCGGTCCCCATCGTCACGTCTACGCGGCCTGTTTCGAGTCGCCGGCGCCATGTTGGCTGCACGAGCCCCGAAAAGCAAAACGCCAGCCCCGAAGGACTGGCGCAAGTGCTTGAATCTACTGGTGGGCCCTGCGGGATTCGAACCCGCAACCAAAGGATTATGAGTCCTCTGCTCTAACCGTTGAGCTAAAGGCCCGCGCGTGCCCGACCGCCGGAGCGGCCGGGCGGACACGGTGCCTTCAAGCGTCGCTGTCGAGGAAGCTGCGCAGCTTCTCGGAGCGGCTCGGGTGGCGCAGCTTGCGCAGCGCCTTGGCCTCGATCTGACGGATGCGCTCGCGGGTGACGTCGAACTGCTTGCCGACCTCTTCCAGCGTATGGTCGGTGTTCATCTCGATGCCGAAGCGCATGCGCAGCACCTTGGCTTCGCGCTGGGTCAGCGAGTCGAGCACCTCGCAGGTCGCGTCGCGCAGGCCGGAGTACATCGCCGCTTCGGCCGGAGCCAGGGTGGCGGTATCCTCGATGAAGTCGCCCAGGTGGGAGTCGTCGTCGTCGCCGATCGGCGTTTCCATGGAGATCGGCTCCTTGGAGATCTTCATGATCTTGCGGATCTTCTCCTCGGGCATCTCCATCTTCTCGGCCAGCGTCGCCGGATCCGGCTCCTGGCCGGTCTCCTGCAGGATCTGCCGGCTGATGCGGTTCATCTTGTTGATCGTCTCGATCATGTGCACCGGGATGCGGATGGTGCGCGCCTGGTCGGCGATCGAGCGCGTGATGGCCTGGCGG
>JARRBR010000177.1 GCA_029982755.1 Rhodocyclaceae bacterium
GCTCATCGGGTGCGAGGTCGGCGTCAGAAACGGGCGGTTGTACCACCGAAGGTCATGTCTGTTGAGAAGTCAATTTCCACTGGAAACGGCACAGAGCCGCCGTTCTGCTTGTCTGCCGCGAGGAAATACGGAATGCCCTTGCGCTCGCACAAGGCCTGCACCGGCCACAGGTAGCGGTGACTGCGCGCCAGCACTGCAATACCCTGCCAGTCATCCCGCACCTCCAGCGCCCGCAGCCGGCCTAACTCCGAGATGACAGCCTGGGCCTGAAGGTTGCCGCAGTTGCGATCCGCCCCCGGCAGGCGCAACCGGAGCACGCAGCCGCGCCGCTCGGGATCGAGCGCGTCCCACGTGCCGCCCACCGGCCCGGCCGCGCGCGCCGGGTCGATGCGGATGGGATGCTGCGCCTTGAGCCGCGCGGCATTCTGTCCGATCAGCTGATTGGCGGCGCCAATGATGGCCCGGCTGGAGCGGTAGTTCTCGACCAGATAGCTGATCTGCGCGTCGTACTCGTCGCAGAAACGTGCGATGTGGCGATTGCTGCCGCCCCGCCACTGATAGATGTTCTGGTCGTCGTCACCGACGGCGAGGATGCACAGATCGCCATCCTGGTCGTCGTGCCGCCCGGCGAGCGCGCTGACGAGCCGGTACTGGCGGTCGTCGATGTCCTGGTATTCGTCCACGAGAATGTAGCGATAGCCCTGCAATAAACGCTCGCGCAGATCGTCCTCGCCTTCCACCGATGCACGGCCCTCCAGCAGTTCCGCAGCGCGGTCGAGGACGGCATCCAGCTCGCCCTCTTCCACCTTGTCGCGGCGATCGAAACTGGTGCCGGTCAGCCGCATCGCCATGGCGTGATAGGTGAGCACGGTGATCCCGATCGCATCGTTGCCGACCAGGGCGAACAGGCGCTTGCGGATCTCGTTGGCCGCATGGCGGTTGAAGGTGAGCGCGATGATCGCCGCGGCCGGCACGCGCCGCACACGCAACAGGTAAGCGATGCGATGCACGACGAGCCGCGTCTTGCCCGAACCCGGGCCCGCGAGCACGAGGCGGTTCTGGTCCCGATGGTCCGTGACGATGGCCTTCTGCGTGGCGTTCAGCGTGTCGATGATCGCCTTCCACGAGCCCTCGCTGGTGGCGAGTTGCAGGATCTCTTCCTTGCCCGGGAAGTAGTGGCGCAGGAAATCGTCCTTGCTGCGGGTGAAGTAATGCATGACCAGCCGCAAGGCGTCTGCCATCTCCCGGAGCGCGATCTCGGCGTATTCGCGCATCACATGCACCTGGATGCGGCGCTCCCGGTAGTGCTCGTCCAGGCGCTCGAAGTCGTCCTTCACATAGCGCTGGCCCTGCTTGTCCGGGTTGATGTCGATCGTCATCGCCCGGCGCATCACGGTCATGCCGTGGTTGAGGGTCAGCACCTCCTGGTGGTGCAGGTAGAGCAGCACGTGCTCCAGCGCCTTGAGCCGCTGTTCCGGCTTGATCGTGGTGGACAGTTCCAGATCCGCGGCGAGCAGATGCTGTAGCTCGCCGAAGGTGGTCTGCACCAGCAGGTCCTTGCCGCGCTGCCCGGGTGGCAGCTTGCCGAGCAGGAAAGGCAACACCGCCGCGGCGATGCGCCGCCGCTTGTCGCCCAGCCTCTCGACCTGCGACCAGCTGTATCCGCCGCGGATGCGCAGCTTGAGATAGTCGCGGTTCACCTGCCTGAGCTCGAAACTGCTGCGCTGCTGGCTGTCGCCGTCGCGATCGAGCGCGAGACTGTGAAGCAGGCGGGAGACATGCAAGGGCAGCAGCTCGGCCTGGCCGCAGCGCTCACGCAGGGCAGCCGTCAGCGGCGGCAGATTCACGTCCTGCCACGACCCGTCGTCCGCATCCGGCGCGAGCTCGCGCAAGGCCTTGAACAGCGCCGCCTCCAGCGCCAGGCAGTGCTGCAGGCGCTCGCTCGACGCCCCGGCAATCCCGTGACGCAGGTAAAGCGTGAGCTGAGAATCGTTCTCCAGCAGGCCAAGCGCCTCGAGCTGCCTGAGCGCAGCGCTGACCTCCTCGCTCGTCTGCCCGGTCAGCAGCATCAACTGGTCGGTGTTGATGCGCTCGTCGGCCTCGGCTGAATACAGGTAGCGCACGATCGCGCGGAATTCCTCGAGACGCCGCTGCGGCAGGCGGGCTTTGTCGAGCCGCTTTGCCGCCTCTTCCTCAGTCAGGCACAGCTTGGCGGGAAAGACCTTCGTGTGGTTCTCTTCTCGCCGCAGAAACTGCCCACGCTCCAGCCAGGCGATGGCTGTAACGACCTTGGTTTCCGCATCCCGGTCATCAGATTCGAAGCTGGTCTGGACGGTCTCGTCCTGCAGGATCTCGCCCGCGGTGATCACCACCTGCCCGCCCTTGCGCTTGGCGGCTTCGAATCGGAGCTTCTTCAGGATCTGCTGGATATCCTTGTAGCTCAGCCGTGAACGCTCGCTGAGCCCGAACTGGGTTTCGATGTCCTGCGGGTCGTAAAGCAAGACGCAACGGGCGTCGTCCTGGTCCCGCCCGGCACGGCCTGCCTCCTGAAGGTAGTTTTCCAGGGAGCCGGGGATGTCAGCGTGGACGACCAGGCGCACATCCGGCTTGTCCACACCCATGCCGAAGGCGTTGGTGGCGACGATCACCCGCAGCTCGCCACGAATGAAAGCGTCCTGGATGTCCTTCTTCTCATGGGGCTGCAACCCGGCATGGAAGTGCTTGCACGTCCAGTTCTGCCCGAGAAGGAAATCGGCCAGCTCTTCCGCCTTCTTGCGGCTGGCAACGAACACCACCGCTCCGCCCTCACGCCCCGCGAGTTCGTCGTGCAGCAAGTCGTGCGTGCGTGCAAACTTCTCGCCGGCCGCCACCGGAAAGACCTCGAAATGCAGGTTCGGGCGCTCGGGCGTGCCGATGAAGGACTTGAAGCGCACGCCGAGTTCGTCTTCGAAATGCTTGCGGATGTCGTCCAGCACATCCTGCTTGGCGGTGGCGGTGAAGCACCCTATCGGGGCGAGCTCACCCTCGCCGGTGAATTCACGGATGAAACGCGCCGCATAAAGGTAGTCCGGCCGGAAGTCGTTGCCCCACTTCGACAGGCAGTGCGCCTCGTCGAATATCCAGGCGCCGATCTGCCGGTTGGCGATCGCCTTGCGAAACGCCTTGTTGCGGAACTGCTCGGGCGATACCAGCAGCAGGCCCACATCGCCCAACTGGATCTTCTCCAGCACGTCGGCCCGCTCGGGCATGGTCAGCAAGCCGTTCAATGCTGCCGCACACTGGACGTTGCGTGCCAGCAGGCCGTCCACCTGATCCTTCATCAGCGACTGCAGCGGCGAGATGATCACCGTGAGGCTGCCGTTACGGTGATAGCGATTCAGCGCCGGCAGTTGATAGCAGATCGACTTGCCGCCCCCGGTGGCGAGCACCGCCAGCACCGGCTCGCTTCTCATGCCGGCCTGGACAATGTCGTGCTGCATGCTGTGGCCATGCGCCTCGTAGCGAAAATCGTCGAAACCGAAATAGCGCTTGAGCTCCCGCCGGGGGTCATGCGTCGTGCGGCAGTAGCTGCAGCCGGGATCGTCGCACGGCTGGTCGCGCAACTCGGCGATCAGCTTTCCCACTGCCGGAAACTGGTGCCGAACCCAAGGGGCCAGCACCGAATTACCACCCGACACCCGCAGCCATGCCAGCACGTAGGCGATTGGCCAATGCAGCTCGGGGCGTCGCAGGTCGTCCTCGACCAGACCTTTGAGACGGGTGCGGCACACCTTGAGCGCACGCTCGAGCCCGGGATCGGATTCCGCCAGCAATGCAGGCAGACGACCGGCAACGTCCTCGAGCGACAATGGAGCGCGCCGTGTCAGCGCAAACAGGAAATTACCCAGCCCCGCCCCGGTGCGCGGCGCGATCAAGGCCTGGTAGCACAGCAACTCCTCGGGATTCGCCTCGAACAGCCTGTCGAAGGCGCTTTGCTGGTCGGCGAACAGCGCCAGTGTCGAGCGGCAGTCGGACAGCGGGGAGTTCAGGCTGTGGCGGATCAGCTTGTAGTCCTTGATCAGCCGGTGGTAAGGGTTCTGCGGAAAGGCGAGCGGCGACAGACGCAGCGTGTCGATCACCGGGAGCTGAAACAGGCCAGCGTCCGGCGCGACCTCCCGCAGCACTGGCAAGTCGTGGGCCAGGACGTTGTGCCCGAGCACGAAGCTTGCCCCGGCACACATCGCATCGAGTCGGGCAAGCGCCGCATCGAGCCCCGCTCCGGTATTCAACTCGAGCGTTTCGCCGGTATCCGGTCGCAACGCACCGATCTTGATGATCCGCTGCCGGCCATCGTCTGCTTGCGGAACCGTCTCAAGATCGAAGACCAGGCATCTGGGTTGGAGGGTATACGGTGTCTGCGCCATCCGGAAATCGGCCGCTTGCCAGGGTTTGGCTGACGCGACCAGCATGATGTCGATAGGCGCGCTGCAGGCGACAAACCGGCTGCGAGAAGGAGGGACGGCAGACCACTGCGGCGCAGTACGCATGATAGCTGCACTGCTTTGCTATGCCCTTGGCAGCGCCTCTGCGCGGAACAACTTTGCCACACCGAACTGGCAAGAACCTAGCTTACAAAGCAAACAGCGCATCACACCGAAAAGTGTAATGCGCTGCTTTTACTATGAAATTTGGTGGACCGAAGGAGGATCGAACTCCCGACCTCTGCATTGCGAACGCAGCGCTCTCCCAGCTGAGCTATCGGCCCTGAAAGAGCGCGCATTATAGTGCGGCGA
The DNA here is from genome assembly GCA_029982755.1 of Rhodocyclaceae bacterium. GTDB lineage: Bacteria > Pseudomonadota > Gammaproteobacteria > Burkholderiales > Rhodocyclaceae > Thauera. Next base: position 4,773 of record JARRBR010000177.1, read on the forward strand.
GGCGAACCTCAGCCCTGAGCGTCGGCCCCGCCCGAGCCGACGGCGGCGCGACCGAGGCGGTCGGCGACCGCGCGCCAGGCGGGCGCCCCGGGCAAGGCTTCGATCAGGATGAGATCCGCATCGAGTGCATCGACCGCGCGCAGGCTCGCGTAAAGCTCGTGCGCGTAGGCAGCGGCGTCGGCCGGCATCGCATGCCAGATCAGGCGCGAGTCGTGCGGATTGGGAACGGCGTGGGCAAGCACTGCGACGCGGCTGCCCTCGCCTGCCAGCGTGACGGCCGCGTCCGCAAGCAGGGCGGGCTCGACCAGGCGCAGCGGGGTGCGCGGCGCGTAATGCGCGGCAAGCGCGCCCGAGACGCGCGGCGCGGGCGCAGCGTCGGAACCGAGCGCCGCCGCCGCAGGGGCGGCGAGCGCATCGGCACCGGCAGCATCGCTACCCGTTCCAATACAGGGTTCGGCCTCACCGCGCACGCGCGGCCGGCGTCCGATGACGCGGGCGATGTCCTCGGGCGTGATCGCGCCCGGACGCAGTATCTCCGGCACGTCGCGGGAGAAGTCGAGGATGGTGGATTCGATGCCGACCTCGCAGGCGCCGCCATCGAGGATCATGGCCACGCGCTCGCCGAGTTCTTCTCGGACGTGGGTTGCGGTGGTGGGGCTGATGCGGCCGAAGCGGTTGGCGCTGGGGGCGGCGATGCCGGAGTCGAAGACCTGCAGCAGGGCCTGCGCGACCGGGTGGGAGGGCACGCGGACACCGACCGTGTCCTGGCCGCCGGTGACCTCAAGGGGCACGTCGGGCGTGCGCTTCAGGATCAGCGTCAGCGGGCCGGGCCAGAATGCGCGGGCGAGCGCGATGGCGTCCTTGGGAATGCTCGCCGCCCAGCGCGTCAGATGATCGGCCGAAGGCAGATGCACGATGAGCGGATGATCGGCGGGACGGCCTTTTGCGGCGAAGATCTTCTTCACCGCTTCCGGGTCGAGCGCGTCGGCGGCGAGCCCGTAGACGGTCTCGGTCGGCATGCCGACGATGTCTCCGGCGCGCAGCAGGTCGGCCGCCGCGCGGATCGCAACCAGCGTCGGCGCTTCGATGCGGCCGCGTGCTTCCCCCCCGGTTTCGCTCATTACCGCGCGCTCACTCGTCACGGATGCCGATCGCGGCACGCGCGGCCAGCGCCCGCTCGAGCACCGCGGCGGCATCGTCGCCAGTCACCACGAAGTGGCCCATCTTGCGCCCGGGACGGGCGTGATGCTTGCCGTACAGGTGCAGACGCAGGCCGGGCACCGCGTGCAGCACCGACCAGTCGGGCTCGCGGTAAGCGCCGTGGTCCTTGCCGCCCTCGCCTTCGACACTCTCGTACCACAGCTCACCCAGCAGATTGACCATGACGGCCGCGGAATGCTGGCGCGGCGTGGCCAGCGGCAGGCCGCACAGCGCCCTCACCTGCTGCTCGTACTGGCTGACGTCGCAGGCGTCGATGGTGTGGTGG
>JARRBR010000053.1 GCA_029982755.1 Rhodocyclaceae bacterium
GATGTCGTGGGCGATGTCGCCGACGTCGGTCTGCTCCATGATGATGGACTCGTGGCCCATCAGGTTGAAGCTGGGGGTGTAGGCGTTGTCGAGGTTGCCGCGGATCGGCCCCTTGCGCATCAGCTTGCCGCGGTTGAAGCGGCCTTCCGGGTCGACCTTCTCCTTGTAGGCCCAGAAGTTCGCCATCTCGTCGTCGGTGAGGTAGTCGAGCTTGGTGATACCGATGCCGTGCTCGCCGGAGATCACGCCGTCCAGGCTGCGTGCCAGCGCCATGATGCGGTCGACCGCGCGGTTGGCGGTCTGCAGCATCTCGTAGTGGTCGGAGTTGACCGGCAGGTTGGTGTGCACGTTGCCGTCGCCGGCGTGCATGTGCAGCGCGACGAACACGCGCCCGCGCAGCACCTCGTGGTGGATCTCGTTGATGCGCGCGAGGATGCGGGCGAACAGCGCGCCGTCGAAGGTCTGCTCGAGCAGCGGACGCAGTTCCTCCTTCCACGACACGCGGATCGAGTAGTCCTGCAGGCGGTGGAACAGCGTCGGATCGACGGTACGGTTGGAGAGTTCGCCGGCGCGCACGCCGTAGTCGGCGAACTGTGCCTCGGCTTCGGCCAGCGGCTGGTCGAGATGGTCGAGCAGCCACTGCCAGCGCCGGCGCACGGCGGCGACCTGCTCGAGCGCCTGGGCGCGGTGGTCGGCGATCAGCGCGTCGCGGTCGACCACCTCGTCCTTGACCTCGAGCGGCAGTTCGCCCTGCAGGAACTCGCTCAGCGCGTCGCACAGCGCGATCTTGTTCTGCAGCGAGAGCTCGATGTTGATGCGCTCGATGCCGTCGCAGTACTCGCCCATGCGCGGCAGCGGGATGACGACGTCCTCGTTGATCTTGAACGCGTTGGTGTGGCGCGAGATCGCCGCGGTGCGGCTGCGCTCGAGCCAGAAGCGCTTCCGCTGCTCGGGGCTGACCGCGATGAAGCCCTCGGAACCGCGCGCGTTGGTCATGCGCACCACTTCGGAGGCGGCCTTCATCACCGCATCCTCGTCGTGGCCGACGATGTCGCCGATCAGCACCATCTTGGGACGGCCGTGGCGGCGCGCCTTGGTGGCGTAGCCGACCGCCTTCACGTAGCGCTCGTCGAGGTGCTCGAGGCCGGCGAGCTGCACGCCCGCGGCGTGGCCGGCGCCGCCCGGCTTGAAGAAGTCGGTGATCTCGACGATCGCCGGCACCGCCTCGCGCACCTGGCCAAAGAACTCCAGGCACACCGTGCGCGTGACCGGCGGCATCTTGTGCAGCACCCAGCGCGCGGCCACGATCAGGCCGTCGGTGCCTTCCTTCTGCACCCCCGGCACGCCGCCGAGGAACTTGTCGGTGACGTCCTTGCCCAGGCCCACCTTGCGACAGGCGGCGCCCGGCATGGCGAGGATCTCCTCGCCGAGCGGCGCGTTGGTGAGGCCGTCGAAGCGGCGCAGGCGGAAGCGGACGGTCTCCTGCTCGTGGATCTTGCCGAAGTTGTGGTCGAGGCGCTCGACCTCCAGCCAGTTGCCGTCGGGCGTGACCATCTTCCACCACGCCAGGTTGTCGAGCGCGGTGCCCCACAGCACGGCCTTCTTGCCGCCGGCGTTCATGGCGATGTTGCCGCCGATGCAGGAGGCGCTGGCCGAGGTCGGGTCGACCGCGAACACGCGCCCGGCGAGCGCGGCGGCTTCCGACACGCGCTCGGTGACCACGCCGGCGCCGGTGCGGATGGTGGGGTAGGGCTCGGCCAGCGGGCCGTCGATGCCGGGCAGCACGGTGGGTTCGACCGCGCCGATCGAGATCAGCTTCTCGGTGTTGATCACCACCGAGTTGGCGTCCAGCGGCACCGCGCCGCCGGTGTAGCCGGTGCCGCCGCCGCGCGGGATGATGGTCAGGCCGAGCGCGATGCACTCGCGCACCAGCGGCGCCATCTCTTCCTCGGTGTCGGGGTAGAGCACCACGAAGGGGTATTCCACCCGCCAGTCGGTGGCGTCGGTGACGTGGGAGACGCGGGCGTGGCCGTCGAAGCAGACGTTGTCGCGGCGGGTGTGCCTGGCCAGCGCCTTGAGCACCGCCTTGCGCCGGCGCCCGGTGTCGTCGAACCAGCGCTCGAAGTCGGACACCGCCTCGCGGCCGCGGGCGATCAGCATGGCGACGCGGTCGTTGCCCTGGCGGCGCTTGTCGACCTCGTTGAGGCGATGGTGCAGCGCGCCGATCAGCGCCTCGCGGCGCTCGCGGCTGGTGAGCAGGTCGTCTTCCAGGTAGGGGTTGCGGCGCACCACCCAGATGTCGCCCAGCACCTCGTACAGCATGCGCGCCGAGCGGCCGGTGACGCGCTCGGTGCGCAGCTCGTCGAGCACCGACCAGGCATCGGCTCCGAGCAGGCGGATGATGATCTCGCGGTCGGAGAACGAGGTGTAGTTGTACGGGATCTCGCGCAGGCGTTGGCTCATTGGACTACCGGGAAGCGGCTGCAGGGAAGAGGTCCATTCTATCGGACCGCAGTGCACCATGCAGCAAAAAACAAGACCTTATGGCCCTTGTGGATTCGTGCGAAACGCACGCCCGGCGGGCGTCCGCGGGCGTGCGGCTCAGCGCGCCGCGGTGAGCGCGATCTCGATCCGCCAGCCGGGATCGACTAGACCGGCGACCTTCACGCAGGCGCGCGCCGGTGCGCTGCCGGCCGGGATCCACGCATCCCACACCGCGTTCATCGCCGTGCAGTCGGCGAGGTCGGTGAGGTAGATGGTGGCCATCAGGATGCGGGAGGGGTCGCTGCCCAGCGTGCGCAGCTGGCGCTCGATGCCGTCGAGCACTTCCCGGGTCTGCACGCCGATGTCGGCGCCGCTGGTGGCGGGCACCTCGACGAGGTGGATCACGTCGTTGTGGATGACGGCGTCGGCGTAGCGGGCGGTGACGCCGTGGCGTTCGATGGCGGACATGGGCGCTCCTGCGCAGGGTCGGGAAGGGCGCGAGTATAGGCGAGCCACCCGGCATGAGGCGGGGGCTCAGTGCATCGCCCACGCGATGGCGGCATAGCGCAGGCCCTTGCCGAGCGCCATCCACAGCAGGCAGGCCGCCCAGTTCAGGCGCAGCACGCCGGCGGCGGCGCACAGCGCGTCGCCGATCAGCGGCACCCAGGACAGCAGCAGCGCGACGCTGCCCCAGCGTCGCACGGTCGCCAGGCGCGGGGTGTCCTCCTTGCGCGGCAGCAGGCGGCCGAGCAGGTAGGTGCTCATGCCGCCTGCCGTATTCGCCGCGGTCGCCGTCAGCAGCGCGGCCGTGCCGAGTTCCGGACGCAGCGCGAGCAGGCCGGCGAACACCGCTTCGGAGCCGCCGGGCAGCACGGTCGCGGCCAGGAATGCGGACAGCGCCAGGCTGCCGAGGGCCAGGAGATCGTCCGTCAGCATGGGCGCCTGCGCACGCAGAAGACCCGTGACGGCCGCGCAAAAATGACAAGGAGATTGACGGCAGTTGATGCCATATGCAAAATCTGGCTACGCATTTTGCGTAAAATGGACTGGAGGAAACTTTCGATGAAGACCATTATCGGCGCGATGTCCGTCGCCCTTGCACTGATTGCGCTCACCCCCGCCCAGGCGTGGGCCAATCCGCAGCACGAACGCATGAAGCGCTGCAATGCCGAGGCGAAGGAGCAGGCACTGAAGGGCGACGAGCGCAAGGCATTCATGAGCACCTGCCTGCGCGGCCGGCACGACGGAGCGGTGGCGAAGGACGCTGCGGGCGCGGCGCCCGTTCCCGTACCTGCTGCCGCGTCGCCTGCTGCCGCTGCCGGAGAGTCGCCGAAGGCGCCTGCGGCCAGCGTGGCGCAGGCGGCTGCGGTGGCGGCGGAAAAGCTCGCCGTGGCGGACGCCGCGGGGACGGACGACAAGGCGCGCGAGAAGGCCTGCAACCAGTCGGCGACCGAGCAGTCGCTGCGCGGCGCCAAGCGCAAGACCTTCATCGCCGAGTGTCTGAAGGGATGATGCGCGACCGGTGCCGGAGCAGGGCCCGGCGCCGGTTGTCCCGCTGGTCGCCGGCGACGGCGGCCGGCGGGCTCAGACGATGTCGAAGAACACCAGGTCGCGCTCGACCTCGTCTGCCGAGAAGCCGCAACCGATGCGTCCGGGGGCGCTCAGCAGCAGGTGATCCTGCTTGAGGTGATGATCGCCCTGGCCCTCAAGCGCGACATAGGTCCCGTTCGTGCTCTGGTCGAACAGCACGAAACCCTCGCGTCGGCATTCGATGCGGGCGTGCTGGCGCGATGCGCGCGGGTCCATGATGGTCACGTCATTGGCGCGTTCGCGCCCGAGCAGCAGGACCGGACGCGACTCATCGACGAACTGCACGCCCTGCTGGTGACGGATGCGCAGCCGCTGGCTCGGGCGGGCGGCAGGCGGAGCCACGGCCCCGCCGTCGGTGCGATGGCCGATGCCGAACACCAGCCAGCCGAGGTTCGCCCAGTTCGGGCCGCTCAGTGCCTGCGTGCTCATCAGCGCGCGGCTGGCACTGCCGGCAAGCATCGCGACCGTGCCCGAGGCGAGGGCCTGCTCGTCCTCGCACAGCCCGGCGAGCCGGAGGGCGATTTCCATGCCTTCGCCGGCCGGTTCGGCGGCGTCCACCTCCAGATTCTCCACTGCGCCGTGGTGCAGGCCGAGGCGAACCGGCTGGCGTGTGCCGCGCAAGGGGGGCAGGTTGCGGATGCGCTGCAGGGCCTCGCTCGCGGCCTGGACGCCGGCATCGGTGCTGTCGAAGACGGCCACGGTGCGGCCGGCGTCGAGGCTCAGGACTTTTCCGCCGTGCGCGGCGACCGCGCGCTCGATCCGGTTCGCACAGCGCTCGGCTGCATGTCGTGCCTCGTCCTCACCGATGCGCTCGGCAAGGGTCTGGTTCCCGTGGTGGAGGGCGACGAGGACGCACAGATTCTTTCGCTCGGACATCGACGGCAGTTCCGTTTTCGCAGTGATGGTTGTGGCGGAGGGTGGGGCGCCGCGCCTGATGCGCGGGAGACCGGGCCGCAGCGGGACGCCGGCTGTCGCCCCCGCCATGGCGGGTCGGTCCCGGTCTCAGTGGCGCGCTTCGTCCTCGAGCGCGCCCGGCCGGATCAGGCGCACGGTCTCGGCGCGCGGCGCGGCCGGCAGTTCGACCGGATCGAAGGCGGTGTCGCCTTCCTCGACCACGGTCTGCTGCGTCAGGCCGACGAAGTCGAACAGGCGCGCATCGGCCAGGTGCGAGGGCACCACGTTCTTCAGTGAGGTCGCGAGCGACTCGATGCGCCCCGGGTAGTCGCGTGCCCAGCCCTGCAGCATGGTCTTGATCTGCTTGCGCTGGGCGTTCTCCTGCGAGCCGCACAGGTTGCACGGGATGATCGGGAACTCCATGGTGCGCGCGAAGCGGGCGATGTCGGCCTCGGTGCAGTAGGCGAGCGGGCGGATCACCACGTGGTTGCCGTCGTCGCTGACCAGCTTGGGCGGCATGGCCTTGATCTTGCCGCCGAAGAACATGTTAAGGAACAGGGTCTCGAGCATGTCGTCGCGATGGTGGCCGAGCGCGATGCGGGTGGCGCCGATCTCCTTCGCGGTGCGGTAGATGATGCCGCGGCGCAGGCGCGAGCACAGCGAGCAGGTGGTCTTGCCCGCGGGGATCTTGTCCTTGACGATCGAGTAGGTGTCCTCGGTGACGATGCGGTACTCGACGCCGATGGATTCGAAGTAGGCCGGCAGGATGTGGTCGGGGAAGCCGGGCTGCTTCTGGTCGAGGTTCATCGCCACGATGCGGAAATCGACCGGGGCGCGCTCGCGCAGCGCGAGCAGGCAGGACAGCAGGGTGTAGGAGTCCTTGCCGCCCGACACGCACACCATCACGGTGTCGCCGTCGCCGATCATGTTGTAGTCGCCGATCGCCTCGCCGACGCTGCGCTCGAGCTTCTTCTTCAGGCGCAGGAAGGTGTTGGAGAAGCGGGCGTCGCCGGCGGCCTCGGCGGGCGAAAGGGTGTCGGCGGGGGCGGGAACTGCGCTCACGGTCGGAACTCGTCGGAAAGGATCAAGGCGTGATTATCCCAGAAACCGGCGCGCGGATCGTTGCAGACCGCACGCTCACAGGTGCGCGCTGCGTCCGCCATCCACCGCGATGATCTGGCCGGTGACGTAGGGAGCGTCGAACAGGAGGAAGCGCACCGTGCGCGCGATGTCGGCGGCGCTGCCGGTGCGCTTGAGCAGGGTGTGGTCGATGATGCGTGCGCGCTCGGCGGGCGGAAACTGCTCGTCCTCGGGCCAATCGATCGGGCCGGGCGAGACGCCATTGACCCTTACTGCGGGTGCGAGCTCGATCGCCAGCGCGCGCGTCAAGCCGGCGAGCCCGGCCTTGGCGGCGCAGTACAGCGGGTAGCGTGCGAGCGGACGCTCGGCGTGGATGTCCACGATGTTGACGATCGCGCCCCGGCTCGCCTGGAGGGCTGGAGCCAGGGCCTGGGACAGGAACAGCGGCCCCATCAGGTTGGAACCGATCAGTTCGTCCCAGGCGGCGCGGTCGATGCGGCCGAGCGGGGTCGGGAAGAAACTCGACGCGTTGTTGACCAGGCCGTCGAGCCGCCCGGCGCGTGCCATCACCGCAGCGGCGATCTCCTCGGCGGCGCCGAAGCGCGCGAGGTCGCCGCCCACGGTGAATGCGGAGTCGGCGCGCACGGCGTTGAGGGCCGCGGCCAGGGTCTCGGCCTCGTCGGCGCTGTGGCGGTAATGCAGCGCGACGCGCGCGCCGGCGGCGTGGAGTTCGCTCACGATCCCGGCGCCGACGCGGCGCGCGGCGCCGGTCACCAGGATCAGCGGAGCGGCGTTCGGGCGGGAGGTGGAGGAGGGCGTCGTCATCGGTTCATCGGGCTGCTTGTGAAGGAATCAAGGCCAGGGTGCGATCATGGCGTCACGCCGCGGTGCGCGCGAACGGCCGGTGCGGCGCGGATACGGCGTTTTCGCCCGGCCCCGGTGCAGGCCTGCCGTTACAATCGCGGGCTCGTGTCTCTGTCGGATCGATCATCCATGTCTGAACTGCCCCAGCCGTCCGCCGATGCGCTCGCCCAGAGCGCCCGCCTGCTCGAACGCATCGAGGCCGAGATCGCCGCTGCTAGCGGCTGGATTTCGTTCGCCCGTTACATGGAGCTCGCGCTCTACGAACCGGGGCTCGGCTATTACAGCGGCGGCGCAAGAAAGTTCGGTCCGGGGGGCGATTTCATCACCGCGCCCGAGCTTACCCCGCTTTTCGGCCAGGCGCTCGCCGCCCAGGTCGAGCAGGTGATGCGCGCGAGCGCGCCCGAGGTGATCGAGGTCGGCGCCGGCACCGGCCTGCTCGCCGCCGACCTGCTGCTCGAGCTCGAGCGCCGCGGCTGCGCGCCGGAGCGCTACGGCATCCTCGAGCTGTCGGGCGAGCTGCGGGCGCGTCAGTTCGACACCCTGGCAGCGAAGGCGCCGCACGTGGCCGCCCGGGTGCAGTGGCTCGACGCGCTGCCGGCGCGCTTTTCCGGCGCGATGGTGGCCAACGAGGTGCTCGACGTGATGCCGGTGCATCTGCTGGTGTCGACCGCCGATGGTCTGGCCGAGCGTGGCGTGGCGTTCGAGGCCGACGCTGCGGGCGTGCGCCGCCTGTGCTGGGCCGACGTGGCGGCGACGGGGGCGGTGCGCGAGGCCGGGCTGGCGCTGAACCTGCCGGCACCGGCCGGCGGCGAGTACGTCACCGAGCTCAACCTCGCCGGGCGCGCCTGGATCGCCGCGTGGGCGGCCTGCCTGCAGGCCGGCGCGCTGCTGCTGGTCGACTACGGCTATCCGCGCGCCGAGTACTACCTGCCCTCGCGCTCGAACGGCACCCTGCTGTGCTACTACCGCCACCACGCCCACGGCGATCCCTTCCTGTGGCCCGGGCTCAACGACATCACCGCCTTCGTGGACTTCACCGCGGTGGCCGAGGCCGGCTTCGAGGCCGGGCTGGACGTGCAGGGCTACACCACGCAGGCGCAGTTCCTGTTCAACTGCGGCGTGCTCGACTGCCTGGCCCGCCGCGGCCCGCAGGAGAGCGCCGGCTACATCCGCGCCGCGCGCGCGGTGCAGCGCCTGACCGCGCCGCAGGAGATGGGCGAGCTGTTCAAGGTACTGGCGCTGTCGCGCGGTATCGACGCGCCGCTGCTGGGCTTCGCCCGCGGCGACCGCCTGCACGCGCTGTAGGCGCTCGCGGCGACCGCCTGCAGCGCGTGGCGGCCCGGCCTACAGGTTGCGCTCGCCGAGCCAGTCGGCGATGCGGATCGCGACCTGCTCCCAGTCGCGCTCGAGCATCATGCCGTGGCCGATGCCGGGGAAGATCTCGGCCTGACGGCCATAGGTGAGCGCGGTCATGTGCACCTGGTCGGGCGGGATCAGGGCGTCGTGCTCGGCGCCGAGGATCAGCATCGGCGGGCGGTGCATGCGGCCCGGCTGCGGCAGGTTGAACAGCGACATGTCCCAGATCGCGCGGTGCGATTCCGGCTGGCTCAGGCGGTAGTAGCGCTGCAGGTCGTCGGCGCGCACCGGCTGGTGGAAGAGCGCCTCGCGCAGGCTGTCGATGTTGACGTCGTTGCCGGCCATGATGTTGTTGAGGTCGGCGAGCAGGTTCGGGCGCTTGAGGATGATGCCGAAGGCCGAGCCCATCAGGCCCTGCGGCGGCACCGAGGACATCAGCACGGTGGCCGGCGCGTCGTAGTGCTCGAGGTATTTCTGCACCACCATGCCGCCCATCGAGTGGCCGATCAGGATCGGCGGCGCGGGCAGCCGGGCGGCGACCTCGGCGACGTCGCGCACGTAGTCGTCGAGCGAGTAGGAGTCGAGGTGGTCGCGCTTGCGGCTCTTGCCGTGGCCCGACAGCGACACGGCATAGGTCGACCAGCCGTGGCGGGCGAACCAGGGCTGGAAGTGCTCTTCCCAGCACCAGGCCGCGACGTAGGCGCCGTGGACGAAGAGCAGCGGATGTTCATGGGTGACGCGCTCGGGTGCGTGGCACAGCACCTCGAGTTCGCCGAAGCGGGTGGCGTTCATGGGGTTTCCTTGTCCAGCGCCTTCACCGCGGCCACGCGGGCCGCGTGCAAAGTCTGCGGAATCAGTGATTTGTCTTTGCAGTTTTGCGCAATTGTACCGGCATCGACGCTGCGCACCGCCGCCAGCGCGGCGTGCCAGCGTGCCATAGGTCTCGCGGCCGGCGCATTGTCGCCGCGAGCGCCGCGACCGGCCTGGTCGCAGGCGGCTGCGGCCAGCATCAGCGCGAAGCGCTCCGGCCGGCGCAGGCCGTCGCAGCGTTCGATCAGCCTGACCATGGTTTCCGCGCGCAGTTCGTCGGCGCGGGCGAGGATGCCGTGCTCGCGCGCCACCATCTCGGCGAGGTCGCGGCACTCGGTGGGCGCCTTCAGGCGTTCGGAGACCGCGCGTGCGCGGCGTGCGCTTGCCGCCTCGTGGCCGTGGTGGTGCGGCAGCACATGGGCGGGCGTGTCGGCCTTGCCGAGGTCGTGCATCAGGCAGGCCCAGCGCACCGCCAGCGGCTGGGCGGTGGCGGCGGCGTGGTCCACGACGAGCAGCACGTGCTCGCCGGTGTCGATCTCGGGGTGGTGCTTCTCCGGCTGCGGCACGCCGAACAGGCGCTCCACCTCCGGCAGGATCACCGCCAGCGCGCCACAGTCGCGCAGCACCCGGATCATGCGCGAAGGGCGTGCCTCCATCAGCCCGCGGGCGAGTTCCTGCCACACGCGCTCGGCGACCAGGTGGTCGACCTCGCCGGCCGCGACCATCTGCCGCATCAGCGCCAGCGTCTCCGGGGCCACGCTGAAATCGGTGAAGCGTGCGGCGAAGCGCGCCACGCGCAGGATGCGCAGCGGGTCCTCGGCGAAGGCGGGAGAGACGTGGCGGAACACGCGCGCCGCGAGGTCGCGCCGTCCGCCGTAGGGGTCGATCAGCGTGCCGTCCTCGGCGCGCGCGATCGCGTTGATCGTGAGGTCACGGCGCAGCAGGTCCTCTTCCAGCGTGACCTCGGGCGAGGCGTGGCAGACGAAGCCGGTGTAGCCGTGGCCCGACTTGCGTTCGGTGCGCGCGAGCGCGTACTCCTCGCTGGTCTGCGGATGCAGGAAGACCGGGAAGTCGCGCCCGACCGGGCGGAAGCCGCGCGCGAGCATCTCCTCGGGGGTGCTGCCGACCACGACCCAGTCGCGGTCCTTGACCGGCAGCCCGAGCAGGGCGTCGCGTACCGCCCCGCCGACGACGTAAGCCTGCATCAGCCGTAGAGATCCTCTTCCGGGATCGACTCGGTCTCGCTGCGCGCGGCCGCTGCCCAGTCCTGCATGTGCGGGTTGGCGAGCAGGGTGGCGAGGTAGGCGCCGGCGGCGCCCTCGGGCTTCACGCCGTAGGTCTGGAAGCGGAAGGCGACCGGCGCGAAGGCGGCGTCGGCGAGGCTGAAGCGGCCGAAGAGGTAGGGGTCCTCCGTGCCGAAGCGCGCGCGGCAGTCGTTCCAGATCGCCACGATGCGAGTGATGTCCGCGTCCACCTCGGGGCTGTGGCCGAAGCCGGTGTAGTCCTTGCGGACGTTCATCGGCATGCGGCTGCGCAGGTTGTGGAAGCCGGCGTGCATCTCGGCGGTCACCGCACGCGCGATGGCGCGCGCGGCGGGGTCCGCCGGCAGCAGCGCGGGATTCTTCTCGGCGAGGTATTCGCCGATCGCCAGCGAATCCCACACCGTGAAGCCGTGGTCGATCAGGCAGGGCACCTTGCCCGAGGGCGAGTGCGACAGGATGCGCTCGCGGCTGCCGGGAATGAACAGCGGGATGCGGATCTCCTCGAAGGTGAAACCGCCCTCGCGCGCGGCCAGCCAGGCGCGCAGGGACCAGGACGAGTAGTTCTTGTTGCCGATGATGAGTTTCATCGTGTGCTCCGGGTCACGGGGGAAAGTGGGTCACTGAAGGTCGATCAACGCCGCGCATGGCGGCGGAACGGGTAGTAGAAGGCGCGCGGGCCGGCTTCGCCGAGCCAGGCGGGGGCGACCGCCTCGAGCGCGGTCGGCTGCAGGCCGAAGGGCAGCGGCGCGCCGTGGGCGACGTTGTCCACCCGCATCGAGCGCACGTTGTCGCGGCTCATCAGCGGCTGCGGGGCGAGCTCCATCAGGCGCGCCTGCAGCATGGCGACGCCTTCGGGCAGCGGCACGACCGGGCGCGGCTTGCCGACCAGCGCGGAGACGTATTCGACGAGCTGGCGCAGGGTGTAGACGGTCGGCCCGGCGAGCTCGAAGGTCTGGCCGGCGGCTTCCGGGCGGATCAGGCTCTGCCATGCGACCTCGGCGACGTCCTCGACGTAGACCGGCTGGAAGCGGCAGCCGGCGCCGGCCAGCGGCAGCACCGGGACGCTGCGCGCGAGGCCGGCGAACAGGTTCAGGAAGCTGTCGCCGCGGCCGAACACCACCGAGGGGCGCAGGATGGTCCACGCGATGTCCGGGCCGGCGGCCTGGACCGCGAGCTCGCCGGCCGCCTTGGAGCGCTGGTACTCCGACGGGCCGTCGGCGCTGGCCCCGAGCGCGCTGATGTGCACCAGGCCCGACACGCCGGCGGTGCGACAGGCGGTGACGATCTTCTGCGGCAACTCGACGTGCGCCCGCGCGAAATCCGGGCCGAAGGGCGTGCCCGGGCGCGAGTGCAGCACGCCGACGGTGTTGATCACCGCGTCGGCATCCGCGAACAGGCCGGCGAGCACCGCGGGGTCGTGAACGTCGGCCTCGACGACCTCGACGTTGGGCAGCAGCAGCACGTGACCGGCGCGGCTGCGACGGCGAGTGGGAATGAGCACCCTGACGCCTGCTTCGCACAGGCGGTTGGCGATGGCGCTGCCGATAAAGCCGGAGCCGCCGACGATGACGACACGTTGCGGATTCATGCGTGGACCCTTGCCGGATGGTTGATGATGTTCGGTATGTCCAGACCCCGAGCTTACTCGCCGAGCGGAGAAGGGGCGATGGTGCCGAGGCGGGCCTTCAGCGACTGCGGGCGCTTGTCCAGCATCGCCGAATAGATGACCGCGTTGGCGAGCACCTTCTTGACGTAATCGCGGGTTTCGTCGAAGGGAATGGTTTCGGTGTAGATCGCGCCTTCCAGGGCCTGCACGTCGCGCCAGCGCCGCGCGCGGCCGGGGCCGGCGTTGTAGCCGGCACTGGCGAGCACCGGATGGGCGTCGAGGTCGTCCATGATCAGGCGCATGTAGCTGGTACCGAACAGCACGTTGGTGTTGGGGTCCTCGAGCAGGCCGGGGTGATAGCCGGCGTAGCCGATCTTGTTCGCCACCCACTTGCCGGTCGCGGGCATCACCTGCATCAGGCCGCGGGCACCCACGCTCGAGCGCGCCGGGATCACGAAGCGGCTCTCCTGGCGCATCAGGCCATACACCCAGCCCAGGTCCAGTCCCTGCGCCCGCACCTGGGGCTCGATCAGCTCGCGGTAGGGGGTCAGGAAGCGCAGCTCGAAGTTGCTGCGCGGGTTGGCGAGTTCGGCGGTGTTGATCGCGCGGTCGTAGAGCTCGTGGCGCAGCGCGAGGTGGGCGGCGCCGAGGCGGAACTGCTCGTCGCGCTCGCGCACGCCCCACACCCATTCGCGGATCGCCTCGGTGCGCATGTCGAGCTGGTAGAGCGCGAGCGCGCGTCGCAGGCTGGGGTCGCGCTCCGCTTCCTCGAGCTTGGCGCGCGGCAGCGGGGCGGTGGCGGGCGGCGGCATGAAGGGCTGGCCGAGTTCCTCGGCGGCGAGCATTCCGTAGAAGTGCGGCTCGGCGGCGATGCGCACGAACAGCGAGTCGGCGGCGTCGCGGTTGCCGGTGGCGGCGTGGGCGCGCCCCAGCCAGTAGATCCATTCCGGCTGCTCGCGCTCGTCTGCGGGCAGGCCTTCGATTGAGCTGCGCACGGCGCGCCAGTCCTGCGCGCGCAGGTTGGCGCGTACCCGCCAGGCGCGCTGCAGGGGCGTCGTCTCGATGTCGCCGGCTGCGGCGTAGAGCGCCCGCGCCTCGGGCAGGCGATCGATGGCGGCGTGCATCGCCATCACGAGGTTGGCGTAGTTGCGCTCCTCGGCGCCCAGGCGGTCCTGGATGCGCAGCAGGCGCAGCTGGGCGGCGGGCACGTCCTCGCGCGCGAGGCGTACCAGCGCGGCCAGTGCGAGCTCGCGCCCGGCGCGGGTGACCGCGAAGTTGGCGGGCAGGCGGTCGAGCCAGGGCGCGGGCGAGCGGATCGCCTGATCGAGTTCGGCCCGGCCGGGGGCGCTACCCGGCGGCAGCAGCGTGAGGCTGGCGAGCGCGGCACCCGGATTGCGGGAATCGACCTGCCGGCGGATGCGCTGCCAGACCTGATCCTCGCTGACCAGGCCGTTGCCTACCGCGCTGCGCAGCGCCAGCTCGCAGGCGGGGTGGGCGTCGGTGAGGCCGGCCCATTGCTGCGCCACCTCGTCGAGTGCGCCGCGGTCGCCGGTGAGGATGCGGGCGGTCCATGCCGCGCAGCGTAGCTCCCCGTCGGGGGTCTTCAGCCCGGGGTACAGGCGCATGAAGGCGGCCCAGTCGCCGTCCTTGGCCAGGCGGCGCAGCCAGTCGGCACGCAGGCGCTCGCCGAGGTTGCTGCCGTCCTCCTCGGCAAGGAAGGTCTCAAGCAGATGTGCGGGCGGGGGCTCGCTGCGGGCGAGGATGTTGGTGAGCAGCCAGTAGCGCGGATAGGCATCGAGCACATGAGGCTCGCGCACCGCGGCGAGCCGTTCCAGGGTGTCGCGGTCGCCCTTGCGCAGGGCCTCGCGAGCGGCGACGATACGATCGGCTCCCGTCTCGCTGCCGGCCTGTGCGAATGCTCCGCCGGGGAGCAGGATTGCTGCAGCGAACAGGGTCGCCCGTAATGCCTTTCTCATGCCTGATGATGCCTCCGTTGCAGGCCTACCATACCACAAGCGATGACATCCTTTTCCGCACCCCAGTCCGAGCCTGCCGCCAGGCGCAAGTATCTGCGCGAGCATGCCCTGAAGTTGCGCCAGGCCTTGCCGGTCGAGCGCCGGGAGGCGATGACCGCGCGCCTCGCCGCCCACCTCGACGCGCTGATGCAGATCCTGGCGCCGCGCTCGCTCGGCTTCTGCTGGCCCTACCGTGCCGAGCCCGACCTGCGCGCCTGGGTGCGCGGCTGGCTGGCTGCGGCGCCGGGGCGGGTGGCGGCGCTGCCGGTGGTGGTGGAGCGGCATGCGCCGATGCTGTTCCGGCGCTGGGACCCCGACGTTCCGATGGCGCTGGACCGCCACGGCATCCCTCATCCGGCCGATGGAGAGCCGCTGGTGCCGGAGGTGCTGCTGGTGCCGCTGAATGCCTTCGACGACCGCGGCTACCGCATCGGCTACGGCGGCGGCTACTTCGACCGCACGCTGGCCGGCATGGAGACCATCGCGGTGGGGGTGGGGTTCGAGATCGGGCGCGTGGCGGACACCCATCCGCAGCAGTACGATCTGCCGATGCAGTGGGTGGTCACCGAGGCCGGCGTGATGCGGCCGCGGGCCTGAGCGCCGGTCTTGCAGCGCGCCTCGCCGGCGCGGCGGAGGCGGCCGGGTGCGGCGCCCCGCGGATCAGCTTCCGGACAGGAACAGCCGATAGGCCGGGTTGCCGGTCTCGGCCACGTAGTCGTAGCCCAGGCGCTGCAGGAAGGCGTCGAAGGCGTCCTTGTCCGACGGCGGCACCTGCATCCCGACCAGCACGCGGCCGAAGTCGGAGCCGTGGTTGCGGTAGTGGAACAGCGAGATGTTCCAGTCCGAGCGCAGGTTGGACAGGAAATTCATCAGCGCGCCCGGGCGCTCGGGGAAGACGAAGCGATACACGACCTCGTTGTCGACCTGCGGCGCGCGCCCGCCAACCATGTAGCGCACGTGCGACTTGGCCATCTCGTCGTCGGTGAGATCGAGCGCAGGCAGGTCGTGGCGTTCGAGCATTTCGACCAGGCGCCCGACCTCGCTGCGGTTGTGTACGGTCACGCCGACGAAGATGTGTGCCTGGCTGGCATCGGCGTAGCGGTAGTTAAACTCGGTGATGTTGCGGTTGCCGAGCACGCTGATGAACTTCCTGAACGAGCCCGGCTTCTCGGGGATCGTCACCGCCAGCACGGCCTCGCGCTGCTCGCCGAGTTCGGCGCGCTCGGCGACGAAGCGCAGGCGGTCGAAGTTCATGTTGGCGCCCGAGGCCACCGCCACCAGGCTCTTGTCGCGCAGCTTGTGGCGGCGGGCGTATTCCTTGGCGCCGGCCACCGCGAGCGCGCCCGCCGGCTCGAGGATGGAGCGGGTGTCCTCGAACACGTCCTTGATCGCCGCGCAGATCGCGTCGTTGTCGACCACGATCATCTCGTCGACGTACTGCTGGCACAGGCGGAAGGTCTCGGCGCCGACCTCCTTGACCGCGGCGCCGTCGGCGAAGATGCCGACCTGGTCGAGCGCGATGCGGCGGCCGGCGGCCAGCGACTGCGTCATCGCGTCGGCATCGATCGCCTCGACGCCGATGATCTTCGTCTCCGGCCGCAGGCGCTTGATGTAGGCGGCCACGCCGGCGATCAGCCCGCCGCCGCCGACGCAGCAGAACACCGCGTGGATCGGCTTCGGGTGCGCGCGCAGGATCTCCATGCCGATCGTGCCCTGGCCGGCGATCACGTCGGGGTCGTCGAAAGGATGGACGAAGGTCAGCTTCTCGGCCTTCTCCAGCTCGAGCGCATGGGCGTAGGCGTCGGAATAGGATTCGCCGGCGAGCACGACCTCGCCGCCGCGCGCCTTGACCGCGTCGATCTTGATCGCCGGCGTGGTGCTCGGCATCACGATCACGGCGCGCACGCCCAGCTTCGCCGCCGACAGCGCCACGCCCTGGGCATGGTTGCCGGCCGAGGCGCAGATCACGCCGCGCTTCATGGCCTGCGGCGACAGGTTCGCCATCTTGTTGTAGGCGCCGCGGATCTTGAAGCTGAACACCGGCTGCATGTCCTCGCGCTTGAGGTAGATGCGGTTGTGCGCGCGCGCCGACAGGTTGGTGGCGAGATCGAGCGGGGTCTCGACGGCGACGTCGTACACCTGCGCGTTGAGGATGCGTTCCAGGTAATCCGTGGGGGTGGTCATGGCCGGCCAGTGCACTGCTGTAAAGCGGTCGACGGTAACAGCCGCGGCCGGCGCGCTGCAAGTGCGGCGCCGGCGAAGGCGGGCAGGGGCCGGCAGCGGGTTCCGGGCGCGCTGCCGTCAGCGCGCGTCGCCGTCGCCGGCCGCGCGCAGCGCGCGGGTCTGGCGCTCGATGAACTCCTGGGTGGAGTCGATGCCGCGCAACTGCAGGATGGTGGAGCGCACCGCGGCTTCGAGCAGCACCGCCAGGTTGCGGCCGGCGGCCACCGGCAGCACCACGCGTGCGATCTTGACGCCGAGGATGTCCTGGGTCTCCTGCTGCAGCGGCAGGCGGCTGGGGTCGTCGGGGCCGGGCTGGCGGCGGTCGAGGTGGCAGACCAGGCGCAGGCGCATCTTCCGCCGGCATGCGGTCTCGCCGAAGATGGTGCGGATGTTCAGCAGGCCGAGGCCGCGCACCTCGATGAAATCCTGCAGCATCTCCGGGCAGCGCCCTTCGAGCACGGTGGGCGCCACCCGCGACAGCTCGACCACGTCGTCCGCGACCAGGCCGTGGCCGCGCGAAATCAGCTCCAGGCCGAGTTCGGACTTGCCGGCGCCGGAGTCGCCGGTGATCAGCACGCCCAGTCCGAGCACGTCCATGAACACGCCGTGCAGCGAGGTCTTTTCGGCGAGCTCGCGCGACAGGTACAGGCGCAGGTGGTCGATGACGCTCGCCGAGGGGTGGCGCGCGGTGAACAGCGCGACGTCGTGTGCCTCGCAGATGCCGTGGATGATGTTCGGCACCTCGCAGCCGTCGGCGACGATGATCGCCGGCGGGCGGGCGGAGAGGATCTCGTTGAGGTGGCGCGCGACCTTCTCGTTGGACTGGCGCTGCGCCCACGCCAGCTCGGCGGTGCCGAGGATCTGCAGCCGCGTGGGGTGGATCAGGTTGAGGTGGCCGATCAGGTCGGCGGGCCAGATCTGCTCGTCGCCGACCGACAGGCGCGCGTCGAGGTTCCCGCTAACGTGGGTCAGGCTCAGGCTTTCGCGATGAGCCTCATACAGCCGCGCTACGCTGGTCTGCCGCATCGGCGCCCCAGGTCAGGAACATGCGGTGGATGTGGGCCGCGTCGGGTGCGTTCTGCAGCGCCTCGCGGAATTCGCGGTCGCTGAACATCTGCGCGAGTTCGGACAGCAGCTGGAGGTGGGTTTCGTTGGCCTGCTCAGGCACCAGCAGCACGAACAGCATGTTGACCGGGCGGCCGTCGGGCGCGTCGAACTGGACCGGGGTGCCCAGGCGCAGGAAGGCGCCGGCGGCGTCCTTCAGGCCCTTGATGCGACCGTGCGGGATCGCGATGCCCTGTCCCAGCCCGGTGGAGCCGAGGCGCTCGCGGGTGAAGAGACTGTCGAAGACGGTACTGCGGGCGATGCCCTGATTGTTCTCGAACAGCAGTCCGGCCTGCTCGAAGACGCGCTTCTTGCTGCTCGCGTCGAGATCGACCACCACGTTGGACAGTGGGAGGAGTTGGGATATGAGGCTCATTCGCTGGTGGGCTCGCGCTGCGCCCCTTGTGCCGATGCCACGCAGGGTGGGCAGCCGGTCCGGGGCGCGTGGCAGTCGCGTCGTGAAAACGCGCGCATTATAACCACACCCCGGACACGGGGCTGTAACGAAGGCGTCAGGCTTCCGGCTCCTGGTGCTTGAGCGTCTCGTGGTTGTGGTCGGACTGCTTCTGCTTGTACTTCTGGACCTGGCGGTCGAGCTTGTCGGTCATGGCGTCGATGGCCGCGTACAGGTCGGTATCGTCGCTCTCGACGAAGATGTCCTTGCCACGCACGTGCAGGGTGACTTCGGCCTTCTGCTTGAGCTTTTCGACCGACAGGATGACGCCGACGCTGGTGACGTTGTCGAAGTGGCGGATGACGCGGTCGAGCTTGGAAGTCACGTAGTCGCGGATGGCGGGGGTGACTTCGACGTGACGCCCGGTGATGTTCAGGTTCATGGTAACTCCTGTTGTTGTCAGAGGGACTTGCGCAGACTGACCGGCGGGATATTGAGGGATTCGCGGTATTTGGCGATCGTTCGCCGCGCGACCACGATACCCTGCTGGCCCAGAACTTCTGCAATCTTGGCGTCGGACAGCGGCTTCTTGCTGTCTTCCGCATCCACCAGCTGGCGAATCAGTGCGCGAATCGCCGTCGAGGACGCCGCTCCACCGGTATCGGTGGCGACGTGACTGCCGAAGAAATACTTGAGTTCGAATACGCCGCGCGGGGTCGCCATGTACTTCTGCGTGGTGACGCGCGATACGGTGGATTCGTGCAGCTCGAGCTGGTCTGCGATCTCCCGGAGAGTGAGTGGCCGCATCGCCACGTCCCCATGATCGAAGAACTGCCGCTGCTGGTCAACGATGGCCTGAGAGACGCGCAGGATGGTGTCGAAACGCTGCTGGACGTTGCGGATCAGCCAGCGCGCTTCCTGCAGCTGGCCGCTCAGGCCGCCGCCCTGGGCACGGTTCTGCTGCAGCAGGTTGGCATAGAGGCGGTTGATGCGCAGGCGCGGCATCGCTTCCTGGTTGAGGCTGACGGTCCACCGCCCGCGCAGCTTGCGCACGACGACGTCGGGCAGCACGTAGCGCGTCTCGGCACTGGAGTAGCGCGAGCCCGGATGCGGGTCGAGGCTGCAGATCAGTGCCTGGGCGGCGCGCAGAGCGTCGTCGTCGCAGCCGGTGAGCTTCCTGAGCTTGGCGAAGTTGCGATCGGCGAGCAGCTCGAGGTGGCGGGTGACGATCTCGAGGGCGAGCGTGCGCACCGGGCTTTCCGGCAGGGCGCGCAGCTGCAGCGCCAGACATTCCTGCGGACTGCGCGCGCCGACGCCGGTCGGCTCGAGGTTGTGCACGTGATGCAGCGCGATGGTCAGCTCGTCGAGGTCGACCTCGGATTCCGCCGGCAGGAGCTGCAGCAGCTCCTCGAGCGGCTGGTGCAGGTAGCCGTCGTCGTCCAGGGCCTCGATCACGAAGCGCACCAGCGCGCGGTCGCGATCGGAGAGCTGGGACAGGGCCACCTGCTGGTCGAGGTGCTCGCGCAGCGAGATGCCCGAGGCCTGCAGGTCCTGGTAGTCGACGTCGTCGTCGTCGCCCTCGCTGCGGCTCGAGGCGCCGGTGCCGACATTGGACCAGTCGATGCCTTCGTCCTCGCTGCTGCCTTCCCCGCCGTCACGGCGCTCGCCGTCGCCGGCCGGCGCTTCGGTCGCGGTTTCCTGCACCTGCTCGCGCTCGGGCGGGCTGCCCGCAGGCGGCGCCGGCGCGAAGTCCGAGCCGTCACCGTCCTCGCGCTCGAGCATGGGGTTGTCGACGAGGATGCGCTCGATCTCCTGGTTCAGCTCGATCGTCGACAGCTGCAGCAGCTTGATCGACTGCTGAAGTTGCGGCGTCAGCGTGAGGTGCTGGGAGAGCTTGAGCTGGAGGCTGGGTTTCATCGCGGTGTTTCGCTGCGCGCGCTCAGAGGCGGAAGTGTTCGCCGAGATAGACCTGGCGCACGCGCTCGTTGTCGATGATCTCGGCGGGCTGGCCGCTGGCCAGCACGCGGCCCTCGCTGATGATGTAGGCGCGGTCGCAGATGCCGAGCGTCTCGCGCACGTTGTGGTCGGTGATCAGCACGCCGATGCCGCGTTCCTTCAGGAAGCGGATGATCTTCTGGATGTCGATGACCGCGATCGGGTCGACGCCGGCGAAGGGTTCGTCGAGCAGGATCAGGCGCGGATCGGTGGCCAGCGCGCGGGCGATCTCGCAGCGCCGGCGCTCGCCGCCCGACAGCGAGATGGCGGTGTTGTTGCGCAGGTGGTGGATGCCGAGCTCGTGCAGCAGCTCGTCCAGGCGCTCGCCGACCTGGCGCTTGTCGAGGCCCTGCAGTTCGAGCACCGCCTGGATGTTCTCGGCCACGGTGAGCTTGCGGAACACGCTCATTTCCTGCGGCAGGTAGGACAGGCCGAGCCGCGCGCGGGCGTGGATCGGCAGGTGAGTCAGGTCCTTGCCGTCGAGGCCGATCTGGCCGCCGTCGGCACGCACCAGGCCGACGATCATGTAGAAGCAGGTGGTCTTGCCGGCGCCGTTGGGGCCGAGCAGGCCGACGACCTCGCCCGAGCCGACCTCGAAGCCGACGTCGTGCACCACGGTGCGCGCCTTGTAGCGTTTTTGCAGGCCGGCGACCTTAAGCAGACTCATCGTAGGGCTCTTTCAGCAGCTTGCGGATCAGGTCGGGCGCGAAGCCGCGGGTTTGCAGGAAGCGCGCCTGGCGCGCCCATTCGCGGGCATCGGCCGGCGGTGCTGGGAAACGGCCGTGCAGCACGGCCCGGGCGCGCTCCGTCTCCGATTCTACGCACTCGCGGGCGACGGCCTCGTCGATCAGGTCACGGTCGATGCCGCGGCGGGCGAGTTCGCTGCGCAGCCGGCCGCTGCCGAAGCGCGCCGCCTTGCCGCGCACGAAGGCCTCGGCGTAGCGGCTGTCGGACTGCAGGCCGAGCTCGCCCATGCGTTCGATGATCGCCTCGATCTCCCCGGCGTCGCCATGGGCAGCGAGCTTCTTCGCCAGCTCGGCGCGCGAGTGATCGCGCCGGGCGAGGTGGCGAAGGGCGCGTTCACGCAGGCTTGGTTCGCCCATGCTCGACGCCCGGCGCTCAGGCCTCGGCTGCAGCCGGCGCGGCCGGCGCAGCAGCCGGCAGTTCGGGCAGGCCGACGGCGACGCGCACCTTGTTCTCGATCTCGCGCGCGAGCGCCGGGTTGGCACGCAGGAATTCGCGCGAGTTGTCCTTGCCCTGGCCGATCTTGTCGCCCTTGTAGGCGTACCAGGCGCCCGACTTGTCGACGATCTTGTGCTCGACGCCGAGGTCGATGATCTCGCCCTCGCGCGAGATGCCCTCGCCGTACAGGATGTCGAAGTGCGCTTCCTTGAACGGCGGCGACACCTTGTTCTTGACGACCTTGACCCGGGTCTCGGAGCCGACCACCTCGTCGCCCTTCTTGATCGTGCCGGTGCGGCGGATGTCCATGCGCACCGAGGCGTAGAACTTGAGCGCGTTGCCGCCGGTGGTGGTCTCGGGGCTG
>JARRBR010000002.1 GCA_029982755.1 Rhodocyclaceae bacterium
CGATAGAACACCTTTGATGTTGGTGCATCATTCTTGTTCTCGTGCATGCTCCGTCTCCTTCCAGGAGAAGAACTACATGACCGACTCCTTTGTCACCGACCTCATGGTCGGCCTGTCGTCTGTGCAGGAAGTGGGCACCGAAGGCCACTTCGTCATGTGGTTTGAATACTTCTCACCAGTTCGCGCAACTGGTAGTCGTCGTGTGCTCGATGTGCAAAAATTCATCGATTAGAAGGTCGAGCATCGGGACGTAGGCTCGACAGTGACGCTCACGCTATCAGGGTCGTGAGAAGTTACGGTTTCTGCAAAACCGTCTAGGTATGACCTGATATGCCAGCGGTCTTAGGAAGCACGAGGGGGCCGCAATCGTCGTCCAATGTCCAGCCGGACGCAGCAAACCCGCACCTGTCATGCTTGCCCCGTCATCCTGATATATCGATAAAGAATCGTGCGCGGAAACGCGGTGGCCAGCGTGCGCGTTCTTCCAAAGGAGCTTGGGCAGAAGGTAGCCTGTGAGTTGTGGTGCAGGCGTTCCCAGGTGGTATCCGACCTGTGCCATCACCAGAACCATCTGCCTGATCGTCTTCGCGATGATGGATGCGAGGCAGACAACCGCGCGTGGGTGATGAGTTCGAGGCAGTCGCCTACGACGATGTACCGATTGTGGGTCTGGTGTGCTGAGTGCAGCTCTATGGACGTCCGTGGAACTCTTTGGACGAATTTGTTGCCGAGGACGAAAAACAAGGCTACAATTGAGGTCTTCGCTGGCCACCTCGGCGAAGAAAGTGATTGGGAAACAACGACTTACTGTCCTAGTACACGTCTCGTTTCCCGCCGGCAGTGACGGAGCAACCGGCCGAAACGGTCGTGGCGCGATGGCAGAGTGGTTATGCAGCGGCCTGCAAAGCCGTGTACCCCGGTTCGATTCCGAGTCGCGCCTCCAGTAGTAAAGTGGTTTTGAAGTGGTTGCGATGCGGTGCGGAAGTTGATATATTTCGCGCCCTGTCGTCAAAGCGGGAATAGCTCAGTTGGTAGAGCGCAACCTTGCCAAGGTTGAGGTCGCGAGTTCGAGACTCGTTTCCCGCTCCAGAACATGAAGCCGGATGCGTACAATGTGCGCATCCGGCTTTTCCGTTCACCGTCCTGTTTTCAGCGCCGTCCGGCGCTGCAGCACGGTTCGTGCCCCGCCATGCTCGATATCCGCTTTCCCCTCCCCACCGGCACGGTCCTGCCCGACTACGGTGCCGACGGCCTGTACGGCCTGGCCAGCAGCCTCCGCCACTGGTTGCACGAATCCGACGCCGCCTGGTCGTTCGGCGAAGTTGCGGCGGGCGAACGGGCGCTGGTCGTGCTGCTGGTCATCGACGGACTCGGCGATCGCTTTCTCGCCAGCGAGGGACAGGGCTCGGCCCTGCACGCGGCGCGCCGGCGTTCGCTGACCTCGGTCTGCCCGAGCACGACCGCCAGCGCGGTCACGACCTTGATGACCGGCGTGTCGCCGGCCGTGCATGGGCTCAACGGCTGGTTCATCCACGATCACCGCTTCGGCGGCGTCGTCGCGCCGCTGCCGCTGACGCAGCGCGGCGGCCCGCCGCTCGAGGCCTTCCGCCTGCTGCCGAGGCTGTGTCCGGCGCCGTCCATGTTCCACCATGCCTGCCGGCCGGTTAATGTGGTTTCGCCGGCCGAGATCGCCTTCTCGCGCTTTTCCCGGCATCACGCCCGCGGTGCACACATCGAGCCCTACGAGGGGATGGAGGACCTCGGTGCGGCCATCGTCGCGATGGCCGACGCGCTTGCGGGGAGCGGCGGCCTGATCCACGCCTATTACCCCACCTTCGACGCGCTGAGCCACGCCTACGGCAGCCGCTCGCCCGCAACCAGGACCTGCTTCGGCCGTCTCGACGACTTGTTCGTCCGCCTGCAGCGCGCGCTGGCGGGGCGCGACGTGCGCATCGTGGTCACCGCCGACCATGGCTTCACCGATGCCGATCCCTCGCGTTGCGTGGACCTGCCGCCCGACGGCGAGGTCGCGCGCATGCTGGCAGCGCCTTTGTTCGGGGAGCGGCGGCTCGCGTTCTGCAAGGTCAGGGAAGGCGCCGCGGGCGAGTTCGAAGCCTGGGCCACCGACGCACTCGCAGGCAAGGCCGTGGCGGTATCGGGCGAGTGCGTGCTGAATTCCGGCCTGCTCGGCCCCGGCGCCCGGAATCCGAGGCTGCGTGAACGCGTCGGCACCCACGTGCTGCTGATGGAGCCCGGCTGGACGATCGTCGATCACGTCGAGGGCGAGACCGTACACGAGCTGATCGGCGTACACGGCGGGCTGAGCGCCGACGAGATGCTCGTGCCGCTGATCGTGGCGCGAACCTGAGCGCTGCAGCGATCAGTGCAGTTCGTCGTCGAGCGGCGGCACCGGCAGCACCATGATCCCTTCCTCCAGCAGTTCCTCGATCTCGTCGCGCGAGGCCGCGCCGCGGATGTCGCGCGCCTCGGCTTCGCCATGGTGGATGCGGCGCGCCTCCTCGGGCAGGTGCTCCCCCACGTCCTCCGCCGCCTTCGCCATCCGGCGCAGGGCGCCGAGCAGTTCCGCGACGGCTGCGGGCGCAAGCGTGCCTGCATCCGGAGCGGGCGAGGGCGATGCGGCGATCGCGCTCGAAGTGCGCTGGGCGGGGGCCGAGGGGCGGCCGGGTGGCGTCTCGAGCGCCGGTGCGCTGCGGGTCTGTACGTAGGGCGCGCTCGGCAGACGGCGCACTTCGGTGCCATTGCACACCGGGCAACTCACCAGTCCGCGCGCCAGCTGGCTCTCGAACGCCGCGCTGGACGCGAACCAGCCTTCGAAGCGGTGTTCGTTGGCGCAGGACAGGTCGAGGACGATCATGGCGTTCGGGCGGGGATGGATGAATCGCCACAATTGTCGCATCCCGGCCTGCTTGCGGCCATCGCTGCGTGTTTGCGCCGCCACCGCGGTACAATGCGCGCCCCTGCCCGGGTGGCGAAACTGGTAAACGCAGCGGACTTAAAAACTTTCGACACCCTATAATCCTCAACAACTTAGCGCGCTGTGCGTAGTGCGGTGCGTAGTTGATCAGAGGAGGGTAGGGTGATGGGCTCGATTGTCGAAAGGAAGCGCACGGACAAGGCCACCGGCAAGACGGTGACGCAGTACCGGGCACACATCCGCCGCGCTGGCTTCGCGAGCCGCTCGAAGGTTTTCGCGACCAGGCGCGAGGCTCAGGACTGGTTGCGCAACAACGAGACTGACGCCGCGCTCGAGCGGATCGCGCGACCGCGAGGCAAGACGCTAGCGGATCTGATCGAAGACTTCGTGCATGCAGGCGTCTGCAAGTACGCATCCCCCGCCCATCTGGAGTTCTGGCGCGACGAGCTTGGCGCTCGCCCGATTGCCGAGATCACCCACGGCGATATCAACGGCTGTGTGCTGACGCTCCGCACCAGGCGCGCGCATCGCCGCACCCCGGAAGGCATCAAGGCCACCGACAAGGCATTGACCCCGGCGACGATCAATCGCTATCTGGCCGCTCTGTCCGCCGTCCTCGGTTTCGCCCTGCAACATGGCGTGATCGAAAGCCACCCGATGAAGGGCGGCAAGGTCAAACGCCTGAAGGAAGGCCCGGGCCGGCAACGCATCCTCACGCCCGACGAAGAATCCCGCCTTCTGGCCGCTGCTGCCGCTGCCCGATGGGATGGTATGCATCTGTTCGTGCTGATGCTGCTGACCACGGCCGCGCGCAAGTCCGAAGTGCTGAATCTGCGCTGGCGAGACGTCGACCTGGCGCGAGGCTTTGCCATCCTCGGCAAGACGAAGAACGGGAGCCCGCGCGCCCTGCCGCTGGTGGCCGAAGTCCGAGCCAAGCTGGCGGACGCCGCCAAGGTGCGCCCGCTCGGCAGCGACTTCGTTTTCTACGACCCCAAGCACCCCGAGCGACCGAAGGACGTCGACACGGTCTGGCGCTTTGTGCGCGCTCGCGCCGGTCTCGACGATACCAACGACCCGCTGCACAAGGTTGTCATGCACACCACCCGCCACACTGGCGTAACGAAGGTGATCCGCAACGGCGCCAACCTGGCACAGGCCGCGCTGATCAGCGGACACAAGACGCTCGCCATGCTAAAGCGCTACGAGCACCTGGCCGCAGACGACGTGCTCGAGCTGGCCGAGAAGGCGCTAGGCGACCCGGGCAAGAAGAACACCGCATGACCGCCGCCTGACGGACTCAGGCAAAAGCGAGCCGACCGAGTGCGGGAACACCTGGCCGGCTCTGACCACCACCCGATCCTAGGGAGATCGAATCATGGCTATCGAGCATCTTACCAAGCACCACCCCGAACCGGACGCGCTGCAATCCGTCCTTGAGATAGACGCATGCATTGCACAGGCCCGCGCCATCGTTCGCCTGATGGGCGCGACCGGCCCGGATGAGGCCATGTCCCCGGACACCCGGCAAAACGCCGCCTGGGCTGTTTCGGACCTGCTGGCGCGTATCGACAAGGCAACCGGCAAACTTGGCCGGCTGGCCGCTGCTCGGGAGGCGTGACCATGAACACACTCGACCTCGCCCGCCGCGACCGCGAAGACCGCACCATTGCGCGCGCCCTGCGCATCCTCGAGCGCCGCATGAAGTACGACGCCAAGACGACACCCCTCGTGAGTCCTGACCTTGCCCGGGACTACCTGCGCCTGCGCCTCGACGGTCTCGACCGGGAGGAGTTCTGGTGCGTCTGGCTGAATGCGGCGCACCAAGTCATTGAGGCTGAATGCATGTCGGTTGGTTCGCTGACGCAGACCCAAGTCTATTCGCGCGAGATCGTGCGCCGCGCGCTGGAGCACAACGCCGCCGCGGTGATCTTGGCGCACAACCACCCGAGCGGCAGCGCCGAGCCGAGCGACGGAGACCGGAGGCTTACCGTCGCGCTGCAATCCGCGCTCGCGCTGGTGGACGTGAACGTGCTGGATCACTTCGTAATCGGCGCCGATCCGCGCCCTGTGTCCTTTGCCGAGCTTGGCCTTCTGTGAGGATGACCACCATGACCACCGACACCGTTACTCCCGAAGCGCTCGCCGCCCTGCAAATCGATCTTGAGCGAAGCCGCTCCGACTTCAACATGCTGGCGCTCAAGGCCGGCGAGCTGGCAAGCGCCTTCGGCATCCTGCGAATGGCCATCGAAAACGAACCCGGCCCCGCCGCCGACCTCGCGCGCATTCTGGAGGAATACACCTGCGATCTGGTCGACGCAGCCCGCAAGCGAGCCGCCTGACCCCCCCGCCCGGAGTGATCCGGGCACCCTCACGCCGCGCCTAGGTCGGCCAACCGAAAACGGGGACACCCTGCCCCGCTGGCGCGGCACCTATCACCAGGGTTCGCCGCATGGGTGGGCGATGTCCGAATTCTTCCTGATGCCTGACCGCAGGCGCCGCCTGTTGAGCGTGCTACGCAAGCACGACGCCGACCGCGCGGAATACTTCCTGAGCATGTGCGAGCGGGAGATTGTTTCCTGGCTGAAGACCTGGCCGAACATGCCACCGCCCGCCCGGGACATTCCGTCGCAACTCGAGCACGTGCGCCGCAAAGCATTCGAGCTGTTCGAGGCGGTCAACGGTCTAGACCACCAGGCAGGATGGATGCTGGCGCACTGGCTGCTATCCCACGAGGACGAAGGCAACTCCCAAGGCGTAATGCCCGCTGACGTATGGCACGCGCGTGATGCGCTGAAGTTCGATCTATTGCGCCTGGCGCGCGCCGCGCAAGACTGCCACGACCCGCACGAAGGTCCCGCGCCCCGCCGACCAGATCAAGACCTTTCCGACCGCCTCGCGCGCGCCTACACGGACATTTTCCGGGAACTGCCATCCGTGAACATGGAGGACGGCGTGTTCGCCGCGTTCTGCGAGGAACTTGCAAACGACATGCCCGAGGGCGTGACCTTCACCGTATCGCGCACCACCCTGGAGCGGTCCCGCCTGCGCTGCGCGTACCTGTTGAACGATTCACCTTAGTGAACTCGACCGTGTAAGTTTTCCCCGCAAATCGCCCGAAAAGTTGCACGAGGCTTTTCCGGCTCCCATCTGACCATGTGCGCACCACAACCGACTAAAGGACGTGCGCAATGGAAGCCCACAACCCCGCAAGCTTGCCGCTTGATGACCTGCACACGGTCGAAGAACTGGCGAGCAAGTACCCCCGCATCCTCTCGACGTACACCCTGCGTTGGCAACTGCGCGACCGGGAAAAAAACGGACTCGCGCCGGCCTGCGTTCGCGTCGGCAAAAAGCTGCTGATCAGCAAGACCCGTTACGAACAATGGCTGGCCGTCCGCGCCGGCAACGCCGCCCGCGCGGCATAACGGGAGGCGCCGACCATGACCGCAAAAGAAAACGCCCCGGCGATGACCGAGGCGCAAGGCGATACCTACGCCGCCGATTCTACCGCACCCGCCCCCGCGCGCGGCATGTACAACCCCCTGACCTGGCGCCCCGAGAAGCCCGCCCGATTCCGTGGCAAGGGCAAGCTCCGCACCCGCGCCGATGCCATCGCCCGCAAGCGGGGTGAGGCATGACGACTTATGCCGTTTTTCCTTCTGGCGTCGCAGAGTGCTCGCGCTGCGGATGTGACGTGATAGCCGACAACGTGGGCGCCTTTCGCCGCGTGCGCGACCTAGCGCCGAACGCTACGGTCTGCATCGTGATGTGCGCGACGTGCGCAGATGCCGAAGACGAGCGCAACGAGGCCGCGCAAGCGCCGCCCGCATCGTTGACCCTGACCCGCCGCGGCATCGGCTCGCATCCCCGCCGGCATCCTGCGTACGGTAAGGCCCTGGCCGAGAACCCGCCGCCGCCTGACGAACCGCTTACCGTCGCTGTCGGCTGGCAGTACGCAAAGACCTTCCCGGCGCCGCTGCTGGTCGTGCTGCCCGAGGACAACCCCGTCCGCCTGCGCTTCGACGTGGCAGCCGGCCGGCGCGTGCGTGTGGCGCATCCAGACGACGCCGACCCCGAGCGCCTGCTGAGGCTGGCACAGGCGCTTATCGACTACGGCGCACTGTACGTCGACCTGATCGAGCACCCGCCCCGCCCTGGCGCAGCCAAGCGCGAGCGCCTGCGTGTGCTGGTGGAGGCACCCCGATGAGTTCAAAGACTCACCTGCACGTCATCGCCGCCACCAAGACACAGCCGCCGCCCCCGTCCGATCTGCCGGTGATCAAGATCGAAGACGGCAGCCTGCCCGACAACGTGCGCGCGATTGCTGCCGCGCTCGCAAGTGCGCCCGATCTGTTTACGTTCGGGGAACGGCTGGTGCGCCTGTATTCGGGCGCCAATGGTGCCGCCGTCGTGCCGGTAGAGTCGGCGCATGTTATGGAACTGGTCGGCCTGTATGCGCGCCTGACGAAGTTCGACGGCCGAAGCGGAGCCGACCGCCAAGCCGACTGTCCGCGCCGGCTGGCAGACGCTTACATAGCCCGTCGGCATCACCCCGAACACAAGCAGTTGCATGGCGTGGTGGAGGCACCGACGATCACCGCAGACGGCCGCCTCCTTGATCGACCAGGCTACGACCCAGAGTCCGGCCTGTTCGTGGCCTGCACCCCATCCGACCTGGCGAACTACCCCGGCATCAACCCGCGCCCGGATGCCGACGACGCAAAAGCCGCGATTGAGCTACTTCTCGACGCACTCGATACCTGGCCCTTCGTGGAGGCCGGCGACCGATCCGCCGCACTCGCTGCGCTGGTCGGAACCATCGTCCGCCGCTCGATACCGGCCGCACCCATGACCGGCATCACTGCTACCGCAGCCGGCACCGGGAAAAGCCTGCTTGCCGACTGGATCAGCATCATTGCGACCGGCTCGCGCCCCGCAGTCATGAGCTTGGGCCGCAACGATGACGAGAACGAAAAACGCCTTGCGGGCGCCTACCTGGCTGGCGATCCCGTCATCGCGCTCGACAACATCAGCTTTCCGCTTGGCTTCGATCTGTTGTGCCAAGTCTGCACCCAACCCCGCGCCCGCTTCCGGCCGCTCGGTGGATCTGCACTCGTGACCGTGCCGACGAATGCGCAACTGATCGCCACCGGCAACGCCTTGACGATCACCGGAGACCTGAAGCGCCGCGCCCTTCTGATTCGCCTCGACGCCGGCATGGAGCGCCCCGAGCTGCGCCGCTTCGACCGTGACGCGCTCGAATACGCACGCGCCGAACGTGGGCGCCTTATCGCCGCCGCGCTCACGATCCCGCTGGCGTACATCGCAGCAGGCTCGCCGCCCGTTGATCTGCCTCCAGTAGGATCGTTCACCGAATGGGACCGCCTTGTCCGCCGCCCGCTGCGCTGGCTCGGGTTGCCCGATCCCCTGGCCCCTGCTGAGACATTGCGCGAATTCGATCCCGAGCTAGAGGCGTCCCGCCTGCTGCTATCGGCATGGTTCGACGCATTCAACACCAAGCCGGTAGGCGCTGCGGAAGTGGTGGCCGCTGCGCTGTCGGTTGGCGAGGCGACTGGAAACTACCGATACCCCGATCTGCGCGAGGCGTTGCAGTTGATCTGCCACGAGAAGATCACCGCGCGCCGGCTTGGTGGATGGCTGCGCGCAAACCGCGACCGGATCGTCGACGGACTGCGCGCAGTACAGGCCGGAACAGACGGTCACTCGAAAACCGGCCTGTGGTCGGTTCGACCGGAATGCGGGTAAAGCGGTATTTGCGGGATGTGTCTCCGCTCACGTGGGAAAAGTGTCAGTGACATATTTAGGGAATGAGTGGGAACACACCCCGCAAACACCGCAAATACCGCAACACCCGCGCGGAACTTGGGTCCTCCTGTGGGCAAACCACAGAGGGTACGCAGAGTCGCGGTTCCTGTGTAGTTAGGGGCTATTACAAGACTTTAAAGAAATAGGATTTCGCTATGAATCAGACCGAAATGGCACATCTAGTAGGCGTGTCGCCCATGACCGTTTCCAACTGGGTCCGCGAGGGCATGCCATGCCGGCACCCTGGCGGACGGGGGCGCGCGTCGGATATCGACCTTGCCACCGCCCTCGAATGGCTGGCAAAGCGCGGCATCCGGCCGAACGTGGCGCGAGATCACGCGCTGGTGATCCCGACCGACCAGGCGCCGGAAGACGACGACAGCGCCGGCGAGGATGGCGCCGACTACAAGGCCAGCCGCGCCAAGCGCGAGCACTACGCCGCCGCACGCGAGGAAATGCGCTACCGGCAAGAGGCCGGCGAGCTGATGGTGGCTGCCGAGGTGGAAACCGCCGTAGCGGCCGCCTGCACCACCATCCGCACCGCCCTAGAGGCGCTGCCCGACGCGCTCGCGCCACGCCTAGCCGCGATCACGGATGAAAATGAGTGTCGGAGCCTGCTTGCGGCCGAGATCGAGCACACGCTCGAACAGTTGAGCGCCGATTTGTTGCGCGCACCCAAAGCATGAGCACCGAACTTGCCCGCCGCGCTGCCGCTGGCGACACCAGCCCCGAGGTCTCCCGCTGGTGGTGCGAGGCCATGCGCCGACACCTCGACGGTGACGACCTCGACCAGGCGCTAAGGCTCGACCGAGCATCGCGCCTGCGCGAGCGCAACCGGGCGTTGAAGGACGCCGCCGCCCTGCTGGCCGCCGACGATGGCCCTTGGCGCTGTGCCTGCCGCCTGGAGGCCGCGATTCGGCGCCACGAGGCCCGCATTGCGCCGCTTCTGGCGCGCGACCCGGCAACGACCCTAGCGCCGATAGACGAGGCGCTGCGCCGCGCCTTCGACACCCGGCAGCGCGTACCGACCACGGCCCGCAATCTGTTCGATCTGATCCGCTGACGCAACACTGATGCAATAGGCCGAAAGCATCAGCAGGAAGTGGGCAGCATTGGACCGTACCCAATCGGAGACCCCCATGCTGAACCACAATCCCCGCGACATCCTCGCCGCTGGCGCCGACGCCATCGCCGCCGCCTTCAACGTCCCGAACCGCACCCCGCACCCGCTTGTTGATGAACTGGCCAGCGCGCCGCTGTCGCGCCTGGCCTATGCCGCTGGCCTCGCCATCCGGCCGCAGCAGTCGCACGAAAACGACCGCGCGGTTATGGCTCGCGGAATGACCTCATCCGACTACGCCGGCCTGCTCGCTTCCGCAAGCACCACGCTTGCAAATCGCCGCTTCGCCGCCGTGGCCGAACATCGCGCGTTCTGCGCGACCGTCGAATGCCGCGACTTCAAGCCGATGGAGATCGCCACCGCCGACGTCGACGGCGAGCTGCCCGCCGTAGGCGAGCTGCAAGAAGTCGCCTACGGTCACGTGCTGGTTGGCAATGGCGCTACGGCGCAACTGCGCGCCTTCGCCCGTGTGCTGCGCGCCTCGCGCACGCTGATTGTCAATGACGCCGCCGGCATGCTGGCCGCTGCCGTCGAAAACCTGGGCACCGCCGCTGCGCGCACCGAGGCGCGCGAGGTGTACAGCGTTTTCGAGGCTGATGCGCCGATGGAAGATGGCGAGCTTCCGTTCCATGCCGACCACGGCAACATCGTCGCAAGTGCGCTCGATGCGACCAGTCTGGGCGCCGCAATGGCCGCGCTGCGCACGATGACGTTGATCGGTGGCAATCAAGCAGACCTGAGCGCCGCGCACCTTGTTGTTGCTGCCGGCCTCGAGCTGGCCGCCCGCAAGCTGGTGCACGAATCCGGGCTGGCAATCACCGTGACCGCATCCGGCCGCCTGGCTACCGGCCGATGGTATCTGCTGCCGAGCCCCGAGGCCGCGCCGACCGTTGCCGTTCTGCGGCTGAAGGGCAGTACCCAGCCGGTATTGATCGAACCGTGGCAGGAGGAATTCAGCTTCGATGGCGCGGTTATGCGCGGTTCATGCGATACCGGCGCGGTGCTGGTCGCGCGGACCCTGATCCGTGGGGGAGCGTGATGTTCGAGAAATCCGCCGCCGACCGCTATCTGGCCGCCGTCAAGGTGCTGACGAAAGCCGAGGCGGCACACCGCAAGAACCTCGACCTGCTCTATCAGGCGATGGACGCAAAGCAAGCGCACCAGGTCACGCCCCTGCGCCGGGACTGCGAACGGTCGGAGCGCGCATTGCAGGACGCATTGCAGGCCGCGCACGATGCCCACCGCGCGTACTGGACGCAGCGCCGGGACGCCATACGCGACGAACTCGACCGCGCCGCACTGGTGATTGCCGAATTCGACGCCTTTGCGCTGCTCGCTGGTGACCGGGCGCCACACCCGGCGCTGCGGTATCTGCAAGGCCGCGCCCTGGAAGGCCGCACCGCCGCGAACCTGCTCGACCAGGACGTGCTGGCGACGCACGGCGTACCACAAGAGGCGCCCGATTCGGCGCTGCTGGAAGACGAGCGCGGCGCTTGGCGACCCTGAACACCCTGCGGGGCGTGAAAAGCCTAGCGGTAGGCACCGGGCGCGGCTGACAGGCTGAAACAGCGCGCAAGGCAGACCACCGGACGCCGATTGGAAACCGGCTGCAAGGTCTGCCACCCACCGAGACCACCTATGACCTACACCCACCCGCCGCGTGCCGCCCTGGGCCGTATTCATCCGCTGGCCGACGTGCCGGCCGCGATCAAGGGCGCATCGTTGGAGCGCACCGCGCACCACGAGGCCGGGCACGTCGTGCTGATGGAGTGGGCCGGACTGACCCCCACGAAGGCGAGTGCATCCGCTGGCAACGGCCTAGCCGAATGGGATTTGGCCGAGATCGGCGCCGACGATCCGCCCACCGACCATGACCGCCCGCTGGCCGCTGCACAGGCCGCAGCCGTGATGCACGCCGGCATCTGCGCAGAATTGATCTACGTCGGGCACCGATGGCAGGGCGTGACCGTCCGCATGCGCTCGAAGGATTGGCAGCTCGCGTGCATGCTGCTTGCGCAGCACTTCGGCCCCGGTCTGGCAGGGCACGGATTCTCACAGCGCACAGCCCTTGCGGTGCTGACGCAGCACTGGCCGCGCGTACAACAGATCGCCGCCCACCTGATCGAGCATGGCACCTGGAGACCTGAAAATGAGCAGAGCTGAACGCATCATCGACGAGTGCAAGCGCCGGGAGCTGACAGTAGAGCGCACCGGCAATGTATGGCGCATCTTCGGGCGTGGCGTGGATATCCGCGTCCTGCACTTGGAACACGTCGACCTGAACGAACTGAACCCGCTGCACCCTGGCCCGCGCACCGCCTGGCGCGAAGCACGCTGATGCGCTGCTGCGCCTGCTGCCGAATGCCCGCCCCGCTGGCTGTCGTGCATCCCGGCGAGATCCACGGCATCGGCGTGACCTTCGGCCTCTGCGCCCGCTGCGAGCTGGCAAACACCAGGCTTCCGGCCGGTACGCGGCAGAAGCGCCTCAACAGCGCCGCCGACCTGGCCGCACGCGACACCAGCGGCCGATTCTGGACCGCTAGATTCCCCGACCAAGACGCCGCCGCACTGGCCGCACACATGCTCGCGCACCCCGACACCGCACCCGATACCGCCGCCGCCTTGGGCTGGCGGTAGTGTGCTCAAGACTGAGCGCGCCCCAACCCCCATTGGGGGATGAACCGTGGACAGGTGACGCCCTCGCGCGCGCGGGCTTCTCCGTTCAAGTGGGAAAAATTTCCCGCTTGATCTGGTGACGCCCTCGCGCGCGCGGGCTTCTCCCCCAATGGGGGAAAATCCCACCGAGGCCGACGCCATCGCGCGCGTGGAGCCGAGCCGTAGCCTTTTCCTCAGACTGAGGACAAGCAACCGCCGCCACGCGCTGGAGCCTTTCCCTGCATTGCAGGTAAGGCCCGACCTCGCGCGGAGTTCTATCAAACTGGTGCCCGGGACGGGACTCGAACCCGTAAGCCGTAGGCGATGGATTTTAAGTCCACTGCGGTTACCAATTTCGCCACCCGGGCAGGGCGCGCATTGTACCAAGTGCATAACTTCGTGCGTAAATCGTGCGTAATCGACAGCCGCAAAGCACCTCAAATCATCACATCGAACCGCACAAGGACGAAAAGCACCACGATCAAGGACCAGTAAAACTAAGTGTTATAGCGTGATCCTATGCGCTTCGTTGTGTTCGATATTGACTTAAAATCCGCCGCCTCAAGGCTTACGGGTTCGACCCCCGTCCCGGGCACCACCTTCCGCGCGTCATGTCCGGCGCGGCACAGCGGGCATCGACCGACGGGGCGCGCTCACTCGAGCCGCTGCGATTCCGCGATCAGCGCACCGAGCAGCTGGAACGCCTTCTCCTCGGAGAGCTTGTCGGCGGCGGAAAGGTTGAGGATGGTCTTGGCCAGCGCCTCGGCAATCGGGCCGCAGCTCCCCGCGGTCTTGTCGAAGAGCCGGTTGGACGTCGTTCGAGTGGCCGCGTCCTGAATGCTGACGTCCGGACCGATGTCCGGCTGGGAACGCTCCGGCGGCGGCGTCCGAGCGGGAGCGGCGGCACCGTCGGCACGCAGGCTTCGCCATGCCGGTTCGGGGACGTCGCCCTCGCTATGGCGCTGATCCAGCCAGCCGCGCACCAGACCCAGTGCGTCCTCGATGGCGAAGGCGAAAGGGTCCGAAACCGGCTTGCGTGCCGACGTCATCAGGCTGATGCGGCTGCCCGAGGTACCGGCCAGCTGGGCGAGGCGGTTCTTGGTTCCGCGTGCGCCGGTCAGCATGATCAGGTTCAGGCGCCGGTTCTCCAGGGTCTGCTTGCGATCGCTCGCCGGCATCCATTCCGCGCGCTGGGCATCGGTCGTGGCCGCTACCGGGTCTTCGACGATATTGGTCATGGAAATCGTGGGCCTGGACGCCCGTCTTGACGATAGGTGCCGTCGCACTTCAGTGAGGTTCGTCGACGAGCCGCAGGCCGTTCCGGCGCGGGTTTGTCGACCCGGCATCGAGTCTGCATCGCGGCCTGCACGAGGTCAAGGTTTCGCGGCGTTGCGTCAAGTTACCGAAGATTTACATGACCGACGAGCCTGATGGGATCTTCGTCATCGGTTCGCATCGTCGAGGTCGAACTCGTGATCTAGAACTACCGAGAGGTGGCGCAGCTCGTCGGTGGTGGCGGCAACTTCGGCACGGATGGCGGGGATGTCCCGGCGATCCAGGGCGCGTTGCAGCCGTCCGAGGCACTCGTCGAGCCTGTCGGCGCCGATCATGGCTGCGGTACCGGTCAGGGTCTGGCACCACGCCTGCAGGTCGCGGTGATCGAGCGTGCGCGAGGCCAGTTCGAGCCGGGCGATGCGGTCGGGGGCGAGCTCGTAGAACTGGCGCGCGATCTCGCGCTGCAATTGCCAGTCGGGACCGACGAAAGCCTCGAAGGAGGGGGCGTCGAAGCCCGACGGCGCAGGCTTGGGCGGTGTGGCGCCGGCATCCGGAAGGATCTGCCGGATGAGCTTCTTCAGCAGCGCGGGGCGTAAGGGCTTGGTGAACACATGGACCTGCGGCAGATTCAGCAGCGGGCGCATGCTCTCGTGGCTGGCCGCACTGACGACCAGGATCGGCACCTCGACCAGGCCGTACTTGCGCTTGACGATGTCGAGGAATTCGAAACCATCGAAGCCCGGCATGTGCAGGTCGAGGATGACGAGGTCGGGCCAGTTCTGCGCCAGGTAGAGCAGGGCATCGTAGCCGTTCTCCGCGCTCGCGATGCTGATGCCGGGCACCGCCGAGAGCAGCGTCTCGCGGTAGAAGGTCGCGTAGAGCGGATCGTCCTCGACCACGAGGGCCCGCGGTTGGTCGCTTGCGGTGCTCGGCCTGTCCATGCTTGCTGGATACCTGGTCTAGTGGGAGGGGCCGACGGCTGCGGTGCCGCCGTCGAGTTGATCCGCAGTCGTACGCTTGTCGATCCGCTTTCGCAGCGCCACGAGCTGGGGAAATTGCGTGACCGTGACGTCCACGATGGCGGGGTCGAAGTGCGATCCGCGGCCAGCCTTGATCATGGACAGCACCTCATCCTCGCCGAGTGCCGGGCGGTAGCAGCGGTCCATCATCAGCGCATCGAGGAAATCCGCGACCGCCACGATGCGGGCGCACAGCGGAATCTCCAGCTCGAGGACGCCGGAGGGATAGCCGCTGCCGTTCCAGCGCTCATGGTGGCCCAGCGCGATCTCGGCGGCCATCTGCAGCACCGGAACGTCGGTGCCGCCGAGGATCTGGGCGCCGATCAGCGAGTGGGTTTCCATGATCCTGCGCTCGTCCGTGGTCAGCGGACCGGGCTTCTTGAGGATGTGGTCGGGAATGCCGATCTTGCTGACGTCGTGCATCGGCGCCGCCTGGACGATCAGTTCGCACCACTCGGCAGCTTGCCCGAGCGCCTGCGCGAGCACGCCGGACAGCGCGCCGATGCGCTCGATGTGGGCGCCCGTATCCCCGTCCTTGTACTCGGCAGCGAGCGCCAGCTTCGACAGGGTGATCCGGTGGGCATGTGCGAGCCGCCGGTAGGCCTGCTCCCGCTGCTTGCGCAGCTGGTGCATGTCCTGCACGTAGCGCAGCAGCTGGGACTGGTCGAGATCGCTGGCCGGGGATGGGGAAGGGGCTTCCATGCGGGATCAGGTGGACGGGGTGATCTGGGTATCGTGATGCGCGGTCCGCATGTCTTCGACGTGAGCGGGGGCGAGCGGGAACCATAGGGTAACGCAGGTGCCGACGTCCGGGACGCTTTCGAGGGTCACGCTGCCGCCGTGGACCGTCATGATCTCCTTGACCAGCGGCAGGCCAAGGCCGGTGCCCGGGATGTGTCCGGAGCGATCGCTGCGGTAGAAGCGTTCGAAGGCGTGGCTGCAGTCCTCGGCATTCATGCCGAGGCCGTGGTCGCGCACCGCCACACCGATGAAGCCCAGCCCCTCCGGGTGTTCGGTGTGGACGGCGAGTTCGATGTCGCCCCCGCCCGGCGAGAACTTGCAGGCGTTGGAGAGCAGGTTGAGCAGCGCCTGCTGGAACTTCGCCCGGTCCATGCGGATCGTCGGCAGCTCCGGCGGCAGTTCGAGCACCAGCCGGTGGGTGTCGTCGGGGATCAGGAAGGCGGCAAGCGCTTCATCGATCGCCTGGCGCAGCGGCACGTCGTCGAAGCGGAAGCTCTCCGCGCGCCGTGCCTCGATCCGGGCGAGGTCGAGCAGATCGGTCAGCAGGTCGGTGAGCCGGTGCGCCTGGCGATTGATGGTGGCGAGCAGTTCCCGCGTCTTGTCCTCGTCGTACCGGCGCATCATCAGCAGCTCGGAGAAGCCCATGATGCTGGACATCGGGGTGCGCAGTTCGTGGGCCGCGGTGTTCAGAAACTCGCTCTTCATGCGGTCGAGCTCCGCTTCGCGGGTGACGTCGCGGTAATAGAGCACCAGCGAGGCCGAGCTCGCCCCGCAATAGCGGTAGGTCTGGCGCAGCATGCAGGGCTTGGGCCGGACGATCCGGAGGAGGCTGTCCTGGGCGAGATCGTCCCCGCTCCTGGCCGCATCGGGCGCAGGGTCGGGAAGGCGGAGCAAACCATGGCCGTTCTCGAGCAGGCCGCTGACATGCGCGCCGAATTCGGCGATCGTGATGCCGGTGAGTGCGCCGATGCTGGTGCCGAAAATGCGTTCGGCGGCGGCGTTCACGTAGCTGAGCCGCCCGTCCTTGTCGAAGCAGACCAGCGGGTCGGGGCTGAGGGTGAACACCGCATCGAAGCGTGACAGCCATTCGAGCAGCAGATCTTCGGTCCGACGCCGCTCGGTGATGTCGCTCTGCACGCCGACGTAGTGCGTCACCTCGCCGCTGAGCGGATTGACCAGAGGCGAGATGGACAGCTCGTTCCAGTACAGGGCGCCGTCCTTGCGGTAGTTGCGCAGCGTCACCGCACAGGCCTGGCGTGCGGCCACCGCCTCGTCCAGCTGTGCGAGCTCGGGCTGGTCGCGGTCGTCGCGATGGAGCAGACGCGGATTCCTTCCGGCCACCTCGGCGAAGCTGTAACCGGTGATGTCCTCGAAGGCGCGGTTGACGTAGATGATCGGATTGTCCGGCTGCTGCAGGTCGGTGATGACGATGCCGTTCTGCACGGCCTGCAGCGCCCGGTCGCGCAGGGCGATGGCCAGACTGGTTTCATGGCGCCGGGTGACGTCTGTGACCAGAACGATGGCGTGCGGCACCTGCTCGGCGTCGTCGACCGTCATGGGCGAGATCGAGATCTCGATGAACGCTTCGCTGTCGTCGGCGCGCCGATGCGTCAGCAGGATCGGTTCGCCGAAGCCGCGTTCCGCTTCGATAGCCGTCCCGGCGCTGCCCGGAAAGACTTCCGCGGGCCACAGGGCACCGACCACCTCGGCGGCGGCGAAGCCGGTGATGTGAAGGAAGGCGGAATTGGCGTAATGCACGCGCTGGCCGTCATCGACCTGGCGCAGGATCAACACCCCGCTTTCCGTCGACGCCAGCGCCTGTTCCTTGAGCATGCGCTCGCGTTCCGAGTGGGCGACCTCGCTGGTACGGGCCTCGAGCGTGGCAGCGAGCTGGCGCTGGGTGTCGCGGAGTGCGGCGATCATGCGATAGACGGTGGCGGTGAGCAGCCGGAAGCGGTCCCCGTCGCCGGGGATCTCGGTGACCGCCGGCAGCGCGTCGAGTTCGCCCGCGGCGACCCGGGCTGCGGTGTGCTCGAGCTCGCTGAGCGGCTCGGCGATGATCAGCGCGAGGCGACGGCTCTGCCACGCCACCAGGGCGAAGATGCCGACGCCGATCGCGAGGAAGGCGGCCATCAGCCAGTAG
Source organism: Rhodocyclaceae bacterium (assembly GCA_029982755.1). Taxonomy (GTDB): domain Bacteria; phylum Pseudomonadota; class Gammaproteobacteria; order Burkholderiales; family Rhodocyclaceae; genus Thauera. The sequence goes on from JARRBR010000002.1 coordinate 17,715, forward strand.
ATCGGGCGATTGGCGAGCTGGCGGTCCATCGCGACTTCGATGGCGAGCGGCAGATTCGAGCCGGCGACGGCGGACAGGGGGGCCAGATGGGCGAGTTCGTCGTGTTCGCCGGCGGCGCCGCTTCCTGCGCCGGCGCTCGCGTCGGTCCGTTTCAGGCGCACGGCGTAGCGTCCATCGACCGCCTTCGTCGCTGCCGCGAACACGCCCTCGAGATCGAGGTCGGCCACGAGCGCGCCTTCGAAACTGCCGGTCGGAAGAAAGGCGATGGGTGCGGCGAGGCTGAGATGCAGCGCGTGATCCGGGCTGGCCGGCGTGAGCGTGACGTGACCCTCCTCGATGATTCGCTGCAGCTGTTGGCCTTGTTCGGCGCGCCAGCGTTGTTCCCGGTCGCTGCCCTGCTCGAGCAGCTGCCCGCGGAAATCGGTCAGCACCAGCGTGGTGATGGCGGGGGAGGCGTCACAGATATCCTGCAGGATCGGCTGGATGTATCGACTGCGCTCACCCGAGTCGGACAGTGCGTTGCTGAAGATCGTCTGCTTCGAGGCCGAAGCGATCTTGTCGACGAGTGCATCGAGCCGGGTCTCGAAGGCGAAGCGGACCACGGTGGCCGATTCGCGCAGATCGGCCTCGATCTTGCCGGTCATCAGCGAATGCAGGGCCGCGTAGGACAGGATCAGCACCGGCACCATGACACCCGCCGTCAGCAGTGCCGACAGCATGGTGATGCGGGCCGCCAGGCCGGCGCGTCTCCAGCGCCTGGAGCGGGTGAATGGGATCAAGGCCAACGCGACGACCTCTTGACCTCGGCCGGGACGAGGCGGCCGCTCGGCTCGAAGCGACAGAGCAGCACGTCGCCGACATCGAGCGCCTCGTGGCGCGCGCGCGTGAACGCGGGGGCGAAGCGGCGGACTACGCCCGAGTGCGCGGGCAGGTGCTCGAGGGCTTCGTGGATCGCTGGCCGGCGCGTGCTGCCGGCCTGGTCGATGGCGAGCGCGAGCAGGCCGACAAGGTCGTATGCGGGGCCGATGGCGGTCGCCGAGGGTACCTGGAGCGGATCGTCGACACCGAAATGCGCCGCCGCAAGCTGCGCCAGGCGGGTGCCGCGGGCGCCCTGCGCACGGGCGAAGCTGAAGGACTGCACGACCTCCAGGTCCACCTCCGCGAGGGCTGGCCCACACAGCTCGGAGAAATGGCCGCCGGTGATGCCCCAGTGGCTGAAGATCGGCCGGCGGTCGGCGACCCGCATCTGCGCCAGCGCCTTCACCAGCGTGGCACCCTCCCGTTCGTTGGCCACCAGCAGGATGGCCTCGGCGCCCTTCTCGCGCAGGCTGCGATAGCTCTCGTCGATCAGCCGGTCGCTTCCCCAGCGATGCCATTCGACGCCCACCACCGTCAGGGCAAAATCCGGGTCGAGCGTGAGCCTGCGTTCGGCGAAGAACAGACAGCGCCGCCCCCAGGCCGTGGTGGGCAGGATGAGTCCGATCCTGCGCAGCCCCCGGGCGGCGATCGTTTCCAGCAGGGCCTGCATGGCGATGCTGTCGCGCAGGCCGAGGCGAAAGGCGTAGTTGGGCGAGCGATGGTTGTCGACGATCGCATCCGCCGCCGACCCGGGCGCGAGCAAGGGCAGTTGGAGGTCGTGGATGTGCGGCAATTGCTCGAGCGCGACCGTCGAGAATCTGCTGCATACGTAGGCCGTCATGTCGGGCAGGCCCGCCAGGTACTCCACGTTGGCGACCCCGCGCGCCGGCACGCTGCGGTTGTCGGTGGTCACGAGCTGCAGCGGTCGCCCACCGAGCACGCCGCCCGCGGCGTTGATGTCGTCGATGGCGGTCTGCGCACCGAAACGAATGCCATCATCCGCGGTGCTGCTGCGGTCGGAAAACTCCGCATCCAGCCCGATCAGTACCGGCGCCGCCCTGCCGAAGGCGCGGGGAGGAAGGCTGAGCGCCAGCAGCGCGGCGCATCCTGCCCGCAGGATGCCGCGGCGGTAGGACGACGGCGTGGGCATCGGCTTGCGGGGCACTCAGCTCACAGTGGTGCCGGTGAGGCGTTCGACGGTCTCGATCAGTTGCAGCGGGCTGAACGGTTTGGTCAGGTACGCGGTGCACCCGGCGCGCCGTCCGGCCTCGATGTCCGCCTGCTGGCCGCGCGCGGTGAGCATGACGATCGGCGTCGCGGCAAGTTCGGGTTCGGCGCGAACGCGCTCGCACACCTGAAAGCCATCGAGCCTGCCCGGCATCATGACGTCGAGCAGCACGATGTCCGGGTGCAGTGCCTTGATCATCTTGAGGGCCGCTTCGCCATTGTCCGCCTCGTGGACCTCGAAGCCGTCGTAGTCCATGGTCATGCAGATCAGCTTGCGGATCTCGGGCTGATCCTCGACGACGAGAATGATCCTGTTCATGTTCGGGACTGGTTGTGCGAGTTACGGGTGGAAAAACGTAAGATTACCGTTGGCAACCCTGCGAGCCCCCCTCACGGGGCTGGGGCCACATGGGGGCGGCTCGCAGGCCGGAATTCTAGCGGCACCTGAAGACTCGACCCGTTAAATACTGCCTGAAGGGGAGGATTGGTCCGCCCGAACCCGATCCGGATCGGAGCGGGCCAGGGGGCAGTGTTCGATCGGCGAGGACCTGCCTTGCTGGCGGCGAGCACGCCCGCGAGCTCTGCGCGTCGTCCGGGCCGCTTCAGGCAGCGCCGGGTCACCCGCGCCGATCGGACGCGGCGGTGGACTGCCGCGCCGACCCGCGGACCGTCAACGGCATGGGCAGCTCGATCTGGCGCCACCACGAGCAGGCTTCGTCCGCGCCGGGGAAGGCGCTGCGGCTCTCGGCCGCGAGCGCCCGGATCTGCGCCAGGCGGGGACGCAGCACGCACATCGCACGCACCACGCGGGGATCGAACTGCGCCCCGCTGGCCAGGCGCAGCAGGGTGAAGATGCGCTCCTCATCCACGCCGGCACGACCATGGGCCTCGATGGCCAGGGAGTCGACGAAATCGGCCACCGCGACGATTCGTGCCGCCGAGGGAATGTTCGCGCCCCGGCGCCGTGCCGGGTAGCCGCTGCCATCCCATTTCTCGTGGTGGTTGAGTGCGATCTGCGCGGCCATCTGCTGGATCGGGCTGTGCGCGCTGTCGAGCAGCTTCGCGCCGGCGATCGGGTGGTCGCGCACCACCGCCCACTCGTGCGCCGTCAGCGGTCCCTGGCGGTAGAGGATGGCGTCCGGCACCGCGACGTTGCCGATGTCGTGTGCGGCCGCGGCCTCGCACAACATGTCGCACCAGGTCTCGGACTTGCCGAGCATCCTCGCCAGCAGGGCGGAGATGGCGCCAACGCGCAGGCAGTGTTCGAGCCCGCCGGCTTCGCGCTGCGCGGCGACGAGGACGAGATGGCGCATGGCCTGCCGCTGTGCCGCCCGCACCGCACCCAAAGCACGGTTCCTCTCCCCGATCAGGGTCTTGAGGTCGCTGCTGATACGGAACATCTGCTGGTAGGCCGCGCTGAGTTCCTTCGCATGCCCGCGTGCGTGGGGCCGATCGTGGCTGCTGCTCGATCGGCCCGGCCTGAGCGGGCGTGATGCCGGGCCGTGGTGAAGCGGGTTTGCAGCATCGGTTTGCGGGGGCAGGTCCATGGCGGCGGAGGGGGCGGAGTGGGGATGCAAGGAACCAACAGGTGATGTTGCAATTTTCAAGAAAGAGGTAAAGATTACGCAATGGACGCCGAGGGCCGAGCGTGATCCAGCACACGCGCAGGCGCTCGCGACGAGACGGCTCCGATGCTGCAAATGCCACGGCCGCTGATGGACGAAGCCCATATGATGCGAGCCGCCGTACTGATCGAGAAACGTGATGACTATTGCAGGGACCGGGGCGAACGAGCGCAATGAGGCAGGCACCAGGGTGCCGCAGGGCACGGCTGCGATCCGCAGCGGGTCCGCGGACGGCGGCGAGTCGTTCGCGGACGGACGCTGGTCGTTGTGGTCGATCGCCGCGATCGGCCTGCTGTTGATCGTGAGCTTGTGGACCGCGGTCAGCCTGAAGATCTCCTCAGAGGCGGCCGCCGAGGAGCAGCTGATCCAGCAGCGCACGATGAGCCTGGCCCGGGTGTTCGAGGAGCACACGATCCGTACGCTGGCCAGCGTCGATCAGGCGCTGCTGTTCGTGAAGTTCCAGTACGAGGCGATCGGCGACGCGCTCGACATCGGGTCGGCGGTCAGGCAGGGCATGATCGTCAGCAACCTGTTCAATCAGGTCGGGATCATCAACGCCGACGGCATCTACCACAAATCCAATCTGGCGGACTTCGCGCGTGTCGACCTCAAGGATCGCGAGCATTTCCGGGTGCACAAGGATGCCGACACCGGCCAGGTCTTCGTCAGCAAGCCGGTCCTCGGCCGCGCCACCGGCAAGTGGTCGATCCAGTTGACGCGCCGGATCAATCGCCCGGATGGCAGCTTCGGCGGGGTGGCGGTGATCTCGATCGATCCTTTCTACTTCATCAGTTTCTACAACGAGGTGGATATCGGAAAGCGCGGCGTCGTCACCCTGGCCGGCCTCGATGGCGTCGTGCGCGCGCGTCGTGCGGGGGAGTCCACCGCGATCGGACAGGACCTGTCCCAGGGGCCGCTGTTCCGCGGCCTCGCGGAGTCGCCGACGGGCTACTACTCGGCGACCAGCGTGGTCGACGGTGTGGTGCGCTCGGTGAGCTACCGCAAGGTGCGCGACCTGCCCCTGGCCGTGCTGGTGGGCGTCGATCGCGAGGAGGCGCTGGCCGGATGGCGCTCGCGACGCGGGAGCTATCTGGTTTTTGCGGGCGGCATGAGCGTGGTGATCGTCGCCTTCAGCGCGCTCGCGATCGGCCTGCTGCAGCGCCAGCGCCGCATCTCGGCCGGGCTGCATGACCTGAAGACGCGTGCGGAATCGGCCAACCGGCTCAAGACCGAGTTCCTCGCCGCGGTGTCACACGAACTGCGCACGCCGCTCAATGGCGTCATCGCCTATGCCGAGCTGCTGTCGGAGACGCAGGAGAGCGAGGACAACCGCGGCTTTGCGAAAGTGATCGTGGAGAACAGCCAGCATCTGCTCGCCCTGCTGAACTCCATCCTGGACATGGCGCGGGTGGAGGCGGGCGAGATGCGCCTGCGGCCCGCCGACGTGGAGCTGAGGTCGGTGGTCGAGGACGTGTGTTCGACCTACCGGCCGATCGCACAGGGAAAGGGGGTCGAACTGGTGTGCTCGGCCAGGGAGACCGTCACGCTGCATTGCGACCGCACGCGGGTGACGCAGGTGCTGAACAACCTGGTGCACAACGCCTTGAAGTTCACCGATCACGGGCGCGTCAGCGTCGAGGCGGGGCGGGAAGGGGACGACTGCGTGTTCGAGGTCAGCGACACCGGCTGTGGCATCGATTCGAGCCAGCACGAGCTCATCTTCGAGCGTTTCCGCCAGGCGGATTCGTTCGAGACCCGGCAGCACGGCGGCGCCGGGCTCGGGCTGGCCTTGTGCCGTGAACTGGCCGAACTGATGGGCGGCGGCATCACCGTGCGCTCGACGCCGGGCGAAGGCAGCGTGTTCCGCTTCTGGATCCCGGTGGATGCGGGTCAGCGGAATGCATGAGGCGCCCGGCGCCCGGCGGCGCGCCGGCCGGGCGTCGGGGTCTGTGGAAGGTCAGGGCTTCTGCTCGGGGAGCACGATATTGACTTCCAGCACGTCCATGTTGTCCTGCTTGTCGAGCTGGACCTTGATGTCGTCGGGATTGACCGCGACGTACTTGGAGATGACCTCGATCAGCTCGCGCTGAAGTGCGGGGAGGAAGTCCGCGGTCGGGCTGCCGCCCGCGCGCTCGTGGGCGATCAGCAGCGACAGGCGGTTCTTGGCGATCTCCGCGGTCTTCTTCTTCTCGCCGAACAGCTTGGACAGGAAGGACATGTCACTTCCCTCCGAACAGGCGCTTGATCAGGCCGGGCTTCTCGTAACTGACGAAGCGCAGCGGGCGTTCTTCGCCGAGGAAGCGGCTGACCACGTCGGCGTAGGCCTCGGCGACGTCGGTGCCCTTGAGGTGGATGGCCGGCGTGCCCTGGTTGGACGCATGCAGCACCGATTCGGACTCGGGGATCACGCCGATCAGCGGCACGCGCAGCAGCTCCTGGACGTCCTTGTACGACAGCATCTCGCCGTCATCGACGCGCTTGGGCGAGTAGCGGGTGAGCAGCAGGTGCTCCTTGACCGGTTCGCCGCCGTCGCGCGCGCGCTTGGACTTGCTCTGCAGGATGCCGAGGATGCGGTCGGAGTCGCGCACCGACGAAACCTCCGGGTTCGTGGTGACGATGGCCTCGTCGGCGAAGGTCAGCGCCATCACCGCGCCGCGCTCGATGCCCGCGGGCGAGTCGCACACCACGTACTCGAAGCCCATGTGCTCGAGCTCCTCCAGCACCTTCTCGACGCCTTCCTCGGTCAGGGCGTCCTTGTCGCGCGTCTGCGAGGCGGGGAGGACGAAGAGGTTCTCGCAGTGCCTGTCCTTGATCAGCGCCTGGTTCAGGCGCGCTTCGCCGTTGACGACGTTCACCAGGTCGTACACGACGCGGCGTTCGCAGCCCATGATCAGGTCGAGGTTTCGCAGGCCGACGTCGAAGTCGATGACCGCGGTCTTGAAGCCGCGCAGGGCGAGCCCGGAGGCGAAGGCCGCACTGGTGGTGGTCTTGCCCACACCGCCCTTGCCGGAGGTTACGACGATGACTTTCACGGTTTCCCCTTGTTGATGCTGTATGGCTGGCTCAGTCGAGTTGCAGCGCGTCGATGTTGAGAGTGTGGTCGGCGCCGCTCAGGCGCACCTGGGTCGGCTTGCCGGCGCAGCTTTCCGGGATGCCGCGCTCGAAGGTGCGATACACCCCGGCGATGGAAACGAGTTCGGGGCCGAAGTTGCTGGCCAGGATGCGCGCGCCATGGTCGCCCTGGGCGCCGGCGATCGCGCGGCCGCGCAGCGGGCCGTAGCAGTGGATGCTGCCGTCGGCGATGACCTCCGCGCCGGGACTCACGCCAGCCATCAGCACCAGGTCGGCGCCGCGCGCATAGACCTGCTGGCCCGAGCGCAGCGGGCGGTCGACGAACATCGTCGGCGTTGCCGTTGCGGGGGAGGGCGCAGGCGCGGGTGCCGGTGCCTGCTGCGGCGCGGCGGGCACCGGAGCCGGCGCGGCGGCAGCGGCGGGTCGGCGGGTTTCGGCCGGCGGCTGGGCGGCGAGCTGTGCCGGATCGATCAGCGCGAGGCCGGCACGACGGGCGGATTCGTGATGCGCTTCGGGCAGGCGGATGACGCCGATCGGCTGCAGTCGATAGCGCCGCAGCAGCGACTGCAGTCCGGGCCAGTCGAGGCGCTCGGGCATGCTGGCGACGCCGCCGAAATCGAGGATCACCGTCTCGCCGTTGAAGAAGTCCGGCATGCCGCCGAGCATCTTGTGCATCGCATCGGCCAGCGTCGTGGGTTCGGCGGCCTGCATCACGGCGAGGGTTGCGCCAAGCGTCGTGTTGCGGAACTCGATCGGGCGTGCGGACGCGTTGGCGGACATGGGCGGAAGGGTCTTCAAAATCAAAGAAGTGTACTGATCGACGGGCGATCGGGCAAGGGCGGCAACGGTCACGCGAGGCGCATGGACAGGGCCGTCCGCGCAGGCGGTCAATGCAGCGTCGGCGGGCGGAACAGCGCGTCCACGTCGACCGCGTCGAAGTGGTAGCTGTGGTTGGAGAGGTCGTCGTGGACCACGATCTCGCCGTGCTCGGCCAGTATCGCGCGCACCTCGTCCTCGCCAAGCGCGCGCAGCATGCTCGCGACCTTCTCCGGATCGGCCGGCCAGTCGTGGGTGACCGCCCGGGCGTCGAACAGGCGCACGTTCTCTTCGGCGAACAGGCGGCGCAGGATCTCGGGGGCGTCCAGGCCGAGCAACTCGTCGTCGCGCACCGTGTGGGCGAGCTGCTGCACGCGCGACCAGCCGTCGAGGTCCTTGAGGTCGGCGCCGGGCAGCTTCTGCACGAAGAGCGCGACCGCAGCCTCCGGGCTGCAGGCCAGCCACAGGCCGGCGGGCTGCTGTTCGGACTGCGCGAGGTAGTGCTCGAAGACCTCGCCGATGCTGTCGCCCTCGAGCGGTACCAGGCTCTGGTAGGGCTGGTCCAGGCCCTCGATGTCGAGCGAGAGCTGCAGGCGGCCGTCGCCGACGAGTTCGGCCAGGGTGCCGCCGGTCGGCACGGCGTCGGCCTTGGCGTAGCCGCGCAGGTTCAGCGTCTCGGCGCAGTCGACGACCAGCAGGCTCACCGGACCGTGACCGGTGATCTGGAAGGTCAGGCGACCGGGCTGCTTCAGGTTGCCGGCGATCACCGCCGACACCGCGCCCATCTCGCCGAGCAGGCGCGCCACCACCTGGGGGTAGTCGCGCCCGGACTGCATGGCCTGCCAGACGTCGGTCAGGCGCACCACGGCGCCGCGGATGTCGAGGTCTTCCAGCAGGAAGCGCTGGACGTAGCTGGTGGGGAGGGTGTCGCTCATTCGATTTCGCTCCAAGGGGGCGGTGGCGCTATGCAGTTCGGGCGGCGAAGGCATCGGGGTCGAAGCCGACGACGAGTCCGCCCTCGCCGAAGTCGATCACCGGGCGGCGGATCAGGCTGGGCTGGGCCTGCATCAGCGCGATCGCCGCTTTGCCGTCGGCGATGGCCTGCTGCTCGGGCGTGAGCTTGCGCCAGGTGGTGCCGCGCTTGTTGACCAGCGCCTCCCAGCCGAGCGCTTCGCACCAGCGTGCGAGCGTGGCCGCATCGATGCCGGATTTCTTGTAGTCGTGGAAGCCGTAAGCGACACCGGCGCCTTCGAACCAGGCGAAGGTCTTCTTCATGGTGTCGCAGCTCTTGATGCCGTAGATCGTGGGGGACATGGCTACTTCCCTCCGCGGGCGCGGGCGAAGGCTTCGGCCAGGGCGTTGCCGCCCGCGGGCGGGCCGTTTCGCCCGGCGGGCTTGCCGCTGCCCCGGGGGCCGTCGGCTGGCCGCCGGTCGCGATTGCCTTCGCGTGCAGGCTGAGGGCTGCGGGCGTCGCTGCGCGGACCGCCTTCACGGCGCGGGGTCTCGTCGCCCAGGCGCATGGTGAGCGCGATGCGGCTGCGCGGGATGTCGACCTCGAGCACCTTGACCTTCACCACCTGGCCGGCCTTGACCACGCTGTGCGGGTCCTTGACGAAGGTGTTCGACAGCGCCGAGATGTGCACCAGGCCGTCCTGATGCACGCCGATGTCCACGAAGGCGCCGAAGTTGGTGACGTTGGTGACCACGCCCTCGAGCAGCATGCCCGGCTGCAGGTCCTTCAGCGTCTCCACGCCGTCGCGGAAGCTGGCAGTGCGGAACTCCGGGCGCGGGTCGCGGCCGGGCTTCTCCAGCTCGGACAGGATGTCCTGCACGGTGGGCAGACCGAAGCGCTCGTCGGTGAACTCGGCCGGCTTCAGCGACTTCAGGAAGCTGCCGTTGCCCATCAGCTCGCGCACGCTCTTCTGCACGCGGGCGAGGATGCGCTCGACCACCGGGTAGGCTTCCGGGTGCACCGAGGAGGCGTCGAGCGGGTTGTCGCCGCTCGGGATGCGCAGGAAGCCGGCGGCCTGCTCGAAGGTCTTGGGGCCGAGGCGGGGCACGTCCTTCAGCGCATCGCGGCTGCGGAACGGGCCCTTGGCGTTGCGGTGCTCGACGATGTTGGCGGCGAGCGTGGCGTTGAGTCCCGAGATGCGCGCCAGCAGCGGCGCGGAGGCGGTGTTCACGTCGACGCCGACCGCATTGACGCAGTCCTCGACCACCGCGTCCAGGCTCCTGGCCAGGCGGCCCTGGTTGACGTCGTGCTGGTACTGGCCGACGCCGATCGACTTGGGATCGATCTTGACCAGCTCGGCCAGCGGGTCCTGCAGGCGGCGGGCGATCGACACCGCGCCGCGCAGGCTGACGTCTACATCGGGGAATTCCTTCGCCGCCAGCTCGGACGCCGAATACACCGAGGCGCCGGCCTCCGACACCATGACCTTGGTCAGCTGCAGTTCAGGATGACGCTTGATCAGCTCCGCCGCCAGCGCGTCGGTTTCGCGCGAGGCGGTGCCGTTACCGATCGCGATCAGCTCGACGGCGTGCTTCTTCGCCAGCGCGGCGATGGTGGCGATCGAGGACTCGCGGTCGCGACGCGGCTCGAAGGGGTAGACGGTCGCGGTGTCGACCAGCTTGCCGGTCGCGTCCACGACCGCGACCTTGACGCCGGTGCGGATGCCGGGGTCGAGGCCGATGGTGGCGCGCGTGCCGGCGGGCGCGGCGAGCAGCAGGTCCTTGAGGTTGCGGGCGAAGACGCGGATCGCCTCCTCCTCGGCGCGCTCGCGCAGCTCGCTCATCAGCTCGAGCTCGAGGTGGATCGAGATCTTCACGCTCCACGCCCAGCGCGCGGTCTCACCCAACCAGCGGTCGGCCGGGCGGCCCTGGTTGCGGATGCCGAAGCGCACGGCGATGCGGCCTTCGCAGGGATGCGGCGCGTCCGCGTCGGGGCGATCCACGTCCAGCGTCAGCCGCAGCACGCCCTCGTTGCGCCCGCGCAGCAGCGCCAGCGCACGGTGCGAGGGCATGGTGGCGATCGGCTCGGCGAAGTCGAACCAGTCGCGGAACTTGGCGCCTTCGTTCTCCTTGCCCTCGATCACCGCCGAGCGCACCTGGCCGTGCTCATGCAGGTAGGTACGCAGCTCGCCGAGCAGCGCGGCGTCCTCGGCGAAGTGTTCCATCAGGATCTGGCGCGCGCCGTCGAGCACCGCCTTGGTGTCGGCGAAGCCGGCCTCGGCGTTGAGGTATTTCTCCGCTTCGACCTCGGGCGTCAGCATCGGGTCGGCCAGCAGCGCTTCTGCGAGCGGGCCGATGCCGGCTTCGCGCGCGATCTGCGCCTTGGTGCGGCGCCTGGGCTTGTAGGGCAGGTAGAGGTCTTCCAGGCGCTGCTTGGTGTCGGCGTGTTCGATTTCGGCGCGCAGCTCGGCGGTGAGCTTGCCCTGTTCCTCGATCGAGGCCAGCACGGTGGCGCGGCGGTCTTCGAGCTCGCGCAGGTAGCCCAGGCGCTCCTCCAGGTTGCGCAGCTGGGTGTCGTCCAGGCCGCCGGTGACTTCCTTGCGGTAGCGGGCGATGAAGGGCACGGTGGCGCCGTCGTCCAGGAGCTGGACGGCGGCGATGACCTGGCGCGGCGAGACGCCGAGCTCTTCGGCGATGCGGTGTTCGATCGGGGGGAGCATGAGGATGAGGCGGTGTTGCGAAAGGGAAGGGCCGGATAGTGCAGCAAGCCGCGTGGCGAGATCAACCCGCGACGCAAGGCGGGCAGCGCGTGCCGATCGCAATCGCGGCTGCCGCCGCCTGCGCCTCGCATGCTGCCTTGCCGGGGGCGGAGAACCCGTGATCCGGGGAAGGAAAGGACGTTGCCGGTGGCGCGCGGCGGGTGCCGCACCCGCGCCGTGCCCGGGTCAGAGCGCCACCAGGGTCTGGCGTCCCCACCAGCTTTCGCCGGCCGACAGGCGCACCGGCGCGCGCGCGGCGGCGGCTTCCACGCACAGCATGCGACGGAAGGCATCGTCGGGGAGATCGGCGATCGCGGCGCTGCGTTCGACCCAGGGGTTCCACACCACAACGTCCGGGAAACCGTCGGCGTTGATCCCCAGGCTGCGGTCGTATTCGCGCAGCAGCAGGGGGCGCTTGACGTCGTGATAGACGCGGTCGGTCTCGGCCTCGATCAGCAGCACGTCGCCGCTGTCGCGCTTGATGCGGTTGGCGTCGGCCTTGTCGCGGTACTCGAAGCCGTGCAGGCCTTCGAGGCGGGACTCCTCGACCTCGCGCACCGCGAGATAGGTGTGCAGCGCGGCGGTGAACGCCAGCGCCTGATCGCCGGTGTTCTCGATCTCCAGCTCCAGATCGAGGCGGCTGTCCTCGATCAGGATGCCGAGCTCGGCACGGAAGGGATGCGGCCAGGCCGCGCGCCGCGCCTCGTCGTCGGTGAGCGCCAGCGTCAGCAATGCGAAATCGGCCCCGGTGCGCTCGGTGACCACCGACCAGGTGGCGGTGCGCGTGAAGCCGTGCGCCGGCAGCGCACCGAGGTCGGCGAACTGCGGGAAGCACACCGGAATGCCGCCGCGGATCGGCGTCCTGCCGTCGAAGACGGCCTGCGGACTCAGGTACAGCCGCTCGCCGCCGCCGGGTGGCGACCACGACAGCACCTGCGCACCGTACAGGCCGACCACGGCCGCGGCCCCGCCTGCGGTGCGCAGGCGCATGGCGGGCAGGCCGTGGAAGTCGATGTGTTCGATCGTCGCCGGCATCGTTCAGTCCTGCAGTGCGAGCACGCCCAGCTTGACCGAGCTGTCCTCGGGGTCGTTGCTGAGCACGAAGCCGAGCTTCTGCACGAACTTGAGCATGCGCTCGTTGTTGGCGAGGAACACGCCGGTCATGTACTGGATCCCGCGGCTGCGCGCGGTCTCGATCAGCACGCCCATCAGCTTGCGGGCGAGGCCGCGGTGCTGCCAGTCGTCGGCCACGACGACCGCGAACTCGCAGGACTCGCCGTCCGGGTTCACCGCGTAGCGGCAGACGCCGATCTCCTGATCAACGCCGTCGACGTCGAGGGTCGCGACGAAGGCCATCTCGCGGTCGTAGTCGATCTGGGTCAGGCGCGCCACCATCGCCGGCGGCAGCTCGCGCATGGTGTTCATGAAGCGGTAGTACTTGGTCTCGGCCGAAAGCCTGCGCACGAAGTCGACCTCGAGCTCGGCGTCCTCGGGCTTGATCGGACGGATCGTCACCGTGGTGCCGTCGGGCACCGTCCACGTGCTGATCAGATGCGACGGATACGGGTGGATCGCCATGTGGTCGTAGCGGTCCGCGGTCGGCGACACGTTGTCCACGGTGATGCTGGCATCCACCGCGACCACGCCGTTCTCGTCGACGATCAGCGGGTTGATCTCCATCTCGGTGATCCACGGCAGCTCGCACACCATCTCGGAGATGCGCAGCAGCACCAGCTCGAGCGCGTTCATGTCCACCGCGGGCATGTTGCGGAACTCGCCGAGGCGGGTGGCGATGTGCGTGGAGCGGATCATGTCCGCGACCAGGAAGCTGTTGAGGGGCGGCAGCGCCACCGCGATGTCGCGGTTGGCTTCGACCTCGTTGCCGCCCTCGCCGAAGGTGATCGCGGGGCCGAACACCGGGTCGCGCTTGACCGCGACCACGAGCTCGCGGCCGTTGCGCTTCTGGATCATCGGCTCGATCGCGATGCCGTTGATGATCGCGTCGGGCTGCACCCGCTTCACCTCGTCCAGGATTTCCTGGTAGGTCGAGCGCACGGCGGCCAGGCTGCGGATGTTCAGGCGCACGCCACCGACGTCCGACTTGTGCACGATGCTCGGCGAGTCGATCTTCATCACCACCGGCAGGCCGATCTCGGCCGACAGCACCATGGCCTCGGCGGCGGAGCGCGCGACCACGGTCTGTGCGATCGGGATGCGGAAGGCGGCCAGCAGCGCCTTCGACTCCATCTCGTTGAGCTTCTTGCGGCGCTCGGACAGGGCCATCTCGATCACCAGGCGCGCGCTCTCGATCGAGGGCGGCGGCAGGTGCGACAGCGAGGCCGGCGTCTGCATCAGCAGCTTCTGGTTCTGGTAGTAGGCCGAGATGTGGCTGAACAGCTCGACCGCCGGCTCGGGCGTGCGGAAGTTGGGGATGCCGGCGAGGTTGAACTTCTGCCGCGCCTCGCTGACCAGTTCCTCGCCCATCCAGCAGGTGACGACCGGCTTGTCGGCGGTTTTCTCGAGCTCGATCACTGCCTCGGCCACCCCGGTCGGGTTGCTCATCGCCTGCGGCGTCAGCATGACCATGACGCCATCGACGTTGGGGCCCTCGAGCACCGCGCGCAGCGCCTTCTGGTAGCGCTCGGGGTCGGCGTCGCCGAGGATGTCGATCGGGTTGCCGTGCGACCAGCCTGCGGGCAGCACTGCGTTGAGCTTCTCGATCGTGCCTTCCGAGAGCTCGGCGAGCGGGATGCCGATGTCGGAGGCGCGGTCGGCGGCCATGACGCCCGGTCCGCCGCCATTGGTGATGATGGCCAGGCGATTGCCGCGCGGACGGAAGTGCGAGAACAGCGCGTTGGCGGCGGCGAACAGCTGGCCCATGTTGTACAGGCGGATCACGCCGGACCGACGCAGCGCGGCGTCGAACACCGCGTCGTCACCGAGGGGCGCGCCGCTGTGCGACAGGATCGCGCGCGAGGCGTTGGGGTGGCGGCCGGCCTTGATCAGCAGCACCGGCTTGACGCGCGCGGCGCCGCGCAGCGCGCTCATGAAGCGGCGCGCGTCGCGGATGCCTTCGACGTAGAGGAAGATGCTCTCGGTGCGCGGGTCCGAGATCATGTATTCGAGCACCTCGCCGAAGTCGATGTCGGACGAGGAGCCCAGCGACACCACCGCCGAGAAGCCGACGTTGTTGGGCTTGGCCCAGTCGAGGATGGCCGCGCACAGCGCGCCCGACTGCGAGATCAGGCCGATGCTGCCCTTGAGCGCGCTGGCGTGGGCGAAGGTGGCATTGACGCCGAGCTGCGGGCGCATGATGCCCAGGCAGTTGGGGCCGAGCAGGCGGATGCGGTGGCGATGGGCGGCCTCGATGACCTGGCGCTCGAGCAGCGCGCCGCGCGGACCGGCTTCCGAGAAGCCCGAGGACAGCAGGATCGCGGCCTTGACGCCGGCGCGACCGCAGGCATCGACGATGGCGGGGGCCTTCTCGGCGCGCACCGCGATCACCACGAGGTCGAGACGCTGCGGCACGTCCTCGACCGACTTGTAGCAGGTCACCCCATGCACCTTGTCGTGCTTGGGGTTGATCGCGAACAGCTTGCCCTTGTAGCCGGCGCTGAGCATGTTCCGCATCAGCACGTCGCCGAGCGAGGCCTCGCGTTCGCTGGCGCCGATGATCCCGACGGAGCGCGGTTCCAGCAGCGGAGTGAGGTAGTGCTTGTCTTTCATGATTGGAACCCGACTGGCTAGGTGAATTCGGTAGGGCCAGCGGAGCGCGACGAGGCGCGTCAGTCCACTGGATCAAGTCAAAATTATACTGCGGTGCACAATCCGCCCGCCTGCTATTTGTAGCATTTCCGACAATTTCTCACGACTGGCCACACGGCGCCGGCCGACGCCGCCGCGCGATGCCGTCATTCTAGGCCAGTGGTCGACGGGAAAGGGCAAGCGTACGCCCATGGCGGGGTTGCCGCGCATAAAATGCGGGCCAGCGCCGGGCCGGGGGGCGTACCCCGATTCGAACGCTTGCCGGCAAGGCGCTCCGCCCGCCTCCGAAATCCCTTCCATCAGGTCACAACCATGCCCGCCACGCCCTCCGTTCCGCCCCTGTCCGCGCTGAGCGCGCTCGACGCCGCCCAACCGGCGCTGCCCGCGCCGTCGGCGTGGGTCGTGCGCTTCGCGTCGCTGCTCGCGCCGGGGGCGCGGGTGCTCGATTACGCCTGCGGCAGCGGCCGCCACGCCCGCTGGCTGGCCGGGCAGGGCATGGAGGTCGATGCGGTCGATCGCGACCCGGCGGCGCTTGCCGCGCTGCGGGGCGTGGACGGCGTCCGGGCGCGCCAACTGGATCTGGAGGGGGAGAACTGGCCGCTCGCCGGCGAGCGCTACGACGCGGTGGTGGTCACCAACTACCTGCATCGGCCGCGCTTCGATGCGCTGCTGGCCTTGCTCGCGCCCGGCGGGGTGCTGATCTACGAGACCTTCATGGCCGGCAACGAGCGCTTCGGCAAGCCCTCGAGCCCGGCCTTCCTGCTCCAGCCCGGCGAGTTGATCGCGCGCCTGCTCGCGGGCTGGATGCCGGTCGCCTTCGAGCAGGGCGAGATTGCCGTCCCCCGCCCGGCGGTGGTGCAGCGCCTGTGCGCGGTGAAGGGCGGGGCGGTGGTGCGGCTGCCCTGAACGGAGGCACCGCCGGCGCGTTCCGGCGCGCGTTCAGCCCGTCGCTTCGGGCGTGCCGGCGCGGGCCGCGCCCAACGCCAGAATGTCGGCGGCCAGGCGCCGGATGCCCGACTCGCTGAGGTCGTCGGTGGCGACCCGCGGCGCGTCGGCGTAGGCGGCGTAGTTGCCGTTCTGCGAGCGGCGATACAAGGGGTCGTAGTGCAGGTCGATGAGTTCGCCGAACAGTTCCGGCAGCGCATGCCCTGCGGCGAGCGTCTTCCAGCGCGCGAGCGTCTCGTGGCTCTGGTGCTCGCGCAGGCGGTGGAGCTTGTCCTGCAGCGCGGCCACGTCGTCGCCGAGGTAGGCGTAGTCGCGCACCAGGAACGCCAGGCGCGCGTCGCGGCTGGCGTCGATCATGATGCAGGGCGAGCGCCGCATCGCCATGATCAGCGGTTCGGGCACGAAGACGAGGCCGATCTTGCGGCTTTCGGCCTCGACATATACCGGGCGCGCGGGATCCAGCAGGCGCAAGCGTGCCCACAGCTGGGTCTCGAAGTGCTTCTGCGCCGGCTGCGGACGGTCGGGCAGGGCGCCCAGCACCGAACCCTTGTGCGCCGCGAGATCCTCCAGGTCCAGCACCTGCGCGCCCTGCGCGGCGAGCGCCTCGAGCACCCGCGTCTTGGCGCTGCCGGTGGGGCCGGAGACGATGCGCAGGTCGAGCGTGGGCACGATGCGCTCGATCTCCGCGATGACCAGGTGGCGGAAGGCCTTGTAGCCGCCCTCGAGCTGGCAGGCGTCCCAGCCCACCATGCGCAGCCAGGTGGTGAACGAGCCGCTGCGCTGGCCGCCGCGCCAGCAGTAGATCAGCGGGCGCCAGTTCTTCGGCCTGTCCTTCAGCACCTCGAGCATGTACCGCGAGATGTTGGCCGCCACCAGCGCCCCACCGAGGCGGCGGGCGTCGAAGGCGGACTGCTGCTTGTACATGGTGCCGACGACGACGCGCTGCTCGTTGTCGAGCACCGGCAGGTTGATCGCGCCCGGGATGTGGTCCTCGGCGAACTCGGCGGGCGTGCGCGCGTCGATGATCTCGTCAAAGCCGGACAGCTGTGCTACGGTCGCGACGCCTTTTTGCATGATGTTGACACGACGCGCGGTGCTCCTTGCGCCGCGCGTCGCTTTCTCCTTCGGAAACATGAACGAAATCAGACTGACCGAATTCTCCCACGGCGGTGGCTGCGGCTGCAAAATCGCCCCCGGCGTGCTCTCCGAGCTGCTCGCCACCATGCCCGCCGGGCTGGTGCCGCCCGAGCTGCTGGTCGGCACCGACACCGCCGACGATGCCGCGGTGTACAAGCTCAACGAGCGCCAGGCCGTCGTCGCCACCACCGACTTCTTCACCCCGATCGTGGACAACCCGCGCGACTTCGGCCGCATCGCCGCCACCAACGCGCTGTCCGACGTCTATGCGATGGGCGGCACGCCGATCATGGCGCTGGCCATCGTCGGCATGCCGCTCGACAAGCTGCCGCCCGAGGTGATCGGCGAGATCCTCAAGGGCGGGGCCGAGGTCTGCCGCGAGGCCGGCATCCCGGTCGCGGGGGGGCACTCGATCGACGTGCTCGAGCCGATCTATGGCCTGGTCGGCCTCGGCGTGGTCGACCCCGCCCGGGTGCGCACCAACGCCGGCGCGAAGGCGGGCGACGTGCTGATCCTGACCAAGCCGCTGGGCATCGGCATCCTGTCGGCGGGGCTCAAGAAGGGCCGGCTGTCGGCCGACGGCTACGCGCAGATGATCCGCTGGACCACCACGCTCAACCGTGTCGGCGCCAGGCTCGCCGGCATCGACGGCGTGCATGCGGTGACCGACGTCACCGGCTTCGGCCTCGCCGGCCACCTGCTGGAGATGTGCCGCGGCGCCGGGCTGACCGGCACCGTCCGCTTCGACGCGCTGCCGGTCATCGAGGAGGCGCGTGCGCTGGTGCAGGACGGCGTCGCCACCGGCGCGTCGGCGCGCAACTGGGCGAGCTACGGCGCGGACGTCGAGCTGGCGGCGGATGCGCCGGAGTGGCAGCGCAAGCTGGTCACCGATCCGCAGACCTCCGGCGGCCTGCTGATCGCCTGCACAGCGGACACGGTCGATGCCGTGCAGGCCGCGATCCGCGAGCTGCAGGGCGAGGCCGGCACGCTGATCGGCGCGATGCAGCCCGGTCCGGCGCGCGTCGTCGTCGCCTGAGCCTCGAGACTCACCTGCGCGCCGACTTCGCGCCTTCCGCGGCAAGCAGCGGCTTCAGCTTCGCCCACACGTTGTCTAGGATCAGGGCCTGGGCCTCAGCGGTCGGGTGGATGCCGTCGGGGAGGAACATCTCGGGGCGGTCGGCAAAGCCCTCCATCAGGAAGGGTACCAGCGGCAGTTCCTCGCGCTCGGCCAGGTCGCGATACACCGCGCTGAAGCGGCGGGTGTAGGCCGGACCGTAGTTCGGTGGCATCTGCATGCCGACCAGCAGTACGCGCGCACCGGCACCGGTCGCCTCGGCAATCATCGCCTTCAGGTTGTCGGCAAGCAGTTTCGGCGGCAGGCCGCGCAGGCCGTCGTTGGCGCCGAGCTCCAGGATCACCACCTGGGGCGCATGCTCGGCGAGCGCATCGGGCAGGCGCGTCCTGCCACCCGACGAGGTCTCGCCGGATACACTGCCGTTGACGACTACATGGCGGAACCCTTCGGCCTGCAGACGCGTCTGCAACAGGGCGGGCCATTCCTGGCCCTTTTCGAGTCCGTAGCCGGCCGACAGGCTGTCGCCCCACACCAGGATGGTGTCGGCGCGGGCGAGGGCGGCGACGAAGAACATGAACACGAAGGGAACGATGAAACGCAGCGGCATTGAGCTCTCCAGTCCGGTCATCGAGGTCGATGGCCTGTGCAAGCAGGTCACGCTGGCCGACGGCCAGGGCGAGCTGCAGATTCTGCAGGACATCCGGTTTGCGGTGGGCGCAGGCGAGTCGGTGGCGATCGTCGGCGCGTCCGGGTCGGGAAAATCGACCCTGCTGGGATTGCTCGCCGGCCTCGATGTTCCCAGCCGCGGCGCCGTGCGCCTGCAGGGCACCGACCTGTTCGGCCTCGACGAGGATGCGCGCGCGGCGCTGCGCGGCGAGTCGATCGGCTTCGTGTTCCAGTCCTTCCAGCTGCTGCCGGCGCTCACTGCACTGGAGAACGTGCTGCTGCCGCTGGAGCTGGCCGGCGTCGCCGATGCGCGCGCGGTCGCCACCCAGTGGCTGGAGCGCGTCGGCCTGGGCAGCCGGCTGCGCCATTATCCGAAGCACCTCTCGGGCGGAGAGCAACAGCGCGTGGCGCTGGCGCGCGCGTTCGCGCCCGATCCGCGCCTGCTGCTCGCCGACGAGCCGACCGGCAACCTCGACGCCGAGACCGGCAAGGCGATCATCGAGCTGATGTTCTCGTTCAACCGCGAGGCCGGTACGACCCTGATCCTGGTGACCCACGACGAATCGCTGGCGCGCCGCTGCGGGCGGATGCTGCGCATGAGCGCCGGCCGGCTGGAGGAGTCGGTGGTCGCCGCGGCCTAGCCGAAGATGTCGAGGATCCCGTCCAGCCCGGTGTGATCCAGGCAGCAGTGCGCGACGTCGCGCAGCACCGGCTTGGCATGGAAGGCGACGCCAAAACCGGCTGCGCGGAGCATTGGAATGTCGTTGGCGCCGTCGCCGGCCGCGATCACCTGTTCCGGCTTGAGGCCCAGTTCGTCGCGCACGCGCTGCAGATGCGCAGCCTTGGCTTCGCCGTCGACGATGTCCCCCATCACCTTGCCGGTGAGCTTGCCGTCGAGGACTTCGAGTTCGTTGGCGTAGGCGTAGTCGAAGCCGAGACTGGCCTTCAGTCGTTCGGTGAAGAAGGTGAAGCCGCCCGACACCAGCATCGTGCGGATGCCCGCGCGCCGCAGGCCCTGCAGCAGGCGCTCGGCCCCCGGGTTGAGCTGCAGGCGATGGTCGAAGACCTCGGCGAGCGCGCTCTCCGGCAGCCCGGCCAGCAGACCCACGCGCCGCGTCAGCGACTCGCGGAAGTCGATCTCGCCCTGCATCGCCGCCTCGGTGATCGCCGCCACCTCGCGCTTGAGGCCCTGCATGTCGGCGATCTCGTCTATGCACTCGATGTTGATCAGCGTCGAGTCCATGTCGGTGACGAAGAGCCCGAAGTCGCTCAGCGTGCGGCCCTCGGGCAGCCAGACGTGGTCCAGCCCGCCCTCGGCGCAGGTGGCGACCAGGGCTTCGTGCGGCTTGGCGCCGACGAGGCGGAACGAGCGCGTGGTGATCTGCTCGATCTCTCGCGTTTCGGTGAGCTTGGCGACGTTCTTCAGCGCGACGCTGTCGACGTCGGCGGCCAGCACGACCAGGTTCATGCGCGCCGCTCCCGGTTCGGCAACACCTCGCGCAGCACGGCGGCCGACTTGCGGATCATCTCTTCTGTGGTGTCCCAGCCCACGCAGGCGTCGGTCACCGAGCAGCCATACTTCAACTGCGACAGGTCGGCCGGAATCGGCTGGTTGCCGGCCTCGATGTTGCTCTCGATCATCAGGCCGACCACCGACTGGTTGCCCTCGCGGATCTGGTGCATCACGTCCTTCATCACCAGCGGCTGGTACTCGGGCTTCTTCCACGAGTTGGCGTGCGAGCAATCGACGACGATGTTCCGGGGCAACTTGGCCTTGGCCAGCGCCTGCTCGGCGAGCGAGATCGACACCGTGTCGTAGTTCGGACGACCGCCGCCGCCGCGCAGCACAACGTGGCCATACCGGTTGCCGCGCGTGCGGGTGACCGCCGACTGGCCCTGGCTGTTGATGCCGAGGAAGCTGTGCGGGCTGGCCGCCGAGATGATGGCGTTGATCGCCACGTCCATGTCGCCGTCGGTGGCGTTCTTGAAGCCGACCGGCGTGGACAGGCCCGAAGCCATCTCGCGGTGGGTCTGCGACTCCGAGGTGCGCGCGCCGATCGCGGTCCAGGAGATGAGGTCGCCGTAGTACTGCGGGGCGATCGGGTCGAGCGCCTCGGTGGCGGTGGGCAGGCCGATCTCGCACACGTCGAGCAGGAACTTGCGCGCGCGCTCCATGCCGACGTCGATGCGGAAGGAGTCGTCCATGAACGGATCGTTGATGAAGCCCTTCCAGCCGGTGGAGGTGCGCGGCTTCTCGAAATAGACCCGCATCACCAGCAGCAGGGTGTCGGAGACCTCGTCGGCCAGCTTCTTCAGCCGGCGCGCATAGTCCAGACCGGCCACCGGATCGTGGATCGAGCACGGTCCGACCACCACGAACACGCGCGGGTCCTTGCGGTCGAGGATGTCCATCACCGCCTTGCGGCCCGCGACCACCGAAGCCGCCGCGCGCTCGGTGAGCGGCACGCGCGCCTTGATCTCCTCGGGGGAGGGCATGTGGTCGAAGGCGAGGACGTTGAGGTTTTCGGTCTGGGTGAGCGGCATTGCTGGGGGCTCCGGTTGCGGCCTGGAAAGCCTGCAATTGTAACGCCCGCGGTGGGTGCTGTCGTTGCGGATTTGGCCGCGGCCGCGCTGCCGCCCCGCATGCTGCGGGCGGCCCGTCTCATGCGCCCGTGTGCACGGCCCTGACCAGCTTGTCGGTGTCGAAACCCTTGGCGCGCAGGCGCTGCAGCAGCGCCTCGTAGTCCGCCGGGGCGACCCGCGGGCTTCGCGACAGCACCCACAGGTAGGTCCGCGTCGGCTCGCTGATCGCGACCAGTTCATAGGCCGGGTCGAGATCGACGATCCAGTAGTCGCCCCACACCGCCGGGATGAACGAGAGCCAGGCGGGCGCGAAGCGCACTTCCAGCCGGGGCGAGGTCGGGCCGCCGATCTGACGGGCTTCGCCCACGGCTTCGGAGATCCCCCCGTCTTCCTCGCGGCAGCGGTTGACCACCCGCAGCCTGCCGTTGTCCTTGAGGCTGTACTCGGCACGCGTATCGCCGACGCATTGCCGCTGGAAGCGGTTCTCGTAACGGGCGATCTCGAACCACTCCCCCATGTAGCGCGGCACGTCCAGCGCGGCGATGGTGGTCAGGGGTTCGGCGCCGGCGCCCGAGGATGCTGAGGAGGGCACGGGGAGGCCAAGGGCAATCAAGGCGAGCAGGCTTGCGAGCATGGGTCTGGGAGTGGGTCTGGGAGTGGGTCTGGGCATGGGTCTGGGCACGGGGGTTCCTGGCGTGTGGTCAGTCTGAAGTCTCGATCCCGATCGCCCGGATCGCGAGTGCGAATGGACCGTCCTGCCCGTCGGCGATCATCAGGCCGGCCTGGCGGACGCAGGCAGGGTCGAGCGGTGGCGCGCCGGCCACGACGCGGCCGCGCCAGCTCGGCAGGAAATCGGCGCAGGACAGTCGGCACGTCGTCCAGGCCCCGGCAGGCGGGGTGAATCGGCACTGGTAATTGATCCCGTCGAAGCGGGCGTCGGTGCGCAGGTTGAACTTGTACGCCTTGCCGTCCCCGTACACCTCGAGCAGGTAGGCGATCACGTGTGCCCTGCCCAGTGTGTCGGGTGCGCGGCGCACGGATGCGAAGCCGCCGTTGTTCTCGAACGAGACCTGACCCGAAAAGACAGCATGGCCCGTCGGGTCGAAGGCGAGGCGACTGCGCGATCTGCCGCCCATCACGACATCGTCGACCGGTGTCCACCGCGCGATCTCCATCGGGTCGGAAAAGTCGGTGAGCGTGATCATGGGCGCGTCGTCTGTCTGTCGGAGGCGGGCTGTGGCGGTTCGGTTGCCTTGCATCCAGTGTGCGTCGCCGCAGGCGCGGCGCCGCAGCGCTGGCGGAAGACCGCTCCGGGCGGGTGATGTGCGTGTGTTCGAACTGTGCCCTGTGATCGTCAGGCGGTCGCCGAGTTCTCGCGGCCTGACGGTGGCACCGGGCAGTGTTTGGTGAAGTCCGGGGCCAACTGCACGCTGCCGCCCATCATCCGCTCGTCAGTCTGCGCCAACGTGCCCGTGATGCGGACTTCGTCATGACGGCGGTTCATGCGGCAGCGCCGCTCCTTCCTGTGGCGAGATCGTTCGTGCCGGCCACGAACACCGGCGCAAAGCCCCCGCCGGGCGTGCGAAAGTTGGTCGTCTGTCCCCTGTACAGCCGCGCCGCGACCAGGCGGATGGCGCCGGCGTACGCATAGGCACGGACATCGAGCTTCAGGTCGCTGCTCTGTCCGTCGAGCGCGACCCGTCGCTCCGAGGGGAGGGCGAGGCTCTGCGCCACGTAGCCGCCGGCGAGAATCTCCTTCCAGACACGCTTCGTGAGCTTGTCCCCGCGGTAGGTCGCGCGACTGCCGAAACCCGCAAAGGGTTTGAAGAACAGGCTGCGCCGGGCCGCCCACAAGGCGTCCGCACGCGCTGGCGTGACCTCGACCGTGCGGGGAATGCCGGCGAGCAGGCGAACGATGATGGGCTGCGGGACGCCGAGCTCCGCAAGCCGCGCGGCATCGCTCAGCACGCTGAGATTGCGCTTGTCCGCATACAGCGCATGGGCGCGCGGGTGCGGGGTGAGCACGATCGCACCCGTCTCGTAGGCGGCGCGCAGGGGCGCCAGTGCCGCGGTCTGGAGGTAGAAATCGGTCAGGCGGTTGTAGACCAGATCGATCGGCACGCCGCCATGCATCAGGCGGCCCGATTCGAATGACAGCTCGGCGGGGTCGCAGATCACGGCCTCGATGCCGGCGTTGCGGAACAGGTGGCGAAAGAGCAGGAACTCGGGGTACAGGTACTGAGCGGCGGGATGCTCGTCGACGATGGCGACACGGGCGGGCATGCCGCTGCGCCCCTGCAGCGACCATTCGGCCAGGAAGTCGTCCACCCAGCGCTGGTCGAGCGTCTCGAGCTCGGCGGTAGGTCGCAGGAAGGGCCGGATCTGCTCGCAGCAGGCCCTCTGCGCACGCGCCAGGACACCGTTGAGCACGGCGCCGCCGGCGTTGGTGTTGATCTCGATGAGCTGAGGCCCGGCTTCGCCCAGGTGGAAGTCGAACCCCATGAAGACTGATCTCGGCCCGTGGTCGATACGGGCGATCGGTGGCGCGCGATCGAGCGCCGTGGCCTGATAGGCGGGCAGGGCGAGGACCGACTCGATCGCGGCGAGCATGTCTGCCATGGCCCGGAGCGTTTCGGGCGCGATGAACACGGCGGTTGCCGAGAACAGGTGCGGACGGCTGCGTCCGATCTCGGCGGCCAGCCCGAACAGGCCGGGCTCCGCCTCGAGTTGCAGGCGCAGACGTTCCGGATCGAGGCTGCGGCAGTCGCAGGCGCGGTTGATCGCCTCCGCGACCCGGCGCGCGCCGACCTGTCTGGTGAAACTGAAGTCGCCCGCGTCCATGTTCGTCCCTATTGCGCGGCTTCGAGGCGCAGGTAGGCGCGGCTCACATTGCCTCGATGGAGCTCGCCGTAGTTGGCGAGGCGCGCGAACTGGGTCGCGTCGCCCAGCTGCGCGACCGCCTCGTCGACACCCACCATGTCGCCGGCGAGCGGCCTGACGCCATTGACGATGAAGGCGAGGTAATCGCCGGTGTCGGCCCGTGCCCTGGCCAGATCGCTCACGGAGCCGTGACCCGGGACGATCCGTTGCGGACCGAGCGCCGCGAGCGCCTCGAAGGCGGCAAGCCAGGTCTCGGCGTTGCTCTGCGGCAGGATCCCGAGCAGGCGATCCACGTAGACGTGATCGCCGGCGAAGAGGATGCGCTCCTCCGGCAGCCAGACGACCACATCGCCCGGGAAGTGGGCATCGGCGAAGTAACGGATCTCGATCTGCCGGCCGCCGAGAGTCAGCCTCGTATGTGCGCCTTCGAGAAGGCGGTCGGCGGTGACCGCTTCGGTGCCATCGAGCCGCTCCTTGAGCACCGGGCGCAGGCTGTCGAGTTGCGCCCGGGCATTGCGTTGCTGCGTCGCGGCGGTGAGTGTGTGAGCGATTATCTGGACGCCGCGATCGCGGAAATGCCCATTGCCCAACCAGCGGTGATCCTGGGCGCCGGTGTTGATGACCCAGCGTACCGGCTTGCCGGTGAGCCGGGACGCCTCGGCTTCGAGCAGGCGGGCGCCTTGCTGCGATGCGCCGCTGTCGATCAGCACCGCGCCGTCGGTGGTGTCGATGACCCCGAAGTTCGCATTCAGACCGTGATTCTCGTAGCTCCGTGCGCCCGTGGGGCCGATCAGGGCGTGGACGCCGTGCGTGATCTCCTCGTGTGCGAGCTTGAAGTCCTGGTCGGCAAGCGCTGGCGAACCGAGGCAAAACACCAGCAGGAGGCTGACGAAGCGCCGTGTCAGCGCGTGAATGGGAAATGTCATCGGTTCGAAAGGTGGGTTCGGCAGTTTCGTGAGTGTAGTCGTGCGGGGCGTGGACGAGGGCGCCTGGATCGGCCTGGTGCAGCGGTGTCGTCACGTCATCTTCATCTTTCCTTCACAATTTGGGTTCTATAATTCAAGCCTTCTAAAAATATTAACTTGTTGGAGCGTGACATGAGAGTTGGGATCAACGGCATGGGCCGCATCGGGCGGCTGGCGCTGCGGGCGGCGATGGGCGCGGCCGAGCGGCAGGCGGACGATCCGCGCGCAGGCAACCGGCTGGAGGTCGTGCATCTCAATGAGCTTAAGGGCGGCGCGGCGGCGACCGCGCACCTGCTCGCCTTCGACAGCGTGCAGGGCAAGTGGCGCGCCGACATCCGCGCCGAGGGCGAGGACACGATCCGCATCGACGAGCGCAAGCTGTCGTTCTCGTCGCACGCCACCGCCGCCGAGATCCCCTGGGGCGAACTGGGTGTGGACGTGGTGCTGGAATGCACTGGCAAGTTCCTGACCCCCGAGACCCTCCAGGGCCACCTCGACCGCGGCGCCAAGCGGGTGATCGTCGCCGCGCCGGTCAAGACCGGCGGCGTGCTCAACATCGTGGTCGGCATCAACCACGAGCTCTACGACCCGGCGCGCGACCGCATCGTCACGGCGGCCTCGTGCACCACCAACTGCCTCGCGCCGGTGGTCAAGGTCGTGCACGAGAGCCTGGGCATCCGCCACGGCCAGATCACCACCATCCACGACCCCACCAACACCAACCTGGTGGTCGACGCGCCGCACAAGGACCTGCGCCGCGCGCGCAGCTCGCTGATGAGCCTGGCGCCCACCACCACCGGCAGCGCGACCGCGATCGCGCTGATCTACCCCGAGCTCAAGGGCAAGCTGAACGGCCACGCGGTGCGCGCGCCGGTGTTGAACGCCTCGCTGACCGACTGCGTGTTCGAGTTGCAGCGCGCCACCACGGTGGAGGAAGTGAACGCGTTGTTCAAGGCGGCAGCGGAAGGCGAACTCGCCGGCATCCTCGGCTACGAGGAGCGCCCGCTGGTCAGCGTCGATTACGCCCGCGACACCCACAGTTCGATCGTCGATGCGCTGTCCACCATGGTCACCGACGGCACGCTGCTGAAGGTGTACGCCTGGTACGACAACGAGATGGGCTATGCCTGCCGCATGGTCGACCTCGCCTGCCACATGGAAGCTGTGGGCATCTGAAGACCATGCAACACGCCGCGCGCAACTACGCCATCGTCACCGCCGCCTACTGGGGCTTCACGCTCACCGACGGCGCGCTGCGCATGCTGGTGCTGCTGCACTTCTACGGCCTGGGCTACTCGCCGTTCACGCTCGCCTTCCTGTTCCTGCTCTACGAGGCGGCGGGCGTGCTTGCGAACCTGGTGGGCGGCTGGCTGGCGACGCACTACGGCATCGCGCGCATGCTCACGGTTGGCCTGGTGACGCAGATCATCGGCTTCGTGCTGCTTTCGCTCCTGGACCCCGGGTGGACGGCGGCGATGGCGGTAGCGTGGGTGGTGGTGGCGCAGGGCATCTGCGGCGTGGCCAAGGACCTGACCAAGACCGCGAGCAAGTCGGCGATCAAGCTCACTCAGGCCCAGGTCCAGGCCGAGGTGAAGGAGCAGGCGCATGGTGGAAGCCAGGGCCAGCTCTTCAAGTGGGTGGCGTGGTTCACCGGCAGCAAGAATGCGATGAAGGGCATCGGCTTCTTCCTTGGTGGCCTGCTGCTGGAAACCCTGGGCTTTCGCGGCGCGCTGTGGGCGATGGCGGGGCTGCTGGCGCTGGTGCTGGTCGGCGTTGTCGCCTCGCTGCCGCCGATGATGGGGAAGAAAAAGGCCTCGAAGTCGGTGCGCGAGCTGTTCGCCAAGAACCCTGGCATCAACGCGCTGGCCGCCGCGCGGGTGGTACTGTTCGGTGCGCGCGACGTGTGGTTCGTGGTCGGCGTGCCGGTGTTCCTGTATTCGGCGGGGTGGACCTTCACCATGGTCGGCACCTTCCTTGCCGTATGGACCATCGCCTACGGCCTGGTGCAGGCGCTGGCGCCGCACATCGTGCGCCGCAGCGCCGACGGCCTGAGCCGTGAAGTGCCGGCCGCGCGCCTGTGGTCGGCCTTGCTCGCGCTGATCCCGGCTGCGCTCGCGGTCGCGGTGTGGCTGCAGGCACCGAATCTGGAATGGGTGGTGGTCGGCGGGCTCGGGCTGTTCGGTTTTGCATTCGCGGTCAACTCCTCGGTGCACTCCTACCTGGTGCTGGCCTACGCCGGCTCGGAGAAGGCGGCCGAGGACGTCGGCTTCTACTACGCCGCCAACGCGCTCGGCCGCTTCATCGGCACGCTGCTGTCGGGGCTGCTGTACCAGTGGGGCGGGCTGTTTTACGCGCTCGTCGGTTCGGCCGTGATGTTGCTGCTGTGCTGGCTGGCGACGCTGGCCTTGCCGCTGGCGCGTCACGACGCCGTCCGCTCCGCACCCTGAGCCGCTGGTCTGGAGAACGAACATGGAAAAGAACGCGGCACTGCCGATCTTCGAAGCGCTGTCCTCGGGCATCCGTCTGGACGTCTTTCGCCTGCTGGTGCGCGTCGGCCCCGCGGGCATGGTGGCAGGCGAGCTGTCGACCGCGCTCGACATCCCGCCCACCAACCTGTCCTTCCACCTCAAAACCCTGGCGCATGCCGGCCTGGTGTCGGCGGAGCAGGAAGGCCGCTTTCAGCGCTACCGCGCCAACATGGCGCTGATGCGCGAGCTGATCGCCTACCTGACCGAGGAATGCTGTGCCGGGGCGCCCGAGCTTTGCGGCATCGACGCCTGCGCCTCGGGTTTGAACTGCTGAATTGAACGACCGCCCGATCGGGCTCATGACGACGAAGGATCCTCCCATGTCCGACAAGATCTACAACGTGCTCTTCCTGTGCTCGGCCAACTCGGCGCGCAGCATCATCGCCGAGGTCGTGCTCAATCAGCTCGGCAAGGGCCGCTTTCGCGCCTTCAGCGCCGGCAGTCAGCCCAGCGCTGCGGTGCATCCGTTGACGCTTCAGGTGCTGCAGGGCCAGGGTTACGACACCGGTGCGCTGCGCAGCAAGAGCTGGGAGGAGTTCGCCCGCCCCGATGCACCCCGGATGGACTTCGTGTTCACCGTGTGCGACCAGACCGCTGGCGAAGTCTGCCCGGTGTGGCCCGGCCAGCCGCTGACCGCGCATTGGGGCTTTGCCGACCCGGTCAAGGTCGAAGGCGACGAGCAGCGTCGGATCGACGCCTTCAGCCGGATCCAGTGCCAGATTGCCAACCGCCTGCGGCTGTTCCTGAGCCTGCCGCTGGCCAAGCTCGACCGGCTGGCGATCAAGCACGAGATCGACCGCATCGGCCAGACCGCGGAAGAGGGCTGACATGGGACTGTTCGAGCGTTATCTGACCGTCTGGGTCGCACTCGGGATCCTCGCCGGCGTCGGCCTGGGGCTGGTCGCGCCGGGCGCCTTCCAGCGCATCGCGGGCCTCGAGTTCGCCCAGGTCAATCTGGTGGTGGCGGTGTTCATCTGGGTGATGATCTACCCGATGATGATCCAGATCGACTGGCACGCGGTCCGGGACGTGGGCAGGAAACCCCGCGGCCTGGTGCTGACCCTGGTCGTGAACTGGCTCATCAAGCCCTTCACGATGGCCGCGCTCGGCGTGCTGTTCTTCCAGTACGTCTTCGCTCCCTGGGTTGATCCAGCTTCGGCCAGCGAGTACATCGCCGGCATGATCCTGCTCGGCGTGGCGCCATGCACCGCGATGGTGTTCGTGTGGAGCCAGCTGGTGAAGGGCGATCCCAACTACACCCTGGTGCAGGTGTCGGTGAACGACCTCATCATGATCTTCGCCTTCGCCCCGATCGCCGCCTTCCTGCTCGGCGTCACCGACCTCACCGTGCCGTGGGAGACGCTGCTGCTGTCGACCGTGCTCTACGTGGTGCTGCCGCTCGCGGCCGGCATGGCGACGCGGCACGCGCTGGAACGGCGCTCGCCGACCGCGGTGTCGGAGTTCGTCGGCCGCCTCAAGCCCTGGTCCATCGTCGGCCTGATCGCCACCGTGGTGCTGCTGTTCGGCTTCCAGGCGCGTACCATCGTCGAGCAACCGCTTGTGATCGGCCTGATCGCGGTGCCGCTGCTGGTGCAGAGCTACGGCATCTTCCTGATCGCCTACATCGCCGCGAAGGCGCTGAAGCTGCCGCACAACGTGGCCGGCCCGGCGTGCCTGATCGGCACCTCGAACTTCTTCGAACTGGCGGTGGCAGTGGCGATCTCGCTGTTCGGCCTCAACTCGGGCGCCGCGCTGGCGACCGTGGTCGGCGTGCTGGTGGAAGTGCCGGTGATGCTGTCGCTGGTGGCGATCGTCAATCGCACGCAGCACTGGTTCGCGCCCGCCGCGGTCCCGGTGGGGCAGGGCACCATCAGAGGGGAAGCACGCCGATGAGCGACATCACGATCTACCACAACCCGCGCTGCGGCACCTCGCGCAACACGCTCGCGATGATCCGCAACAGCGGCGAAGAGCCGACCGTCATCGAATACCTCAAGACTCCGCCGAGCCGCGAACGGCTCGTCGAGCTGATCGCCGCAGCGGGCCTTGGCGTGCGCGGCATCATGCGCGCGAAGGAGGCGCTCTTCACCGAGCTCGGCCTCACCGACCCGGCGAAGACCGACGACGAGCTGATGGACGCGATGATGGCGCACCCCGTGCTGATCAACCGCCCGATCGTCGTCACGCCGCTCGGCACGCGCCTGTGCCGGCCGTCCGAGGTGGTGCTGGACATCCTGCCGCAGCCGCAGCGCGGCGCCTTCGCCAAGGAGGACGGCGAGCAGGTGGTCGATGCGGAGGGGCGTCGTGTCTGAGTCCGCTCAGCGTGTGCAAGCCACCGATCTGCCCAACGTCGATCCGGCGCTGTTCCGCGTGCCCGATCCGGTGCAATTGCGCGCCGTGCAGCCATCCACCCATCCGCCGCGCATCGTCCTGCTCTACGGTTCGTTGCGTGCGCGCTCCTTCAGCCGCCTGCTCGCCGAAGAGGCCGCACGCCTGCTGCGCGCGATGGGGACCGAGGCACGCATTTTCAACCCCAGCGGCCTGCCGCTGCCGGATGACGCGCCCGACACCCATCCCAAGGTCGTCGAGCTGCGCGAGCTCACGCAGTGGGCCGAAGGCATGGTGTGGTGCTCGCCCGAGCGCCATGGCGCCATGACCGGGATCATGAAGACGCAGATCGACTGGATCCCGCTGTCGGTCGGCGCCGTGCGTCCGACCCAGGGCAAGACGCTGGCCGTCATGCAGGTGTGCGGCGGCTCGCAATCCTTCAACGCGGTCAACCAGATGCGGGTGCTCGGGCGCTGGATGCGCATGCTGACCATCCCCAATCAGTCCTCCGTGGCCAAGGCGTTTCTCGAGTTCGACGACAACGACCGCATGAAGCCTTCGGCTTACTACGATCGTGTCGTCGATGTGATGGAGGAACTGGTGAAGTTCACGCTGCTTACACGCGACATCGCGCCTTACCTGGTCGACCGCTACAGTGAACGCAAGGAGAGCGCGGCCGAACTGTCGGCGCGGGTGAACCAGGCGTCGATCTGACTTCGACTGCCCCGCCCGCGCTTTCCTTGCCGAACGATCAAGGATTGCCTTCGAAAGAGCGCCCCAAGGTGACGGTCCCCTGTCTGCTCGATGCGTGGTCGGCGCACGAAGCCGAACTGCTGCGCTACCTGCGCCACCACGTCCGCCCGCCCGCGGAGGCGGAGGATGTGCTGCACGACCTTTTCCTCAAGGCCTTGCGCCAGGGCGAGCGTTTCTGCGCCGTGAACAATCCTCGTGCGTGGCTGTTCGAGGTGGCACGCAACGTCCTTGTCGATCGCGCACGCGGGGGCCGCAACAACGAACCGTTGCCGGACGATCTGGCGGCGCCCGAGGTCGAGCTTGCGGCGGTCGACGGCCTGTCGGCCTGCCTGCCACGAGTACTGCGCGAGCTTGCTGCGGAGGATCGCGAAGCCATCGAACTGTGCGATCTCGGCGACATGACCCAGGGGCGTTTCGCTGAACTGAAGGGCTTGTCGCTGCCCGGGGCAAAGTCGCGTGTCCAGCGCGCACGCCAGCGCCTGCGGGCACAATTGCTGCGGTCCTGCCAGGTGCGGTTCGACGAAGCCGGCGCTGTGTGCTGCTTCGTGCCGCGGTCGCCGCCCGGCTGAAGTCCGGGTCGTTCGTGCATCCATTCCGGCCCGGCTGCGTCATCATCGTCGGGGCTGCGCCGCGCTGCCGGGGAGGTTCGCGGGAGGCGGACGATAAGGGCGCGACGGTCCGCGCCGATGCAGGAGAACCAACTCGATCATGGCCAGGGAATGCACGTGCACCGATGCCAGCCGGCTCGGCGTTGCCGAGATTGCGCGGGCCTTGCGCACGGACTGCGAGAACGGTCTGGGCGCAGCCGAAGCCGCGCAGCGCCTGGCCCGAGGTGGCCCCAACGCGCTACGCAGCGTGCCCCCGACGCCGGCATGGCGGCGCCTGCTGGCGCAGTTCCATGACCCCCTGATCTACCTGCTGCTGGGCGCGATCGTGGTCACGCTCGTGGTGTGGGAGATCGAGGGGCAAGCGGGCTGGCCGTTCGACGCGATCGCGATCGCGCTGATCGTCGTGCTGAACGCGATCCTCGGCTTCGTGCAGGAGGCGCGGGCAGAGAATGCCGCGGCCGCATTGGCGAAGCTGAGCGAGGTGAGCGTCAGCGTCATCCGCGACGGTCAATTGCAGCGCATTCCGAGCACCGGCCTGGTGTGCGGCGACCTGCTGGTGCTGGCGGAAGGCGATGCGGTCGGTGCCGATGCCCGCCTCGTTCGCACGGCGACGCTCTTCGTGCAGGAGGCGTCGCTCACCGGCGAGAGCGAGCCGGTGCTCAAGGACGCGGCAACCCTGGCCAGCGCGGTGGCGGTGGCGGATCAGCGCAACATGGTGTTCAAGGGTACGGCGGTCGTGCGCGGCAACGGCCTCGCGCTGGTCACGGCGACCGGCATGGACACGCAGATGGGCGCGATCGCCGCCCTGCTCGAGCGCACCGAGGAAGATCCGACCCCGCTGCAGCGGGAGGTCGCGCGCATCGGGCGCATGCTCGGCACGGCCGTCCTCGTCATCGCGGTCGTCGTGGTCGCGTCGGTCGTGCTGGAGTCGGAGATCCGCAGCGCGCGCGACCTGCTCGACGTGCTGCTGCTCGGGGTGTCGCTCGCCGTCGCGGCGGTGCCGGAAGGGCTGCCTGCGGTGCTGTCAATCGTGCTCGCGATCGGCGTGCAGCGCATGGCGGCGCGGAACGCCATCGTCAAGCGGCTGTCTTCGGTGGAGACGCTCGGCTCGGCCTCGGTGATCTGCTCGGACAAGACCGGCACCCTGACGCGCTCCGAAATGACCATCGTGCGCGTGGCCACGCTGTCGGGCACGACCGAGGTCAGCGGCGTGGGCTATGCGCCCGAGGGCGAGGTTCATCAGGCGGGCAGGGTGCTGTCGCAGGGGCCGGCGCACGCGGAGCATGTCGTCGTGCTCTCCGGCGGCAGCCTCGCCGGCAATGCCGACCTGAGCCAGGCCGAGGACGGCAGCTGGCAGATTCAGGGCGACCCGACCGAGGCGGCCTTTCTGGTCGCCGAGCGCAAGCTCGGCGTGCATGAGCGCCGTGCCCGCCGCTTCGAGCGCGTCGCCGAAGTGCCGTTCACCTCCGAGCGCAAGATGATGTCGGTGATCGCCATCGATCACGAGCACGACGATAGCCTCGTGGTGATCGCCAAGGGCGCGCCGGACGTGCTGCTGGGGCGGTGCACGCGGGCGCGAATCGGACTCGATGTGGTGGCGCTCGACGACGCGATGCGGGCGCGCGTCCTGGCCGATGTCGACGCGATGTCCGACGCTGCGCTTCGTACCCTGGCGGTGGCCTATCGGCCGTTGAGCGGCGCAGAGGATGCCCGGACGGGCGAAGCGCTGGAACGGGACCTCGTCTTCGTCGGTACGGTCGGCATCATCGATCCGCCTCGGGAGGAGGCGAAACAGGCGATAGGCGACGCGCTGCGCGCGGGCATCCGCGTGATCATGATCACCGGCGATCATCCGCGCACCGCGGCGCGCATTGCGGCCGACCTCGGCATCGTCGAGCCGGGCGCAACCGCGATCACGGGCGCGGAGATCGATGCGATGGACGACGCGGCCTTTGCCGATGCGGTCAGGACGACCTCGGTCTTCGCCCGCGTCGCGCCCGCGCACAAGCTGCGCATCGTCGATGCGCTGCAGGCCGACAGGCACGTGGTTGCCATGACCGGGGACGGCGTCAATGACGCACCGGCGCTGAAGTCGGCCGACATCGGCGTGGCGATGGGGGGCACCGGAACGGAGGTGACGAAGGAGGCGGCAAAGATGATCCTGGCCGACGACAACTTCGCCACCATCGTTGCGGCCGTGCGCGAGGGGCGGGGCATCTTCGACAACATCGAGAAGTTCCTGCGCTACCTGCTGTCTTCGAACATGGGCGAAGTGCTGACGATCTTCCTTGGCGTGCTCGGCGCCGGCGTGATCGGCCTGCAGGAAGGCGGCGCGACGCTGGTGCTGCCGCTGCTGGCGACACAGATCCTCTGGATCAATCTGCTCACCGACTCCTGGCCGGCGATGGCGATGGGCGTCGATCCCCACACCGACGACGTCATGGCCCGGCGGCCGCGGCGTCCGGACCAGCGCGTCATCGACGTGCGGATGTGGATGGGTGTCGTGCAGATCGGCCTGGTGATGGCAGCCGCCACCTTGCTGACCATCGACCTGTTCCTGCCCGGCGGCTTGATCCAGGGTACCCACGACCTCGACACCGCCCGCACGGCCGGATTCACGGTGCTGGTGTTCGCCCAGCTGTTCAACTGCTTCAATGCGCGCTCTGCGACAAGCAGCGCATTCCATCGGCCCTTCGCCAATCCCTGGTTGTGGGCGGCGGTCGGCGTTTCGGTGCTGTTGCAGGTGGCGGTCGTCCACGTCGAGCTCTTGAACCGGGTGTTCGGGACCGTGCCGCTGACGGCGGAGCAATGGCTGTTCTGCGTGGGGATGGCCAGTGCGGTGTTGTGGTTCGGAGAACTGCGCAAGTTCTGGCTGCGCGTCGGGCGCACGTCCGTGCCTGCATCCTTTTCGTCGCATGAACGTCATCGTTCATGAGAGCGCTTGTCGTCGAACGGACTCTCCGCTAGCTTTGGCCAGGTTCAGGCTTGGCAGCAGGATCATTCCTTTCTCGCCGGAGTTCGCATCATGGACACCCTGACTTCCTGGGTTTTGCCCGTCCTCCACGGCGGCCTGGGCAACCTCGCCGCCTACCTTGCGGCGCACGTGCTGCTGTGCCTGCTGCCGGCCTTCTTCATCGCCGGCGCGATGTCGGCGCTGATCCCCAAGGAGACCATCACCCGCTTCCTCGGGCGCAACTCCAGCAAGACCGTGTCCTACCCGGCCGCCGCTGCCGCCGGCTCGCTGCTCGCGGTGTGCTCGTGCACCATCGTTCCGCTCTTTGCCGGCATCTACAAGAAAGGCGCGGGCCTGGGGCCGGCGATCACCTTCCTGTTCTTCGCGCCGGCGGCCAACATCCTCGCCCTCGTCTATACCGGTGGCATCATCGGCCCCGACCTGGCGGTGGCGCGCTTCGTCCTGTCGCTCACCTTCGGCATCGGCATCGGGCTGATCATGGCGCTGATCTTCCGCGCCGATGACGCCGCGCACGACCTCGCCACCGACAGCGCCTTCGGTGCGCAGGGTGCCGGCATGGGGCGGATGGCGCTGGTGTTCCTGTTCGTGTGGGTGGCGCTGCTGCTGGCCGGGACGCTGAAGCTCGACGTGCTGACCGGAACCTACCTGAGCTTCGAACTGCCGATCGGCGACGCCCAGGGCTGGCAGGCCGCGCTCGACCGCCTGGTGCCCTATGACGCAGCCAAGGGCGAGGAGGGCGTGTCGGTGCAGGGCGTGGTCCTGATAGCGCTGCTGGCCTCGATCGGCTATTCCGCCTGGTGCGGCTTCGAGAACATCGCCGACGGGGCCAACGCGTGGACCTGGATCAGCCTCGCGCTGATCGCGGCGACGCTGCTGGTGGCCGCGCTGGCGGTGCAGCCGGTGGCGGACGGGCTGCGCATCGGTCTGACCGGCAAGTTCTTCGCGGTCGCCGCGGCACTCGCGGCGCTGCACGGGATCGTGCGCCATCGCCTGAGCGAGGACGAACTGCGCGACTGGCTGTGGGAGTCCTGGCGCTTCGTGAAGCAGATCTTCCCGCTGCTGGTGGTGGGCGTGTTCATCGTCGGCATGATCCGCGTGCTGATCCGCCCGGAGTGGATCGAGATGCTGGCCGGCACCAACTCGCTCACCGGCAACCTGGCGGGCGTGGTGTTCGGCGTGTTCATGTACTTCCCGACCCTGGTCGAGGTGCCGATCGCCAAGATGTTCCTCGACCTCGGCATGCACCGCGGCCCGCTGCTCGCCTACCTGATGTCCGACCCCGAGCTGTCGCTGCAGAGCATCCTGATCATCTCGGCGATCATCGGCCGCAGGAAGACCTTCACCTACGTCGGCCTGGTGGCGCTGTTCAGCGCAGCCGCGGGTCTCATCTACGGCGCCTGGATCGACGGCGCCTCGCTGTTCGCGCTCGCGCTCTACCTGGCGGGCTTCATCGCCGTGCTCACGGTGTTGCTGGCGGTTGCCAGCCGCCGTGCGACTGCCTCTTCACTCAAAGGAGTCTGATCATGCTCAGCATCAAGGTTCTCGGTCCCGGCTGCGCCAACTGCCGCAAGCTGGAAGAAATCGTGCACGAGGCGCTCGCCGCCACCGGCGTCGAGGCGGAAGTGCTAAAGGTCACCGACATGGGGCAGATCGTCGCCTACGACGTGCTGAAGACGCCGGGCCTGGTGATCAACGAGAAGCTGGTGTCGTCGGGCCGCATCCCGACGGCGGCGACGATCGCGGAGTGGATTCGCGCGGCCTGACGTGTCGCCGGACCGAGCCCGACGGCAATGAGGTCTGGGGAGCTGAAGCCTGCAATCGGGTCGAGGGGCCGCAGCGACATCAGTCGGAGCCGCGCGGTTCTGCGACCGGGAAAACGACGATAATGGCGCCCAATTCATTTTGAGCGCCGCGTCTGCATTCCCTCATGGAAATCAAGGTCAACTTTCTCGACAAGCTTCGTCTCGAAGCCAAGTTCGACGACTTCACGGTCATCGCCGATCAGCCCATCCGCTACAAGGGCGATGGCTCGGCACCCGGTCCGTTCGATTATTTTCTGGCGTCGTCGGCCTTGTGCGCGGCCTACTTCGTGAAGCTGTACTGCGACACGCGCAATATCGCCACCGACAACATCCGCCTGTCGCAAAACAACATCGTCGATCCGGAAAACCGCTACAAGCAGATCTTCAAGATCCAGATCGAGTTGCCGGCCGATATCTCCGACAAGGACCGCCAGGGCATCCTGCGCTCGATCGAGCGGTGCACGGTGAAGAGGGTGGTGCAGACCGGGCCCGAATTCGTCATCGAGGAGGTGGAGAACCTGGACGCCGACGCCCAGGCCCTGCTGACGCTGAATCCGGATCCGGACGCCCACACCTACATCCTCGGCAAGGATCTGCCGCTGGAGCAGACGATCGCCAACATGTCCAAGGTGCTGGCGGACCTGGGCATCAAGATCGAGATCGCGTCGTGGCGCAATCTCGTGCCCAACGTGTGGTCGCTGCATATCCGCGATGCGCATTCGCCGATGTGCTTCACCAATGGCAAGGGCGCCAGCAAGGAAAGCGCCTTGGCGTCGGCATTGGGCGAATACATCGAACGCCTG
Organism: Rhodocyclaceae bacterium; assembly: GCA_029982755.1. GTDB lineage: Bacteria > Pseudomonadota > Gammaproteobacteria > Burkholderiales > Rhodocyclaceae > Thauera. The sequence continues at coordinate 54,835 of JARRBR010000002.1, forward strand.
AATTTCAACCACTTCTACAACGACCAGTTCTGGGGCGAGGACATCGCCAACGCGCCCTTCGTGCATTATCCGGACGAGCGCTGGTTCAAGCCCGGCCCCGGAGATGCGCTGCCGGCCGGAATTCTCGACGAGTACTGCCTGGAGATCTACGACCCCGATGGCGAGCTGCGTGGCTCGCACTTGTACGACACCAACTCCGGCAATATCGAGCGCGGCATCTGCGCACTGCCCTATGTGCGCCAGTCCGACGGCGCGGTGGTGTATTTCCCGACCAACCTCACCGACAACCTGTTCCTCAGCAATGGCATGAGTGCCGGCAATACGCTGGCCGAGGCGCAGGTACAGTGCCTGTCGGAGATCTTCGAGCGCGCGGTGAAGCGCGAGATCATCGAGGGCGAGATCGCGCTGCCCGACGTGCCGCAGGAGGTGCTGGCGAAGTATCCCGGCATCGTGGCGGGCATCGAGGAGCTGGAGCGGCAGGGCTTCCCGGTGCTGGTGAAGGATGCGTCGCTGGGCGGGGTCTATCCGGTGATGTGCGTCGCCCTGATGAACCCGCGCACCGGCGGCGTGTTCGTGTCGTTCGGTGCCCATCCGAGCATGGAGGTGGCGCTGGAGCGCAGCCTGACCGAGTTGCTGCAGGGGCGCAGCTTCGAGGGCCTGAACGACCTGCCGCCGCCCACCTTCGAGACCGCCGTCGTCACCGACCCGCACAACTACGTCGAGCACTTCATCGATTCCAGCGGCGTGGTGTCGTGGCGCTTCTTCAGCGCCCGCGCCGATCATGAATTCGTCGAGTGGGATTTCTCCGGCCACGGCGAGAATTCCAACGCCGACGAGGCCGCGACCCTGTTCGGCATCCTCGCGGACATGGGCAAGGAGGCGTACGTGGCGGTGCGCGACCAGCTCGGCGCCATCGCCTGCCGCATCCTGGTGCCGGGGTATTCCGAGGTCTATCCGGTGGACGACCTGATCTGGGACAACACCAACAAGGCGCTGCGCTTCCGGGAAGACATCCTGAACCTGCACCGCCTCGACGACGACGCCCTGGAAGCCTTGCTCGAGCGCCTGGAAGAGAGCGAACTCGACGACTACACCGACATCATCACCCTGATCGGCATCGAGTTCGACGAGAACACGGTGTGGGGCCAGCTGACGATTCTGGAGCTGAAGCTGCTGATCAACCTCGCCCTGCAGCAGCTCGAGGAGGCGAAGGAGCGCGTCGAGGCCTTCCTGCAGTACAACGAGAACACGGTCGAGCGCGTGCTGTTCTATCAGGCCCTGAACGTGGTGCTGGAGGTGGTGCTGGACGACGAGCTGGAACTGGACGATTACGTCGCCAATTTCCGCCGCATGTTCGGCAACGAGCGGATGGACGCGGTGCTGGGCTCGGTGGACGGCAGCGTGCGCTTCTTCGGGCTGACGCCGACGAGCATGAAGCTGGAAGGGCTCGACCGGCACCAGCGCCTGATCGACAGCTACAGGAAGCTTCACCGGGCGCGAGCGGGCGTGGCGGCTTGAAGATGCCCCAGCGCTGCGCCTGGTGTGGCGCCGATCCGCTGTACGTCGCCTATCACGACACCGAGTGGGGCGTTCCCAATCACGACGACCGTCACCTGTTCGAGATGCTGGTGCTGGAGGGCGCACAGGCGGGGCTGAGCTGGATCACCATCCTGAGGAAGCGCGAGAACTACCGCCGCGCCTTCGACGGCTTCGACGCCGAGCGGGTCGCGCGCTACACGGACGAGGACGTCGCGCGCCTGCTCGCCGACCCGGGCATCGTGCGCAACCGGCTGAAGGTGGAGGCGGCGATCGCCAATGCGCGCGCGACGCTGGCGGTGCGCGAGCGCTTCGGTTCGCTCGACGCCTTGCTGTGGACGTTCGTCGATGGCGTGCCGCGTGACGGCGCCCGCGGCACGCTGGCCGATGTCCCGGCCGAGACGGCCGAGTCTCAGGCGATGAGTCGCGAGCTGAAGCGGCTGGGCTTTCGCTTCGTCGGGCCGACGGTGTGCTACGCCTTCATGCAGGCGGTGGGCATGGTGAATGACCACGTCGCGGATTGCTTCCGTCATCGCGAGATTCTCGCCGTTCGGGGGGCGGCGGGGTCTTGAGGCTTTGCCCGGGCTATACTCCGCGCCGGCACTTCACACCGGACCCCGAACAACATGACCGTCGAACAGAGTCTCTTCGCCTTCACCCTGGCGGCCATCGTGCTCGCCGCCACGCCCGGCATCGATACGGCGCTGGTGCTGCGCATGTCGATTTCGGCCGGTGCGCGGCGGGGGCTGAGCGCGGCCGTGGGCATCGCGGCCGGATGTCTGCTGTGGGGGGCGGTGGTGGCGACCGGGCTGGGGGCACTGCTGGCGGCCTCCGGCACGCTGTTCACCGCGGTGAAGTTTCTCGGCGCGGCCTATCTGGTGTGGCAGGGCGTGTTGCTGCTGCGCAGCCGCGGCGAGCGGGCCGATGCACCGCTGAGCGCGGCGAGCAGTGAGACTGCCGGTTCGGCCTTCGCCAAGGGCTTCCTGACCAATGCGCTCAACCCCAAGGTCGGTATCTTCTATCTGACCCTGCTGCCGCAGTTCGTGCCGGCCGGCGTCGAGGTCGCGACCTTCAGTTTCCTGCTCGCCTCGATCCACGTCGCGATGTCGCTGCTGTGGTTCGTGCTGCTGATCGCGCTCACGCGGCGCTCGGTGCGCTTCCTGCAGAAACCGTCCGTGGTCGCCGCGCTCGACCGGCTCACCGGGGTGGTGTTCCTCGGCTTCGGGCTGAAGCTGGCGGTGTCCCAGCCGGTGTAGCGGCCCTGTTCGCCGCGCGGGCGAACAGGGTCGTGCGGCTTATTTCACTACCCCCCAGGCCTTGAGCCGGTTGTAGGAATACTGCGCGGCGTTGCCCTGCTGGCTCTGGCGCAGGTAGGCGACATATTGCTGGGCGGCGGCCTGGCGGTCCCCCATGCCTTCGAGCGAGATGCCCTTGAGGAAGGTGATGCCGGCGTCGCCGGGGAGCAGGCGGTCGAAGCGGTCGAGGTTCTGGAAGGCGCGGCCGGCGTCGCGCTGCTGCAGGGCGAGCACGCCGGCAAGCTTGTAGGCCTGCGCTTCCTGCGGGTAGATCTCGCGCGCGTTGTCGGCGTAGCTCACCGCCTTCGCGGTCTGGCCCTGGGCCTGCAGGCACTGCGCCATGCGCAGGTTGCTGGCGTAGTCGCGCGGGGTTTTCGTCAGTGCGGTCTGGAATTCGGCCTGGGCCTTGGCGTACTGCTTCGCCGCCATCGCGGTCTCGCCGTTCTTGCAGGCGTCGATGGTGGGGCGGATGCGGCGCAGGCTGGCGGTGCTGTCCATGAAGCGTTCGCGACGCGCGTCCAGGCCGTTGCTGATGCGGTAGCGCGAGTCGGCCGCGGCCTGCGCGGCATCCATGCGCTCGCGGCTCATCGGGTGGGTGGAGAACATCGTCTGCAGCAACGAGGGGGCGGATTTCTCCTCGGAAACCAGCAGTTGATGCAGCCGCACCATGCCGGTGGCGGGGTAGCCGGCCTTGACCAGGTATTCCTGGCCGAGGGCGTCGGCCTCGCGCTCGTGCTCGCGCGAGTAGCCGGCGAGCAGGGCGCTGGCGCCGATCTGCCCGCCCATGCTCATGAGCCCGCCCCAGTCGGAGTTCTGCGCCGCCACGTTGAGGCCGGCGAGCGCCGCCTGCGCGAGCATGGTCTGCCCCTGGCGCTGGGCGGCGTGGCGGGCATTGACGTGGCCGAGCTCGTGGCCGAGCAGCGCGGCCAGCTGGGCCTCGTCGTTGAGGTCGGCGAGGATGCCGCGGGTCACGCCCATCGCGCCGCCGGGGAAAGTGTAGGCGTTGACGTAGTTGGCGTTGAGCACGCGGTAGGAGTAGGGCATCTGCGGGCGATGGGTGAGCAGCCCCATACGCTGGCCGATGTCGGCGACGTAGCGGTTGACCGCTTCGTCCTGGATGGCGCCGAGGTCCTGCGAGAACTGGTGCGGCGCGACCTGGGCGTCGGTCTGCTTCTCCTGTGCCTCGCTCATGCCGACGAGGATGGTCTCCCCGGTGACGGGGGAGGTGGCGCAGCCCGATAGGCTCGCAGCACCTGCGCCGAGCAGCCAGAGCGCCTGGCGGCGGGTGATGCGGTTGCGTTCGAGGCTGCGTGCGAGGTCGTCGAATAAGCTCATGGCGTTCGCTCGTCTAAGGACATGACGGGATTGTAGCCACGCAGCGGGGCGCGGGAAGCCGCGAACCTACAGCCACCTCGCCTTGCGGAATCGCCACCACAGGAAGGCGCTGGCGCCGACGATGACGCCGAGCCCGGCGAAATAGCCGTATTCCCATTCCAGTTCGGGCATGTGGCTGAAGTTCATCCCCCAGATGCCGGCGAAGGCGGTGGCGACGGCGAAGATGCCGGCCCAGGCCGCCAGGCGTTTGCTGACCTCGGTCTGGTCGATGGTGACCAGCGAGATGTTGACCTGGATCGCCGTACCGATGGTGTCGCGGATGCTGTCGAGCGAGGCGTTGATGCGGGTCAGGTGGTCGTAGACGTCGCGGAAGTAGTGCCGGCTCTTGGCGCAGACCTCGGGCACGCGCCCGCTGTGCAGCTTGCCGGCGGCTTCCATCAGCGGCAGCACGGCGTGCTTGAGGAGGGTGACCTTGCGCTTGAGGCGGTACAGGCGGCGCATGTTCGAATTGCCCGCGCCCTTGGTGAAGATGCGCTCCTCGAGCGCCTCGACCTCGTTCTCCAGCTTCTCGATGAGCGGGAAGTAGCGGTCCACCACCGCGTCCATCAGCGCGTAGAGTACGAAGCCGGCGCCCTTGGCGAGCATCTTCGGCTCGCGTTCGCAGCGCGCACGCACGCCGAGGAAGTCGCGCGCGCTGTTGTTGCGCACCGACAGGATGTAGTTGGCGCCGACGAAGACGTGCACCTCGCCGACCTCGAGCTTGCCTTCGCGCTCCTCGACCAGGTGCATGACCACGAAGAGTTCGTCGTCGTATTCCTCGACCTTGGGGCGCTGATGGCCGTGGTTGGCGTCCTCGACGGCGAGCTCGTGCAGGCCGAACTCTTCCTTCATCACCGCCAGCTCGTCCGGCGTGGCGTCCTTGAGCGCGACCCAGACGAAGGTGTCGGGCTGCTGCAGGTAGTCGCTGATGTCCTCGACCGGGATGTCGGCGAGCTTGCGGCCGTGCTGGTAGGCGGTGCAGTTGATGAGCATCGCGGTCCTTCCTCGTCAGGCCTTCACCGCGTCGAGCAGGTCCTTCACCGCCTTCACCCGCTCCTTCAGGTTGGGCAGGCTGGCGCGGCGCACCAGCTTCTCGGGCCCGGCCATCTTGGTGCTGCGGTCCTTCTGGATCAGGAAGATGACCTTGACCGGGTCGATCGGCGCGTCCTTGGCGAACTGCACGCTGATCTGCGCATCGGACGCGTCCAGCTTGTTGACCCCGTAGTCCTTCACCAGCATGCGCAGGCGGTGAGTCTCGATCAGCGCGGCGGTCTGCGGCGGGAGCTCGCCGAAGCGGTCGATCAGTTCTTCCTGCAGCGCGCGCAAGTCTTCCTCCGTGTCGCAGTTGGCCAGGCGCTTGTACAGCGTTAGGCGCTCCTGCACGTCGGGGCAATAGTCGGTGGGCAGCAGCGCTGGGGTGTGCAGGTTGATCTCGGACACCACCTCCAGCGGTTGCGACAGGTCGGGCTCCTTGCCGGCCTGCAGGTCCTTGACCGCGCGCTTCAACATCTCGGTGTACAGGCTGAAACCGACCTGCTGGATCTCGCCCGACTGGTTCTCGCCCAGCACCTCGCCGGCGCCGCGAATCTCGAGGTCGTGCATCGCCAGGTAGAAGCCGGAGCCGAGGTCTTCCATCATCGCAATGGCTTCGAGCCTTTTCTGCGCCTGCGCGGTGGGTTTGGCGCCGGGCATGGTCAGCAGGTAGGCATAGGCCTGGTGGTGGCTGCGGCCGACGCGGCCGCGCAGCTGGTGCAGCTGGGCCAGGCCGAAGCGGTCGGCGCGGTTGATGATGATGGTGTTGGCGGTGGGGATGTTGATGCCGGTCTCGATGATCGTGGTGCACAGCAGCAGGTTGGCGCGCTGCTGGGTGAAGTCGCGCATCACACGCTCGAGCTCGCGTTCGGGCAACTGGCCGTGGCCGACCACGATGCGCGCCTCGGGCAGCAGCTCCTCGAGGTCGTTCTTCATGTTGTCGATGGTGTCGACCTCGTTGTGCAGGAAGTACACCTGGCCGCCGCGCTTGAATTCGCGCAGCACCGCCTCGCGGATCACGCCGCGGCTGGAGGGCTGCACGAAGGTCTTGATCGACAGACGCTTTTGCGGCGGCGTGGCGATGACCGAGAACTCGCGCAGACCCTCCATCGCCAGGCCCAGAGTGCGCGGGATCGGGGTGGCGGTGAGGGTGAGGATGTCGACCTCGGAGCGCAGCTGCTTCAAGGCCTCCTTCTGGCGGACGCCGAAGCGGTGCTCCTCGTCGATGATCACCAGGCCGAGGCGCTTGAAGACCACATCCTTCTGCAGCAGGCGGTGGGTGCCGATGATGATGTCGACCTTGCCTTCGGACAGCAGCTGCAGCGCCTCGGCCTGTTCCTTGGCCGACTTGAAGCGCGACAGCTCGGCGATCTTGATCGGCCAGTCGGTGAAGCGATCGGCGAAGGTCTGGTAGTGCTGTTCGGCGAGCAGCGTGGTCGGGCACAGCACCACCACCTGCTTGCCGTCGGCCACGGCGATGAAGGCGGCGCGCAGCGCGACCTCGGTCTTGCCGAAGCCGACGTCGCCGCACACCAGGCGGTCCATCGGCCGGCCGGACTTCATGTCGCCGACGACCGCATCGATGGCGGCCTGCTGGTCGGGCGTGGTCTCGAAGCCGAAACCCTCGGCAAAGGCCTCCAGATCGTGCTGCTTGAAGTCGAAACGGTGGCCGGGGCGGGCGGCGCGCTGGGCGTAGAGCGCGAGCAGCTCGGCGGCGGTGTCGCGCACCTGCATCGCGGCCTTCTTCTTGGCCTTCTCCCACTGGCCGGAGCCCAGGCGGTGGAGGTCGACCGCTTCCGGGTCGGCCCCGGCGTAGCGGGTGATCACGTGCAGCTGCGACACCGGCACGTAGAGCTTGTCGCCGCCGTTGTATTCCAGGTGCAGGAACTCGGTGTCGCCTTCGCCGAGGTTCATGTGGATGAGGCCGAGGTAGCGGCCGATGCCGTGCGACACATGCACCACCGGATCGCCGATCTTCAGTTCCGAGAGGTCGCGCAGCCAGCCTTCCATGGTGGCCGCCTTGCGCGCGTCGCGGCGGGCGCGGGTGCGGGCGGTGGCGGCGTAGAGCTCGGTCTCGGTGAGCACCGCGAGCTTCGCCGCGGGCAGCACGAAGCCGCGCGCGAGCGGGGCGACGCCGAGCGCCAGGCGGGCGTCGGAGTCGAGGAAGGCGCCGAAGTCGGCGCTGGCCTCGGGGCGGACGTCGTATTCGGCGAAGAACTCGGCCATCGTTTCGCGCCGGCCGGGCGAGTCCGACAGCAGCAGCACGCGGCCGTCGAAGCCCGCGAGGAAGGCCTTCAGCTTGTGCAGCGGGTCGCTTGCCTTGCGCTCGACCGCGACCTCGGGCGGCGGCAGGGCGAGCGCATCCGCCATGTCGGCGGCGGCTTCGGCGCCCGCTTCTGCTCCAATGGCGAGGCGCGGCAGGTTCTTCAGCGCGATGAAGAAGGCCTCGTCGGTCAGGAAGAGCTGCTCGGGCGGGAGCACCGGCCGGCTGCGGTCGCCCTTCAGCAGGTCGTAGCGCGAACGGGTGTCCTTCCAGAACTCGGCGATCGCGGCAGGGACGTCGCGGTGCAGCAGCACCGCGGTGTCGGCGGGCAGGTAGTCGAGCAGGGTCGCGGTGTCGTCGAAGAACAGTGGCAGGTAGTACTCGATGCCGGCCGGGGCGATGCCGTTGGAGACGTCCTTGTAGATCGAGGCGCGCGTCGGGTCGCCCTCGAAGGTCTCGCGGAAGCGGCTGCGAAAGCGCGTGCGCCCCTTGTCGTCGAGCGGGAACTCGCGCGCCGGCAGCAGGCGGATCTCCTTGGTCGGATACACCGTGCGCTGGGTGTCGGGGTCGAAGGTCTTGATGCTCTCGACCTCGTCGTCGAAGAGGTCGATGCGGAAGGGCAGCGGCGAGCCCATCGGGAACAGGTCCACCAGCCCGCCGCGCACCGAGAATTCGCCCGGGCTCACCACCTGGGTCACGTGCGCGTAGCCGGCGAGCGCCATCTGCGCCTTGAACTGCTCGACATCGAGCTTCTCGCCCTGCTTGAGGAAGAAGGTGTAGGCGGCGAGATAGCTCGGCGGCGCCATGCGGTAGAGCGCCGTCGAGGCCGGCACCAGCACGAGGTCGGTCTCGCCGCGTGAGATCGCATAGAGCGTCGACAGGCGCTCGGAGATCAGGTCCTGGTGGGGCGAGAAGCTGTCGTAGGGCAGGGTCTCCCAGTCGGGCAGCAGGTGCGCGCGCAGCCCGGGCGCGACCCAGGCGATCTCCTCCTGCAGGCGCTGGGCGTCGAGCGGGTTGGCGGTGATCACCACCAGCATGCGGCCGCGGCTGGCGAGCTGGCTGATGGCGAGCGCGTCGGCCGAGCCGGCGAGGGGGTCGAGATCGAGGCGGGCACCGGGCTTGGGCAGCTTCTGGAGCGCGAGCCGGGCGAGTAGCGAATCGAGGGAAGTGGGCATGGGGCGGGAGGAAAGCACGGCGGGACAGGGGCGACAGGCGCGCATGTCCGGCATTCGAAGGCCTCAATTATAGGAGAGCGGCTGGCCGCTCATGCGGGCTTGTTTCGTCCGGCAGCGTTGACGTTAACGTCACATCGATCCACCATTCGACGCCCCACTTCGGCCGGCTGCCGCCGCAGCCGGCCCCGACAGAAAGGTTCGAACATGACGACATCCCTCCAGTCCGCAGTCGATGAGGTCATCACCGGCCGCTACTCTTGCCGCGCCTTCCTGCCGCAACCGGTGGCGCGGGAAACGGTCGCCGAGATCCTGTCGGTGGCCGCGCGCGCGCCCTCGGGCACCAACATCCAGCCCTGGAAAGCCTGGGTATTGAGCGGCGACACCAGGGCCCGGGTCAGCGAGCGCCTGCTCGCTGCCTTCGACGATCCGGAGGAGGCGGCGACGCACTCGGACCCGTACCAGTACTACCCGAAACAGTGGGTTTCGCCCTACATCGACCGCCGGCGCAAGGTCGGCATGCAGCTTTACGGCCTGCTGGGCATCCAGAAGGGCGACGCGAAGCGCATGCACGAGCAGTTCGCGCGCAACTACCGTTTCTTCGACGCGCCGGTCGGGCTGATCTTCACCGTCGATCGCATCATGGAGCAGGGCTCCTGGCTCGATTACGGCATGTTCCTGCAGAACGTGATGCTGGCTGCTAAGGCACGCGGCCTCGACACCTGCCCGCAGGTCGCCCTGATCCAGTTCCATCGCATCATCCGCCAGGAAGTCGGCATTCCGGACAGCGAGACGCTGATCTGCGGCATGTCCCTCGGCTACGCCGACCTGGACGCGCCGGAAAACGCGCTGCGGACCGAGCGCGAGCCGCTCGAGGCGTGGGTCAGCTTCCGCGACTGATCCGAACCGGCTGCGCGCTGCGTCTCAGGGCTGCGGCCGGCCGCCGCCCGCCTGGCGATGGATCGCGACCGGGATGCGGCGCGCGCCGAAGGCGTCGTCGACCACCGCACCCACCGCACCGAATCGACCCGCCAGGCGCTCGCCGCAGCTCGGGCAGGCACCCTCGGCGCTCAGCCGGTAGCGGCGGATCTCGTACCAGTCGCGCACGATCAGGGTTTCGCCACAACGCGCGCAGTGCGTGGTGTCGCCTTCGGTGTCATGGACGTTGCCGGTATAGACATGGTGCAGGCCGGCATCGAGCGCGATGCGGCGTGCGCGGCTCAGCGTCGCCGGCGGCGTCGGCGGGACGTCGGACATCTTGAAGTCGGGATGGAAGGCGCTGAAGTGAAGCGGCACGTCCGCTCCCAGCTCCTTGCGTACCCAGGCGGACAGCGCGGCGATCTCGGCGTCCGAATCGTTGTGGCCGGGGATCAACAGCGTGGTGAGTTCCACCCAGACCTCGGTCTCGTGCTGCAGCCAGACCAGGGTGTCGAGCACCGGCTGCAGGTGGGCGCCGCACAGCCTGACGTAGAAGTCATCGGTGAAGCCCTTGAGGTCGACGTTGGCCGCGTCCATCCGCGAGAAGAAATCCGCGCGCGCGCATTCGGAGATGTAGCCGGCGGTCACCGCCACCGTTTTCAGGCCGCGTTCCCGGCACAGGTCGGCGACGTCCATCGCGTACTCGGCGAAGATCACCGGGTCGTTGTAGGTGAAGGCGACGCTGTGGCAGCCCCAGTGCAGCGCGGTGTCGACGATCTCCTGCGGTGAGGCCTGGTCCATCAGGGTGTCGAGGTCGCGCGACTTGGAGATGTCCCAGTTCTGGCAGAACTTGCATGCCAGGTTGCAGCCTGCGGTGCCGAAGGATAAGACCTTGCTGCCGGGGTAGAAGTGGTTGAGCGGCTTCTTCTCGATCGGGTCGATGCAGAACCCGGAGCTGCGCCCATAGGTGGTCAGCAGCATCTCGTCGCCCTCGCGCATGCGCACGAAGCAGGCGCCGCGCTGGCCCGGGTGCAGCTTGCACAGGCGCGGGCACAGGTCGCACTGGTAGCGGCCGTCTTCGAGGCGGTGCCAGTAGCGCGCGGGATGGCGGCTGCCGATGTCGGCGATCGGCCCGGCGATGGAGCTCATGACGCCTCCGCCTCGGTCTCCTTCCATTTCTGCACGTGATAGCGCGCGGCCATCAGTCCGGCCACCTCGCGGTTGGTGGGCAGGCCGGCCTTGTGCTTGAGCGCGGCGAGGAACTGCTGCGGTTCGGGCAGTTGCTCCCACACCTGGGGCAGGAAGGTGGCGCTGCGGCAGCCGGAGAAGATGATCAGGCCGTCCTCGCCGGGACGCAGCTGGGCGAGCAGTCCCTGCTCGCCGGAGAACTCGAGGAACTTGGGTTCGGACAGCAGCGAAACCTCGACCGTCAGCGCGTCGAACTCGGCCGCGGACAGCGGCGGAAAGCGCGGGTCTTCCATCGCCGCGGTGACCGCGTTGTGGATCACGTCCTCCCCCAGGGTGCGCGAGCGCCGCAGGCTGCCGATGCAGCCGCGCAGTTCGCCGTCCATGGTGAGGGTGACGAAGGTCGCGCCCTTCTCGCGCAGCCGCGGGTCGTCGGGGATGGCCGGTTCGGGGCCGCGACCGAGGCGGTGGGCGATCGCCTGGCGGGCGAGGGCGAGCAGGGTGGAGCCGAGGTCAGTGTCGGGCATGGTTGGAGGGTTCCGCTTCACAGAAGGCGATGCTGGTGTAGCCGACCACGCGCGAGCGATCGCCCGCGGTGTCACCGGAATTGCGCAGATCGAGCAGGTGCGGCCGCAGGTGGTGTTCGCGGGCTGCGATCAGCAGCCCGTTGATCGGCGTCGCGCCGCAAGCCTGCTCGTGATCCAGCCCGGGACGCAGCTCGAGCACCTGTTCCACGGTTGCGCGGTCGGACCATTGCGCCTCGCGATAGCTCAGGTAGTGGGACAGGTCCGAGCTGATCAGGATCAGGGTCTCCGGGCCGCCCCACAGCTGCTCGATCAGGCTCGCGACCGCCTGCGCCGGGGCGTCGCCGACCAGCACGGGGACGATCTCGAAGCGCTCGAGGGTCATCTGCAGGAAGGGAAGCTGGACCTCGAGGCAGTGCTCGAGGGCGTGCGGGCGGTCGTCGACGATGACGTCGTCGCGCGCCTGCAGGGCCATCCAGTCGGTTCGCGACAGCGGCACCTCGCCGAGCGGGGTGGCAAACGCCTGCGCGGCGGGCAGGGCGAAGCCGCGGATCGCCACGCGATGGGTCGGGCCCAGCATCACCACCCGGCGGACGACGTGGCGCATGGGTGCGAGCAGCGAATACGCGCTGGCCGCCACCGGACCGGAGTACATGTACCCCGCGTGCGGCACGACGATCGCCTTGGGGGCCGGCGCATCCTCGAGCGCGACCGCGGTGCTCAGCATCTCGGCGAGCTGCGTGCGCAACACGCGGTCGTCGCCAGGGTAGAACTGTCCGGCCACGGCCGGAGGACGAATGGAAGCCAGCGCCATCGGTTTGCCTCGAAACGGAAGCTGTCGGGAAACAAGTTCATTATAGGCCGCCGCTACCGGCCTGCAGCCGGCGCACACCGGCCGTGCCCGGATAGAATGCCGCCCATGCAGAACTTCCAGCCCCGACATTTCGCCATCGTGCCCGCGGCCGGCAGCGGCTCGCGCATGGGCGCGGCACGACCCAAGCAATACCTGCCGCTGCTCGGCCGGCCGCTGATCCATCATGCGCTGGCTGTGCTGTGCGCGGCGCCGGAGATCGACCGGGTCTTCGTGGTGCTCTCGGTGGACGATGCCGAGTGGGCGCGGCACGACTGGTCGATGCTCGGGCCCAAGCTGCGACCGCTGTTCTGCGGTGGCGCCACGCGGGCCGACAGCGTGCTCGGCGGCCTGCGGGCGATTGCCGGCGAAGTGGCGCAGACCGACTGGATCCTCGTTCATGACGCGGCGCGTCCGTGCCTGGCGCACTGGCACATCGAGGCGCTGGTGCGCGAGCTGGCGCACGATGAGGTCGGCGGCCTGCTCGCCGTCCCGGTCGCCGACACCCTCAAGCGCGCCGACGAGCGCCGCCATGTGCTCGAGACCGTGCCGCGCGACAGCCTGTGGCAGGCGCAGACGCCGCAGATGTTCCGCTACGTGATGCTGCGCCGCGCGCTCGAGCACGCCAAGGACGTCACCGACGAGGCGAGCGCGATCGAGGCTGCCGGCCTGCGCCCGCGCCTGGTGCAGGGCGACGCGACCAACCTGAAGGTCACCTATCCGCTCGACCTGCATCTGGCCGAGTGGATCCTCAAACATCGCCAGGGACACGACAGATGAGTTTTCCGTTCCGCATCGGCCAGGGCTTCGACGTGCACGCCCTGGTCCCCGGCCGTCCGCTGATCGTGGGCGGCGTGCACATCCCCTTTGCGCAAGGGCTGCTCGGCCATTCCGACGCCGACGTGCTGCTGCATGCGCTCACCGACGCACTGCTGGGCGCCGCCGGGCTGGGGGACATCGGCCGCCTGTTCCCCGACACCGATCCGGCCCACGCCGGCGCCGACAGCCGCGCGCTGCTGCGCGAGGCCTTCGACCGTGTGCGCGCGGCGGGCTGGCAGGTGGTCAACATCGACGCGACCGTGATCTGCAAGGAGCCGCGCGTGCTGCCCCATGCGCCGGCGATGGTGGCCAACATCGCCGCCGACCTGGTGATGGATCCGGCGGCGATCAACATCAAGGGCAAGACCACCGAGAAGCTCGGCTTCACCGGGCGCGGCGAGGGCATCGCCGCCCAGGTCGTGGCGATGCTCGCGCGCACCGCATGAACGAGGGGTCGTCCGCCGCGCCGCGATCGGCTTCGATGCCGGCGGAGCGGATGCGCGTGTTTTTCGCGCTGTGGCCCGATGCCGCCACCGCCGCGGCCCTGCATGCGCGCGGACGCACCCTCCGTGCGGAATGCGGCGGGCGGCTGATGCGCCGCGAAACGGTGCACATGACCCTTGCCTTCCTCGGCGATGTCCCGGCGTCGTGGCTGGCCGTGCTCGAAGAGGTCGCCGGCGCGCTGCATGCCGAACGTTTCGTGCTCGAACTCGATCGGGTGGGTGGCTGGCACGGCCACCGTGTCCTGTGGGCGGGCTGCGAGACGGTTCCCGCGGCCTTGCAGGCGCTGGCCGCGGAGCTTGGCGCGCGCTTGCACGCAGCCGGGTTCGAGCTCGAAGCGCGTGCGTTCAATCCGCATGTGACCCTGGTCCGCAATGCCTTGCGTTCGCCCCGGCAGGCCGAGACCCCACTACTGCGGTGGCCGGTGGCGAGCTTCGTGCTGGTCGCATCCGAGCGTTCCGCGGATGGCGCGCACTATCGGGTGCTCGAACGCTGGTCGCTCGGCGAGGGCGGTGCGGCGCCGGTCCGGAGCCGCGGCCCGAACTGATGCCCGTAAAAAGGGCACGGGGCGCACAGCGCCCCGTATTTCTTTCTGGAGCCGCCTTCCGGCGCCCCGGTCTCGCGAGTGGAGACGATCTGATCGGTCTGGTGCTGCCTTCAGCAGGTCTTTTGAATCCTCTGCGCCAAGTTCAAACACGTCCTCCTTTGCGTCTGGCCAGCCGGCCTTCGGCGAGTGTCAGGGCAAGTCTGAAGCAATTGCGAAAGGTCCTCCAGGGTCAGAGAAAGATGGTCGAGCCCAGGCGTTCGCCGAGCTCGTTCTCGGGTGTCTTCGTGTAGTCCTTTTCGAAGCGGTCCGTGATCAGTTGTGCGGTCGGACCGTCAATGACCGCGTTGAGCAGGCCCATGAAGGCGGGCGGGGCGACCACGATGGCGCGCTTGAATGCGTTGCTGGTGCGGCCCTGGTAGAGCGCCTGGGCGATCTCCTGTGCGAATACCTTGGCTTCGTGCTGCTTGGGCATGGTCTGCGGCTGCATGGATCCGCCGCCGGACCCGGTCATCGCCATGGCGCCCGAGCGGTCGGAGACGAGTTCGCCGTTCTTTTGCCTGCTTTCGGGGTGGATCAGTTCCTTGACCAGCTTCAGGCCCTTGTTGGGCCCCAGGTTCTCGTACAGCTTCGCCAGGCTGGCGTTGGCAACCAGAATCCAGGTAATGGCCATAAAGGATCTCCCTTTCGGTTTCAGTCGGTTCGTCCGCGGCTGCGGGCGCGATGCATTCAAGCGAAAGAAGCCCTTGCAGCTTAGGCCAGGTCGGGAGCGTCTGCCAATCCCGTTCGTTTCCGTTTTGTGAAACAGGCTTGCACGCAATGCAAGCGCCTTCAGAACACGCCCATCGACAGCCCGGCGGAGAAGGCTTCGCCGAGTTCCTCCGCGCGGACGAGGTCCGCGGACGTGATCTCCTTGCGCACGATCAGCGCCTCGGCGACGTCCTTCCAGCCGTAGCCGCGGGCGATGCGGCCGATCTCGCGCACCGCGCCGGTGCCGTCGTTGCCGGCGCTGACGAACACGGCGTAGGGCAGGCCGGTGAGCTTGCCCTCGCAGGGGTAATAGGTGCGATCGAAAAAGTCCTTCAGGGCGCCCGACATGTAGCCGAAGTTCTCCGGCGTGCCGAGCAGCAGGCCGTCGCAGGCGAGCAGGTCCTCGGTGCCGGCGTCGAAGGCACGCTTGATCACGGTGTCGACCTCGTCGACGCGGCGCGCGCCGTTCAGCACCGCATCGGCGAGCCGGCCGGTGTTGCCGCTCTGGGTGTGGAAGACGATCAGCAGGCGCTTGCGCTCACTCATCCGTGCGCTCTCCGGGAGGATGAAGGGGCCTCGTCGGGGAAGGGATCCGTGGGGGTCCGGGCGGCGAGGTCGATGCCGTAGAGCAGGCTCAGTTGCGCATGGACCGCAGGAAAGCGCCTCGCGAGCAGCTCGGGTGCCTCGAAGAAGACCTCCGAGACCACGGCGAAGAACTCCGCCGGGTGTTCGGCGGCATAAGGGTCGATGTCGGTGTCGATCCCGCGATCGACCTCGGCGCAGAAGTCCTCGTAGGCGCGGGCGAAGGCCTCGGCCCAGGCCTGGCGCGACATGCCCGTGCGCAGGCGGGGCAGGCCGTCGACGCCGCCGTTCTCCATGTCGAGCTTGTGCGCGAATTCGTGGATGACCACGTTTACGCCGGATGGGCCGTCTTCCTCGTCGAACCATGCGATCAGCACCGGTCCGCCCTCCCAGGCCTCGCCGAGCACCTCGTCGTCGTACTCGTGGAGCACGCCGGCCTCATCGACGGTGCGGCGGGGAATCACGAAGTCGCCGGGGTAGACGACGATCCCGACCCAGCCGTCGTAGGCCTGAAGCCCGATGTTGAGGACGGGCAGACAGGCCTGCAGCGCGATCGCGAGCAGCATGTCGTCGTCGAGCTGCAGGCCCTGTGCGCCATGGAACTCCTTGCGGCGCAGGAATTCGAGCGCCATCTCGCGCAGCCGCAGGCGCTCTTCGGGCCGCAGGCGGGCGAGGAAGGGCAGGGTGCGCTCGACCCGCTGCCATTGTTCGGCGGGTACTGCGGGTGCGGTGGGCGCGAGGCCCAGGAGGCGGCGGACGAAGCCTAGCATCGGGTGTCGGTCGAGTCCTGCGTGGCGATGGAACGGGGGGATGATCGCACAGGGCGGGCCCGGTGGCGGAACGCGGGCGGCGGTGACGGATGCCCGCATCGACCGTCTGCCCGATGTGGGATAATCGAGGCCATGGTTTCCGTCACTCATGCCATCGCCCCGGGCGATACCGCGCCACCGATCGACTTGCTCGCCGCCGGCCTGGAGCCGCAGGAGCGCGCGCGCATCGAGCAGGCGCTGGACTGGATCGCCGACCTGTACGAGGACAAGGTCCTCGGCACCGGCGAATCGACCTGGACGCACGCGCTGGGCGCGGCACTGATCGTCGCCTCGCTGCGCATGGACGCCGAGACGCGGCTGGCCGCGCTGCTGTTCGCGGTATGGGACGAACTCGACGACCCCAACGAGGAGATCGGCACGCGTTTCGGGGCAGCGGTGGCGGGGCTGGTGCGCGGCCTGCACAAGCTCAACGGCCTGCGCGTGCTGACCCGCCTCACCGCGACCACCTCGGCGCCGGAGATCCGTGCGCAGACCGAGGTGCTGCGCAAGATGCTGCTGGCGATGGTGGAGGACATCCGCGTCGTGCTGGTGCGGCTGGCTTCGCGCACCCAGACCCTGCGCTACTACACCGAG
This sequence comes from Rhodocyclaceae bacterium, assembly GCA_029982755.1. Classification (GTDB taxonomy): domain Bacteria; phylum Pseudomonadota; class Gammaproteobacteria; order Burkholderiales; family Rhodocyclaceae; genus Thauera. Next base: position 71,583 of record JARRBR010000002.1, read on the forward strand.
CTGCCGGGCGAGGCACGCGTCGATGTGGCGCGCGAGAGCCTGGATATCTACGCGCCCCTCGCCAACCGACTCGGCGTGTGGCAGATCAAGTGGGAGCTGGAGGATCTGTCCTTCCGCTTCATCGAGCCGGAGACCTACAAGCGCATCGCCAAGATGCTCGACGAGCGACGGGTCGAGCGCGAACAGTTCATCCACGACGCGATCGAGCGCCTGAAGCGCGAACTCGCGGCGGTCGGCATCGAGGCCGAGATCACCGGACGGGCCAAGCACATCTACAGCATCTACAACAAGATGCGGAAGAAGCGGCTCGACTTCTCGCAGGTCTTCGACATCCGCGCGCTGCGCGTGCTGGTGCCCGAGATCAAGGACTGCTACACGGTGCTCGGCATCGTCCACCAGATGTGGCAGCCGATCCAGCAGGAGTTCGACGACTACATCACCAAGCCCAAGGGCAACAACTACCAGTCGCTGCACACCGCGGTGCTGGCGGGTGACGGGCGGGCGCTGGAGGTGCAGATCCGCACCTTCGACATGCACAAGCACGCCGAACTCGGGGTCGCGGCGCACTGGCGCTACAAGGAAGGGGCGAAGGACGGCGGCGACTACGACGAGAAGATCGCCCTGCTGCGCAACCTGCTGTCGTGGCGTGACGAGGTGACCGACTCGGCGCACTGGATGGAGCAGTTCAAGCGCGCCTCGCTCGACGACACGCTCTACGTGCTGACGCCGCAGGGCAAGGTGGTGGATCTGCCGCGCGGCGCAACGCCCGTGGACTTCGCCTACCGCCTGCATACCGACCTCGGCCATCACTGCCGCGGTGCCAAGGTGGACGGTCATCTGGTGCCGCTCAACACCCGGCTCGACAGCGGGCAGACGGTGGAGATCGTCGCCGCCAAGGAAGGCGGGCCGTCGCGTGACTGGCTCGATCCGCGCCAGGGCTACGTGGCGACTTCGCGCGCGCGTACCAAGATCAAGCAGTACTTCGCCCAGCTCGACGAAGAGGAACTGCTCAACCGCGGGCGCAGCTTCGTCACCAAGGAAATGCAGCGCGACGGCCACGGCCAGGCGAACATCGACGGCCTGGCCGAGCGCCTCGGTTTCAAGAACGCCGAAGCGCTGTACCTGGCTGCCGGCCGCGGCGAGGTCGGCCCGCGCGCCGTACAGACCGCGCTGCGCGAGGGCAGCGCACCCGAGCCGGCAGCGGAGGCCGCACCGGAATTCGTGGTCAGCCGCAGCCGCTCGGGCGACAACCAGGACAAGATCCTGATCGTCGGCGTCGGCAAGCTGATGACCTCGCTGTCGCGCTGCTGCAAGCCGGCGCCGCCGGACGCCATCGAAGGCTTCGTGACCCGCGGCCGCGGCATCTCGATCCACCGCGTCGATTGCGCGGACTTTCAGGAGCTGGCGCGCAAGCATCCCGAACGCGTGATCCCCGCGGAGTGGGGCGAGAAGGCGCACGACAACCGCAGCGCGCTTTACCAGGTCGACATCACCGTGCAGGCGAGCGACCGCCAGGGCCTGCTGCGCGACATCTCGGAGGTGCTGTCGCGCGAGAAGCTCAACGTGATCGCGGTGAATACCCTGACCAAGAAGGGCACGGCCTACATGCGGTTTACGATGGAGATCAATGGCATCAAGCAGGTGCAGCGCGCGATCACGCTGATCCGCGAGGTGTCCGGCGTCATCGACGCGCAGCGCAAGTAATACTCGCCGCCGCAGTGATTGCGTGCCGGCGGCGCCTTCAGGGCGCCGCCACTGCTTTCTGGCTGCGGGGCAAGGGGCTCAACTGCTCGCCGCGAGCTCCTTCAGCAGGATCAGTTGCGCCGCGCGCCGGATGCTGCGCGCGTGCTTGCGCCGGTATTTGCCATCGGGCTGCATGTCCCAGGCCTGGCAGTTGTCGCCGAGGTAGGGGCGCAGGCCTTCCTTCATCACCCGGCGCTTGAGGCGCGGGTCGA
>JARRBR010000178.1 GCA_029982755.1 Rhodocyclaceae bacterium
AATAATTTTATTATTATCAATAAAATCAAATAAAATTTTAGTAGAATCAGATTTTACCCAATTAGTATTATGTATATTCATATCAAATACACTTTTTGTGATTTGAGTTTGAATATATGGTCCGAATGAAATTCTACTGTGAATTGATGTGGCACTAACACTAAAAAACAACACTATAAAAAATAGTAATAAATAATTTTTTTTCATTTTTATTAATTTTTTTTTGATATAGCGCGCCGAGCTGAAGTACGTGACCGCGCGCACCGTCAAGCGCGAATACGTGCTCGACGAATCGCTGGTGCAGCTCGAGGAGGAGTTTCCGCGCCGCTTCCTGCGCCTGCACCGCAACTGCCTGGTCGCGCGCGATGCGGTACAGGGCGTCGAGCGCACCGGCGAGCCGGACGGCGGCGATGCGCACTGGGCGGTGCTGATCCGCGGCGTGCCCGAGCGCCTGCCGGTCAGCCGCCGGCAGTGGCCGGTGGTGAGGCAGATGCTCGGGCTCTGACGCGGTCGCCGCTCAGCCGCTGTTTCGCAGTCCTGCGGCGATGCCGTTGATGGAGATGTGGATGCCGATGCGGATGCGCTCGTCGGTGGCGCCGCTGCCGGCGGTGGCCTCGCGGTGTCGGCTCAGCATCTCGACCTGGACGTGGTTGAGCGGGTCGAGATAGGGGAAGCGGTTGCGGATCGAGCGCTTGAGCAGCGGGTTGGCGTCGAGCAGCTCGGTCTGGCCGGTGATCTGCAGCACCGCCTCGACCGTGGCCTGGTGTTCGGCGCGGATGCGCCCGAAGATCGCCTCGCGCAGCGCCACGTCCTTGACCAGCGCGGCGTAGCGGCTGGCGATGGCGAGGTCGGTCTTGGCCAGCACCATGTCCATGTTCGACAGCAGGGTCTGGAAGAAGGGCCACTCCGCATTCATGCGCTGCAGCAGCGCCAGGCCGTCGTCCGGGCGCGCGGCGAGGAAGGCGCGCACTGCGCTGCCGAAGCCGTACCAGCCCGGCAGCATCACCCGGCACTGCGACCACGAGAACACCCAGGGGATCGCGCGCAGGTCCTCGATCGCCGTGCTCTTCTTGCGCGAGGCCGGGCGCGAGCCGATGTTGAGCGCCGCGATCTCGCTGATCACGGTCGATTCCCAGAAGTAGCGCTCGAAGCCCTCGGTCTCGTAGACGAGTCCGCGGTAGGCGGCGAAGGCCGCGTCCGACAGCGCCTGCATGGCGTCGAGGAAGGCGGCCGGGGTGGGGCTGGCGCTGGCCGGGCGCAGGCTGGTCTCGAGCGTGGCGGCGACCAGCACCTCGAGGTTGCGCCGGCCCACTTCCGGGTTGCCATATTTGGCGCCGATCACCTCGCCCTGCTCGGTCAGGCGGATCTGGCCCTGCACCGCGCCCTCGGGCTGGGCGAGGATGGCCTGGTAGCTCGGCCCGCCGCCGCGGCCCACCGAGCCGCCGCGGCCGTGGAACAGGCGCAGGCGCACGCCGTGGCGGGCGAAGGTGGCGACCAGCTCGCCCTCGGCCTTGTACAGCGCCCAGCCCGAGGTGAGGAAGCCGCCGTCCTTGTTGCTGTCCGAGTAGCCGAGCATGACCTCCTGGGTGTGGGCGCGCGATTCGAGCAGGGCGCGGTAGGCGGGCAGCGCGAAGATGCGGTCCATGACCCCGGCGGCGTTCTCCAGGTCGCCGATGGTCTCGAACAGCGGCACGATGTTCACGTCGAGCGCATTCTCCAGCGGGCGCAGCAGGCCGGCCTCCTTGAGCAGCACGGCCAGCTCCAGCAGGTCGGAGACGTCGTCGGTCTTGGAGATGATGCAGTTGCGGATCGCCGCGGCGCCGTAGCGCTGATGGGCGCGGCGCGCGGCGCGGAAGATCGCCAGTTCGCCCTCGGTCTCGTCCGAGTACGGGACGTGCGGCGAGGCGAGCGGGCGCGCGGTGGCGAGCTCCTCGAGCAGCAGCGCGCAGCGGGCGTCTTCGTCCAGACTCGAGTAGGCGCTGCCCGGGCGCGCGACCTCGAGCAGCTCGGCGACCACGCGCTCGTGCACGTCCGAGTTCTGGCGCAGATCGATCGGGGCGAGGTGAAAGCCGAAGACCTTCACCGCGCGCCGCAGGTGGCGCAGCCGCCCGCGCGCGAGCGCCGCCGAGCCGTTGGCCACCAGCGAGCGGTGCAGGACGTCGAGGTCGGCGGCGAGCGCGGCCGCATCCGGATAGGGCGTCGCCTCGGCGACTGCATGGCGCGCCGGCGCATGGCCGAGCAGCGCGCGGTGGGTGGCGGCGAGCCGCGCGTAGATGCCGGAGATGGCGCGGCGGTAGGGTTCGTCGCTGCGATGCGGCGAGCTGTCGGGCGAGGCCTCGGCGAGCGCGAGCAGCGCGTCCGAGGCCGACACCAGGCCCAGGCCGAGCGAGAGCTGCGAGCCGAGGGTGTGCAGTTCGTCCAGGTAGTAGCCCCCGTCGCGGTCGCCGCCGATCCAGCTGCCCACCTGGACGAAGGCGGCGAGCTCGGGCGAGCCGAGCGCCGGATCGGCCGCGGCGAGGCGGTCCTCGAGGCTCGCGTAGAGGCGCGGCAGTTCGCGCAGGAAGGTGGTCTCGAAGTACGAGAGCCCATTGTTGACCTCGTCGATCACCGACAGCTTGGCGGTGCGCAGCATGCGCGTCTGCCACAGCGTCAGCACCGCGCGGCGCAGCGCCTCGAGGTTGGCCTCGGCCTCCTCGGGGGTGAGCTGCATGCGGTCGCGCTCGTCGAGCAGGCGGGCGAGCACGGTCTCGCAGTTGAGGATGCTCTTTCGCTGCACCTCGGTCGGGTGGGCGGTGAGCACCGGCGACACCAGCGCGGTGTCGAAGAAGCCGAGCAGGGCCTCGGCGTCGGTCGTGCCGCTGCCCAGCGCGTGCTCGAGCGCATGGGCCAGGCTGCCCTCGCGCGGCGCCGAGCCGGCGATCAGGTGGGCGCGGCTGCGGCGGATGTGGTGCTGGTCCTCGGCGATGTTGGCCAGGTGCGAGAAGTAGCTGAAGGCGCGCACGACCTGGATGGTCTGCTCGCGCGACAGGGCGTCGAGCATCGCCTCGAGTTCGCGCCGCGCGGCGATGTCGTCGTCGCGGCGAAAGCGCACCGAGTTCTGGCGGATGCGTTCGATCAGCTCGAAGGCGGCTGCGCCCTGCTGGTCGCGCACGGTGTCGCCGAGCAGGCGGCCGAGCAGGCGGATGTCTTCACGCAGCGGGGCGTCCTTGTCCTGGGTCATTTCGTTCCTGGTTCCGTGTTCTGGGGGGCGAGGGAGGGTTGAATTAGAGGGCGGTCAGGGCCTCGCGGCCAGCGCCGCGCGGGCGTCGTCGATCGCGTTCTCGACGTACTGGCCGTAGAAATCCGCCAGCCGCATGCCGATGATCGGTTCGCCCAGGACGCGGCCGTCGGCGTCGAGCACGGCCACGGTCGGCGTGAACTTCGCGCCCAGCTGCCGGGCCAGGCGCCGGTGCGTCGACGGCTTGCCGGCGAAATCGACGAGCGCCGCATCGGAGTCCATGTCGATCTGCCTGAACAGGGCGCGCTGCGCGTTGGCCGGGTCCTTTGCCATCGGCACCAGGTAGGTGCGCGCCTGGTCGCAGTAGCTGCAGTCGGCCTGGCTGTAGAGCACCACCATCGGCATCTTCGCCGCGCGCATCGCGGCGCCGTCCGCGTCCAGCTCCATGGCCTTCGGCAGGCCCGGCTGGGCGGCCGAGAGTGCGATCGGCACGCATGCTAGAATGCCGGCCAGACCGCGCACCATAGGTGCCAACCCTGATGCTGCGTTGCGGCAATTGTCAGGCGTTGTCCGCATGAAAACTTCCTGTCAGGTGAAATCCCATCGTGAGCCAAGCGACCCCCGAGCGCATCGTCATCGCCACCCGTGAAAGTCGCCTCGCCCTGTGGCAGGCCGAGCACATCAAGGCCCGGCTCGAGGCATTGTATCCCGGCTGCCGGGTCGAGCTTCTGGGCATGACCACCCGCGGCGACCAGATCCTCGACCGCCCGCTCGCCAAGGTCGGCGGCAAGGCGCTGTTCGTCAAGGAGCTCGAAACCGCGCTGCTCGACGGCCGCGCCGACATCGCCGTGCACTCCATGAAGGACGTGCCGATGGAAATGGGGCCGGACTTCGTGCTGCCCTGCATCACCGCGCGCGAGGTGCCGCTCGACGCCTTCGTCTCCAACCGCTACGAGAGCCTCGCCGACATGCCGCCGGGCGCGGTGGTCGGCACCTCCTCGCTGCGCCGCGAATCGCAGCTCCATGCGCAGTATCCGTTCCTGGCGGTGACCAGCCTGCGCGGCAACCTCGACACCCGCCTGCGCAAGCTCGATGAGGGCCAGTACGACGCCATCATCCTCGCCGCCGCCGGCCTGACGCGACTTGGCCTGGGCGAGCGGATCCGTTCGGTGATGCCGGCCCAGGTCTCGCTGCCGGCCGCAGGACAGGGCGCGCTCGGCATCGAATGCCTGGCTGCGCGCGAGGACGTGATCGGCTGGCTGCAGCCGCTGGTCGATGCGGACACCACCGCCTGCGTGCTCGCCGAGCGCGCGGTCGCCCGTGCGCTGGCGGGCAGCTGCGAGGTGCCGCTCGGCGCCTATGCGGTGATGCGCGAAGGGCAGCTGTGGCTGCGCGGCTTCGTCGCCCGCCCGGACGGCAGCGAGATCGTGCGCGCCGAACGCGCGGGGGCGCCCGCCGATGCGGAGTCCCTGGGGCGGGCACTGGCCGACGATCTGCGCGCGCAGGGCGCCGAGGCGATCCTGGCCGACATCGGCTGACGGCGCCGCAGCGGATCCGCCGATGACGATGCGCCAGGAGAACACCGTGCCAGCCACAGGCCCCCTGGCGGGGCGGACGCTGGTGGTCATGCGCCCGCGCGAGCAGGCGGGCAGCCTGTGCGAACGCATCCGCGCCGCCGGCGGCGAGGCGCTGCTGTTCCCGGTGATCGCGGTCGGGCCGGCGCTCGATTCCGCGCCGCTCGAGGACATCGTCGGCCGTCTCGACGACTTCGACCTGGCCTTCTTCGTCAGCCCGAACGCCGCCAATCATGCGATGCGCTTCATCCTGCCGCGGCGTGCGTGGCCGGCGACGCTGAAGGTCGCCACCGTCGGCAAGGGCAGCGAGCGGGTGCTGCGCGGCTACGGTTTCGAGCACGTGATCGCGCCCGAAGACGGCTTCGACAGCGAGGCGGTGATCGCGCTGCCCGAGTTCGCTGCCGAGGCGGTGGCCGGGCGCAAGGTCCTGATCTTGCGTGGCGACGGCGGGCGCGAATTGCTCGCCGACACCTTGCGCGAACGCGGTGCGCGCGTGGAATATGTCACCTGCTACCGTCGCTTCTGCCCCGACGCCGACCCGGCGCTGCTGCTGCAGCCGGTGGCGCGCGGCGAGATCGATGGACTGCTGCTCACCAGCAGCGAGGGTGTGCGCAACCTCCGCCAGATGCTGGGCGCGGAGGGGCTGGCCGCGCTGCTGCCGGTCACGGTGTTCGCCACCCACCCCCGCATCGCGGCGCAGGCGCGGGAGGCCGGGTTTGCCGACATCGTTGAGACGCCCGCCGGGGATGACGGGCTGATGCAGGCGCTTGTGAACCACTTTGGCTGGAGCCGAAAACAATGAAGGAAGAGATTCCTGCCCTGATCCAGTCGCCGACGGCGCAGCATTCGTCCGCGAAAGACGAGCAAGGAAGCGCGCGCGGGGAGGCGCGCGACACCGAGCAGGGCCGCGAGCCCGTGTCCGCCGAGGCGCGGGTATCGACGCCGCCGGCTGCCGGCGATCCGGCCGAGCCGGCGCGCAGTCCGGCGGCATGGTGGGCCCTGCTGCTGGCGCTGATCGCGCTCGGCGGGACCGGCTGGGCCGTCTGGCAGGCGCGGGACACCCGCCTGCAGTCCTTCGAACTGCGCGAGGAACTTGCACGCCGCCTGTCTGAGGGCGAATCGATCGCCACCGAGGCGCGCGGCATCGTGCGCCAGCAGCAGGAAGTGATCGCCTCGCTGCAGGGCAAGCTCGGCGCGCTCGAATCCAAGGTCGAGACCACCGAGGGCCAGGCGGCGGCGCTCGAGGCCCTGTACCAGGAGTTCTCGCGCAGCCGCGAGGACGGCGTGATCGCCGAGGTGGAGCAGGCGGTCGCGCTCGCCTCGCAGCAGCTGCAGATCGCCGGCAACGTCGAGGCGGCGCTGATCGCGCTGCAGGAGGCCGAGGCCCGGCTCGCCATCCACGACCGCGGCCAGCTCGCCTCGCTGCGTCGCGCGCTGGCGAAGGACATCGACGAACTTCGCCTGCAGCCGGTGCTGGACGTGTCCGGCCTCAGCCTGCGCCTCGAACGCCTGCTCGAGCGTGCGGACGCGCTGCCCTTCGCCTTCGAAGGCCAGCTGCCGGTGGATGCGGCGGTCGGCAGCGAGATGGGGCCGGCCGACAGCGGCGGCCTGGCGGGCTGGATGGCCGGCGCATGGCGTTTCACCCAGGCGCTAGCGGCCGATGTCTGGCACGAGGTGCGCACCCTGGTGCGTGTCGAGCGCCTCGATCAGGACGATCCGGTGCTGCTCGCGCCGGCACAGAACACCTTCCTGCGCGAGAACCTGAAGATCCGCCTGCTCACCGCCCGTCTCGCCCTGCTGGCGCGCGACGGCCGTACCTACGAGGCCGACCTGGGGCAGGCCCGTGCCTGGGTCGAGCGCTTCTTCGACCTGCGCGACGATCGCGTCCAGGCGGCGCTGAACGAGCTCAAGGAGCTGGAAGCGGTGAAGGTGCGCTACGAGCCGCCCGATCTCAGCGAGACCTTCACCGCGCTGCGCACGGTGCAGGTGCGCAGTGGCCGTCCGCCGCTGCCGTCCGAACCGGCCAGGCCGGGCGAGGCGGCGCCTGCGGCGGCGGAGGCGGCGAGTGCAACGCCTGCAGCAGGCAGCCCCGCAGCGACCGACGCGGCCGCCCCCGCGGCGGCGCCT
>JARRBR010000054.1 GCA_029982755.1 Rhodocyclaceae bacterium
CCGGCGCGCGCTGCGCACGCGGGGCCGGCGCCACCACTTCGGCGAGCTCGCCGCCGCCCTCCTCGACCTGCGCGGCCCACCAGGTGGCCGCCAGCGTCAGGCCCAGCGCAGCGAGCAAGGTCCAGTGCCGCGCCGTCATGCCGGCGTCCTCCGCACGAACACCAGCAGGCGCAGCTCGCCGTCGACGAAGCCGCTGCGCGTATCGCCGCGACGCAGGCTCAGGGCTTCCAGGCCCACGTGCGGCGTGGTGGCGACGAGTTCGGCGAGCCAGCCGTAGAGCGCGCCGAACTCGGCGCGCACCGGCAAGCTCATCACCACGCGTTGCAGGGGCGCGCCGGTCTCTTCGGCGATGCGGTAGTCGCTGCGGTCTATGTCCACGCCATGGGTCTCGGCCTGGACCTGCAGCGCGGACAGCAGCGCCGGCAGCTCCGCGCGCACGGGAAAGCCATCGTAAAAGGCGCTCAGCGTGTCGCGATCGACCCCGGTGCGCAGCGGCTGTGCCGCCTCGCCGCCGCGCAGCAGGTCGGTCCGCTCCGCGGCCAGCGCCGCCCGGCGCGTTTCGAAGGAACTCGCCGCCTGGTGGTCGATCGCCACCGCCAGCGCGAGCAGCAGCCCGCCCGCCGCCCCGGCCCAGCCGGCCCGGCGCAACGCGCGGCGCAGTGCCTCGCGGAACCGCAGCGCGGTCGTCATGACGCCGGCCTCCATTGCGCGGTCAGCACGAAGCGCACCACCATCTGCGGCCCCTGGGTCACCCACTCGTGGCTGTCGATGCGCGCCTCGCGCAGCGTGCCGGCACGCTGCAGCTGTTCCAGCCAGGCGAAGGCCGCCTCCACCGACTGTGCCTCTCCGACGACGCGCAGGCTGCCGCGCGCGGCGTCGCCCTGCAGCTCGAGCAGCGCGACCTCCGGATGGCCGGCGCGCTGGAGATCGGCAAAGAAGCCCGCCCAGTCGGCGTTGAGCGCGGCGGCCACGCGTTCGGCCGGCTCGCGCTCCTCGGCGCTGACCGGCGCCGCAGCGCGCGCCGGCTGCGCCGGTCGCGCCTGGTTCAGTTCGCTGCGCAGGCGGGCGAGCAGCGCTTCGCGCTCGGCGAGATCGCGCTCGGCCGCCCACATCTCCCAGGCGGAGAATCCGGCGGCGAGCACGCCGATGGCCAGCAGCGCCCAGCCGAGCGCGCCCGGTCGGCGCCGGCGCGGCGGGGCGAAATCCAGATCGACCGCGGCCGGGGCGTTGGAAAGCAGCTTCATGCTGCGCGTCCCTCCCTGGTGTTCGTGCCGCCCTCCGTTTCACCGCGGCGCCAGCCCATGGGCAGGGCGCCGCGGTAACCGGCGGCGTGGAGCACACCGCCGGGCGGTGCGGCGCCCGGCTCGGCGGGCACGCCCGCCTTCGCTCCGAACCCGGCCGCCATCGCGGCTTCACGTCCCCACGCCTCGAGCATCAGGCGCAAGGCGCCGCTGCCGTCGTCGCGCACCGACTGGCTGCGGATCCCGCGCCAGGCGCCGCTGCGCCACAGGCCGACGGTCAGCCGCCCCTCGTGCTCGACGGCGAGCGCCGCCGCTTCGCCGTCCGCCTCGCCGAAGCGCGAACGCAGGCGGTTGTAGGTGGCGACGAAATCCGCCTCGATGCCCGTCAGCCTGTAACCGTGCCGGGCGGCGAAGGCCTGCACCGCGGCGATCACCGCGGCGGGGGCGGCGCAGCCGAGCGCGGGCAGGTCGTGCGCGTCGCGATCGGCCTGCGTCACCCATTCGGGCGCGCCGACGCCATGCACCTCGGCGAAGCGATGGGCGAGGAAGGCGGCGCGCTCACCGGAGGTACGCAGGCCCGGCGGCCAGTTCACCACCAGGTAGCGCAGCCAGGCATCGGCAAGGCGCACCCGCAGCAGCCGTCCGCGCGCGGGCGCCGGTGGCTGGAGCGCATCGAGCGCCGCCGCCGGCGTGCCGCCGTCGAGCCCGCAGCGCGCCCTGCCCTCCGTGCCGTAGAGCACCCAGGCGTCGCGTTCCAGCCGCAGCAGGGTCTCAGCCGTGGAGCGTGACACGGTTCAGTTCCTCCAGCGTGGTCTCGCCCGCGGCGACGAGTTCGATCACCGCCGCGCGCAGGTTGCGGAAGCCGCGCCGCGATGCGGCCTCGCGCACCGCACGGGCGGGCGCGCGGGCTAGGATCAGCTCGCGCACCTCGTCGTCGAGCAGCAGCACCTCGGCCACCGCGCGCCGGCCGCGATAGCCCGAGCCGCGGCAGTGGCCGCAGCCGTGGCCGGCGCGGAAGCGGAAGGCGGACACGTCGCCGAGGTCGGAGTCGGCCACCAGCGCGGGATCGGGCACGACGTCCTCGCTGCAGTGCGGGCAATTGATGCGCACCAGGCGCTGGGCGACGACGCCGTTCAGGGCGGCGACCAGGTTGTAGGGGTCGATGCCCATGTGCATGAAGCGGCCGATGACGTCGAACACGTTGTTGGCGTGCACCGTGGTGTAGACCAGGTGGCCGGTAAGCGCCGCCTGGATGGCGATCTCGGCGGTCTCGCCGTCGCGGATCTCGCCGACCATGATGCGGTCGGGGTCGTGGCGCAGGATGGAGCGCAGGCCGCGGGCGAAAGTCAGGCCCTTCTTCTCGTTCACCGGGATCTGCAGCACGCCGGCGAGCTGGTACTCCACCGGGTCCTCGATGGTGATGACCTTGTCGGTGCCGCGGTTGGTCTCGCCCAGCAACGCGTACAGCGTGGTGGTCTTGCCGCTGCCGGTGGGGCCGGTGACGAGCAACATGCCGTACGGCTCGTTGGCCAGGCGGCGCAGCACGCGCCGTGCCTCGGCGTCGAAGCCGAGCACCTCCAGGCTCAGACCACTCATCTCGCGGCTCAGGTGTTCCTTGTCGAGCACGCGCAGCACCGCGTCCTCGCCGTGGATGCTGGGCATGATGGAGACGCGGAAGTCGATCTCGCGCCCGCCGGCCTGGGCCTTGAAGCGGCCGTCCTGCGGCACGCGGCGCTCGGCGATGTCGAGCTCGGCCATCACCTTCAGGCGCGAGATCGCCTGCTCGGCCAGGTCCGCCGCCGACACCGTGCCCACTCGCGACAGCACGCCGTCGATCCGGTACTTGATGACCAGGCCGCCGGGCTGGGACTCGAGGTGGATGTCGCTCGCGCCCTGCTTGAGCGCGTCGTACAGCGTGGAGTTGACCAGCTTGACCACCGGACTGGCACCGGCGGTGATGCGCTGCAGCGAGAGGTCCTCGACCTCGCCGCCGCCGGTGCTGCCCTGGCGCTCCTCGTCGAGGCCGGCGGCGCGCCGCACCTGATCCTCGTGGCGGGCGAGGCAGGCGGAGAGGTCGTCGCGATCGGCGATCGCCAGCTCGAAGGGTTCGATCAGGCGTGCCGCGAGGCCATCGAGCAGGTCGCTGTCGAAGGGGTTGGCAAGCACCAGCACCAGGCCGCCGGCCTCGTCGCGCAAGGCCACGCATTCGTGGCGCACCGCGGTCTCGAAGCCGACCGCGGCGAAGTCGGGGGTGCGCGCCATCAGCGTGGCGTGGCCGAGCACCGGCAGGCCACAGGTGGCGGCGATGCGGGCGAGGCGCGCATCGGCGTCGGGGACCTGCTCGGCGAGCGCATCGAGCAGGCGGCTGCCGGCGGCACGCGCGGCGGCCAGTTCGTCGGCCGAGAACGGCCGTGCCGGCGAGGAAGCGGGCATGGCAGGCTCGCGGCGGGACTGCAGGTCGGCGCTCATCCGATGCTCTCCGCAAGCTGGAAGATGGGCAGGTACATCAGCACCACGATCAGGCCGATCGCACCACCGATCACCAGCATCAGCACCGGGCCGAACAGGCGGGTCAGCCATTCGATCTCGCGCGCGGTGTCTTCCTCGTGGAATTCCGCCGAACGGGTGAGCATCTCGCCCAGGTTGCCGGCGCGCTCGCCGACCGCGAGCATGCGCTGCGCGACCGGTGTCGCCAGCCCGCAGGCGGCGAGCGTGGCGGTGAAGGGCTGGCCTTCGCGCACGCGCTCGATCGCCAGCTCCAGGCTGGCGCGCAGCGTCGGCGACAACAGGCCCGACACCATGCGCAGCGCGGCCACCGCCGGGATGCCGCCCGACAGCAGCATGCCCAAGGTGCGATAGAAGCGCGCCAGCTCGAAGGCGCGCAGGCGCTCGCCGATGCCGGGCGTGCGCCAGGCCTGACGGCCGACCGCCGCCCACACCGCCTCGCTGCGCGCGGCCAGCACCAGCGCCGCGATCAGCGCCAGCAGCACGCCACCCATCGCCAGCGCATGAGCCTCGACCAGCCGCCCCCAGTCGAGCAGCAGTCGCGACAACCAGGGCAGGTCGCTGCCGACGTCCTCGTAGATGTGGGAGAAGCGCGGCACCACGTAGCCGAGCAGGAACAGCACCACCAGCCCACCGACGCCGATCAGCAGCGCGGGGTAGATCGCCGCGCTGACCAGCTTGCCGCGCAGGCTGTCGACCTGCTGCTGGTAGGCGACGTAGCGCTCGAGCGCGCGCTCGAGGTCGCTGGTGCGCTCGGCGGCGCGGATCATCGCCACGTACAGGTCGGGGAAGGCCTGCGGGGCGCGCTCCAGCGCGCGCGACAGCGGCTGGCCCTCGCGCAGCGCGGCAACGAGGTCGGACAGCACGGCGCGCACCGGACCGCGCGTCTCCTTCTCGGACAGTGCGGTCACCGCTTCGGCGAGCGGGATGCCGGCGCGCAGCAGGGCGAGCAGTTCCTGGTTGAACAGCAGCAGCGGGAAGCGCGCGCGGCCGCCGCTGCGGCCCGCGCGCGCGAGCGAGAGCACGACCAGTCCGCGGGCGGCGGCGAGCGCGCGCGCCTCGGCTTCCGAAGGCGCGTCGAGCTCGGTGTCGACGACCCGCGCGTCGGACCCGACCGCCTTCACCCGGTAACGCATGAGCGGCTCACCTCACCAGTTGGTGATGTCGGCGTTGGTGCCTTCCCCGCCGGGCTGGCCGTCGGCGCCGTAGGAGAAGATGTCGTATTCGCCGTGCTCGCCGGGATGGCGGTAGCGATAGGGGTTGCCCCAGGGGTCGGCGGGCACCGCCTTGCGCAGGTAGGGCCCCTGCCAGCGCGACTCGCCGGCGGGCGCGGCCATCAGCGCCTGCAGGCCCTGCTCGGAGGACGGATAGCGACCGAGGTCGAGGCGGTACTGGTCCAGGCCCTTCTCGAAGGCATCGATCTGCGCCTTCGCGGTATTCACCTCGGACTTGCCGATCTGGGAAAAGAAGCGCGGGCCGACGTAGCCGGCCAGCAGGCCGATGATGACCATCACCACCAGCAGTTCGAGCAGGGTAAAACCGCGTTGCCTCATGATCCTTTCTTCCTGAAGAGGCGCCCGGCCGGCATCCGGCGGACGAAGGTGCGCCGGGGCTTGCCAGGGAACGACCGGGGCCACGACACCGTTCAAGTCTGCCACAGGCTTTGTGAATGTTTCGATCACGAGACAGTCGTGTTTCCGTCACCTCGGTGAAATATAGACCCCTGAACCTCAGTCCAGCACTAGCGCGAGCGCGATCGGCAGGAACACCACCGCGGCGACGTTGCCGATCAGCACCATCGAGGCGACCTTGTCGGGCTCCTGGTGATAGCGCTCGGCGAACATGTAATTGAGCACCGCCGGCGGCAGCGCGCCGAAGACGAGGATCAGCGCCTGCTCGCGCGGCGGCAGGTCGATCAGCCACATCGCCACCCACGCCAGCACCATGCCGATCAGCGGGCGCGCGACCGCGCCCAGCACGCCGACGCCGACCGCGGTGATGCGCGAGTCCGCCAGGCGCACGCCGAGACCGAACAGCATCAGCGGGATGGAGATCTCGCCCAGCATGCGGATCGCGGTCAGCAGCGGCGGCCAGACCTCGAACTGGGTCAGGCTCACCGCCAGGCCGGCCAGGGTGGCGACCACCGACGGCACCTTCCAGATCGTCAGCAGGCGCACGCGGTGGTCCAGCAGCCAGGCACCGAAGGAGAAATGGATCAGGTTCGACACCATGAACAGCACCACCATGGGGGCGAGCGCCACCTCCCCGAACGCCAGCACGGCGAGCGGCAGGCCGAGGTTGCCGCAGTTGTTGAACATCAGCGGCGGCACCAGGGTCTTGGGCGCGAGCCCGGTCGCACGCGCGAGCGCCCAGCCCGCCAGCCCGGAGCCGATCACCCCGAGGGCGCCCGCCGCGATCAGCGGCAGGTAGGCCGCGACGTCGAAGGCCTTGTTGGCGAGCGCGGCGAACACCAGCGCCGGCACGAACACGTCCATGTTGAGCTTGTTCGCGTGGGCGAGGTCCGGCTTCATGCGCCGGCCGACGAAGAAGCCGAGCGCGGTAATGGAAAACAGCGGGAAGAGGATTTCGACGATGCGGATCAACATGTGGGCTGCTCTGGTCCTGGACCTGTCGAGGTTGCCCCGGGGAGCGGGGCGGGAAGCGTTCGCGGGCAAGCCCGCTCCCACTGGCGAGTACGGCTGGTCTCGCCGTGGGAGCAGGCTTGCCCGCGAACAGGGCTGCGAAGGGATCAGAGCACGTAGCGCGCCAGATCCTCGCGCTGCGCCAGCATGTCGAGACGCGAATCGACGTAGGCCGCATCGACCGTCACGGTCTGCGTCGCGCTGCTGCGGCCGGCCGCGAAGGACACCTCCTCGAGCAGCTTCTCCATCACCGTGTACAGGCGACGGGCGCCGATGTTCTCGGTCTTCTCGTTCACCTGGTAGGCGATCTCGGCCAGGCGGCGGATGCCCTCGGCGGTGAATTCGAGCTTCACGCCGTCGGTGGCGAGCAGGGCCTCGTACTGGCGCGTGAGGCAGGCGTCGGTGCTGGTGAGGATGCGCGCGAAATCTTCCACCGACAGCGACTCGAGCTCGACGCGGATCGGGAAGCGCCCCTGCAGCTCGGGAATCAGGTCGCTCGGCTTGGACAGGTGAAAGGCACCGCTGGCGATGAACAGGATGTGATCGGTCTTGATCATGCCGTACTTCGTGGAGATCGTCGTGCCCTCCACCAGCGGCAGCAGGTCGCGCTGCACGCCCTGGCGGGAGACGTCGGCGCCGCCCACGTCGCTGCGCGCGGCGATCTTGTCCACCTCGTCGAGGAACACGATGCCGTTCTGCTCCACCGCACGGACGGCCTCGAGCTTGACCTCCTCGTCGTTGATCAGGCGTGCGGCCTCCTCGTCGGCGAGCAGCTTCAGCGCCTCGCGGATCTTGAGCTTGCGCTGCTTCTTCTTGCCGCCGCCGAGGTTCTGGAACATGCCCTGGATCTGCTGGGTGAGCTCCTCCATGCCCGGCGGCGCGAAGATCTCGGCGCTCATCGACGGCGCGGCGACCTCGATGTCGATCTCCTTGTCGTCGAGCTCGCCCTCGCGCAACTTCTTGCGGAATTTCTGCCGGGTGGCGGAATCCTGCACCGGCTCCGGTTCGGCGTTGAAGCCCACCGCACGCGCCGGCGGCAGCAGCGCGTCGAGCACGCGGTCCTCGGCGGCATCCAGCGCGCGGTCGCGCACCGACTTCATCGCGCGCTCGCGGCCGTCCTTGATCGCGATCTCCATCAGGTCGCGGATGATGGTGTCCACGTCGCGGCCGACGTAGCCGACCTCGGTGAACTTGGTCGCCTCGATCTTGATGAAGGGCGCATTGGCCAGGCGCGCCAGGCGACGCGCGATCTCGGTCTTGCCGACGCCGGTGGGGCCGATCATCAGGATGTTCTTGGGCGTGATCTCGCTCCTCAGCGGCTCCTCGACCTGGGCGCGGCGCCAGCGGTTGCGCAGCGCGATGGCGACCGCCTTCTTGGCCTTGTCCTGGCCGACGATGTGCTTGTCGAGTTCGGAGACGATCTCCGGCGGGGTCATCTGGGTCATGCGTTCGCTCTCAGTCCAGCACTTCGATGGTGTGGTGGTGATTGGTGTAGATGCAGAGATCGCCGGCGATGGAAAGCGCCTTGGACACGATCTCCCTGGGCTCGAGCTCGGTGTTCTCGAGCAGGGCGCGCGCCGCGGCCTGGGCATAGGCGCCGCCGCTGCCGATGGCGACGATGCCCTGCTCGGGCTCGAGCACGTCGCCGTTGCCGGTGATCACAAGCGAGTGCTCGCGGTCCGCGACCGCCAGCATGGCCTCGAGCCGGCGCAGCATGCGGTCGGTGCGCCAGTCCTTGGCGAGCTCGACGGCGCTGCGGAGCAGGTTGCCCTGGTGCTTGTCGAGCTTGGCCTCGAAGCGCTCGAACAGGGTGAAGGCGTCCGCCGTGCCGCCGGCGAAACCCGCGAGGATCTGGCCGTTGTAGAGCGTGCGCACCTTGCGCGCGGAGGCCTTGATGACGATGTTGCCCAGGGTGACCTGGCCGTCCCCGCCGAGCGCGACGCGGTTGCCGCGCCGCACCGACAGGATGGTGGTGCCGCGATATTGTTCCATTGCTCTTCTCCGCCCGCGGCCGCGCCGGGGCTGATCGATTGTTCAGGGACGCAGGGTGACGTGGGCGACCTGGTCCACGCTCATGACGCGCAGCAGGCCCGCCACCATGGCGTTTACATTGACGAGGCTCACGAGTTTACCCTGAGCCTGCAAGGTGACGAGAATGTTGAACAGGGTGCCGGCGCAGACGAAGTCGATCCGCCGCAGGCGGGCGCAATCGATGCGCAGCTCGCGGCGATCCGCGGCGAACGCGGCCAGACGCTTCAAGGTATCGTTGGCCGCTCCGCTCAGTTCGCCCTCGAACACGAAACCGTCCGCATCGGCCGGTGCCGCCGGGGCGGCCGAGGCGGCCACACCGGCCGGCGGCAGGCCGACACGACATTCCCAGGACGGCGGCGACTCCTCGAAGGTCACCGCGTAGTCGACCGCGAGATCCTCGAAGCGCGCCTGATCGCCCGCATACTGCAGCAGTTCGAGCAGCATCAGCCAGGTGTCCCGCTCCTCGGCACGTCCCGGCGCCAGCCGCCCGGCCAGCACGTCGGCGAGCGCCTGCACGTTGAGCAGGGTGACGCCGACCCGCTCCGCCGCGAGCTCGGCGAGCAGCCGGCGCCAGACGCCGCAGCCGGCGTCGTCGACCCCGCGCACCTTGCCGACGTCGATGCGCACCGCGCCGCTGCGGCGGGCGATGGCGGCGATCTGCTCGAACTGTTTCGCAGCCGCGGCGGACAGCTGCCCGTTTAGGTTGACCAGCGGAGGCAGGGCCGATTTCGACCTGCCAGCCTCCGGCGACAGATCCTCCCACGGCGGCGGCGAACGCTCGAAGCGCGTGGCGTACTCCAGCACCCGGGCCTCGAAGCGCTGCCGATGCCCCCCGAGGCGGTACAGGTCCAGCAGCATCAGCCAGGCGCCCTCGCCGACCGTGCCGCCCTCGGTCGGCACCGCCGCCTCGAGCAGGGCGAGCGCCTCGGCGTCGTTGCCATTGGCGTACAGCACCGCGGCCTCCTCGAAGGCCGCGCCGATGCCGGCACCGCATTCCTGCACCTCGACCTGGCCGGCCTCGTGCGCCAGCCCCCTGCCGTGGTCCGATGCGGTGAAATCCAGACCCGACAACTCCGTCGGCGGCGGCCCCTCACCTGCGGCCGCACGCTCTTCCGGCGCTGTCGCGGGCCTGGGCGGAGCAGACTTCCTGCCGAAGAAAGGGAGCGCCACGTTCGTATTCCTGCGTATCCGGAGCGTCACCCGCGCGGGCCCGACACAGAAGCCCGGGAGGCGACGCCGGAAAGAATAACATTTCAAGAAAACTGCTTTTGCGACAAGCGCTAAGCGGCGATCGCCGAAGCAGTCATCACCATTTGCAACAGACGTGCACCGAGCCCGAATGCTCGGCTAGAATGCTGCGATGCAACCGAGAATCGAGCGCAACAATGCCCGTGCATGCGACATGCCGGCATCGTCGCAACCATTCGTCCTGCCGGTCCGAGTCTATTACGAAGATACCGATGCGGGGGGAGTGGTTTACTACGCAAACTACCTCAAATTCTGCGAGCGTGCGCGTACCGAGTGGCTCAGGACGCTCGGCGTCAGCCAGCAGGCGCTGCTCGAGGAGCAGGGTCTGGGTTTCGTCGTGCGTTCGCTCGAGGCCGATTATCTCGCCTCGGCCCGCCTCGACGACGCGCTCGAGGTCGTGACCCGCGTTGCCATGCTGCGCCGCGCCAGCATCCTGTTCGAACAGCAGGTCATGCGCGGCCAGGAACGAATCTTCACCGTCCGGGCCCTCCTCGCCAGCGTCGACCTGCGCCGGCAGAAACCCGTCGCCATCCCGGCTTCCCTGCACGCCATCCTCGAAAGCACAGCATGACCGTCACCCACGATCTCTCCATCCTCAGCCTGATCTCCCAGGCGAGCGTCCTCGTCCAGCTCGTCATGGCCCTGCTGGCCACCCTGTCGCTCGTCTCGTGGTACTGGATCTTCCGCAAGTCCTTCCAGATCCGCCAGGCGCGCACCGAAACCGACAACTTCGAGCGCGACTTCTGGAGCGGCGGCGACCTCAACACCCTGTACGAATCCGCCAGCCGCCACCAGGCCGAGGGCATGGAGCGCATCTTCGAGGCCGGCTACCGCGAGTTCACCAAGCTGCGCGCCAAGGGTCACGACCACGGCGCCACCCTCGACGGCGCCCGCCGCGCGATGCGCGCGACGCACCAGCGCGAGATCGACGACCTCGAGGCCCATCTCGCCTTCCTCGCCTCGGTCGGCTCGGTGTCGCCCTACATCGGCCTGCTCGGCACCGTGTGGGGGATCATGAACTCCTTCCGCGGCCTGTCCAGCGTCGGCGCCGCCACCCTCGCCCAGGTCGCGCCCGGCATCGCCGAGGCCCTGGTCGCCACCGCGATCGGCCTGTTCGCAGCGATCCCGGCGGTCGTCGCCTACAACCGCTTCGCGCACGACATCGACCGCCTCGGCATCCGCTTCGAGAGCTTCATGGAAGAGTTCTCCAACATCCTGCAGCGCAACCTGACATCGACGTGATGCTGGTGCTGCTGGTGATCTTCATGGTCACCGCGCCGATGATCCAGCAGGGCACCATCAACATCCCGTCCGCGGGCGCCGGCACGCCGCCGCCGCAGGCCGAGGCGATCTTCATCGAGGTCAAGGCCGACGGCGCGCTCGCGCTGCGCCCCAGCACCAGCGGCAACGCCCGGGCGATCCGCAAGGATCAGCTCGGCATCGCGCTGCAGGACGCGCTCGCCAAGAATCCCGAGCAAGCCTTCCTGGTCGCGGCCGACAGCAAGCTCGACTACCAGAAGGTCATCGACGTGCTCGAAGTCGCACGCGGCGCGGGCGTGCGCAAGATCAGCCTCGTCACCCAGAGCGCGACGACCCAGAAATGAGGGCACGCGCAGCACAGCCCCGCCGCGAGGCGCCGGGCAAGTGGCAGTCCCTGGGTCTGACGGTCGCGGTCCACCTGGGGCTTTTCCTGTTCCTGTTCTTCGGCATCCGCTGGCAGAGCCCGCCACCCGCGGCGCTGGAGGTGGGCCTGGCCGCCGTGCCGGCGCGCTCGGGCGCGCCCGTCGCACGCCCGCAACCCGCGCCGACACAGCCGAAACCCGAGCCGCAGCCCGAGCCCAAGCCGGAGCCGAAGCCCGAGCCGAAGCCCGAGCCGAAACCGGAACCCAAGCCCGAGCCCAAACCGGAGCCGCCCAAGCCCGCGCCCGCCCCGGTGCCCAAGCCCGAGATCGCCACCAAGGCTCCCGAGAAGAAGCCGGAGCCGCCGAAGCCCGCGCCCAAGCCGGAGCCCAAACCCGAGCCGAAACCCGAACCCAAGCCCCAGCCGAAGCCGGAACCGAAACCCGAACCCAAGCCTCATCCCAAGCCCGAACCGAAACCCGAGCCGAAGCCGCAGCCCAAGCCGGCTCCGGACCCGACCGCCCAGCGCCTGGAGCAGGAGCTCCAGCGCGCCGAGCAGGCCCGCCTGGCCAGCCTGATGCAGCAGGAAGGCGCGCGCGCGGCCGCCCAGGGCGCGGCGCGCCAGGGCACGCCGGGTGGCGACATCGACAAGTACCGCGCAGCGATCGCCGCCAAGGTGCGCGGCAACCTGCTGCGCCCGCCCGGCCTCAGCGGCAACCCCGAGGCGATCTTCGAGGTCGACCAGTTGCCCAGCGGCGAGGTGCTCAACGTGCGGCTGAAGCGCTCGTCGGGCGTGGCGGCGCTGGACGAGGCGATCGAGCGCGCGATCCGGCGCTCGAGCCCGCTGCCGCTGCCGGAAAACCGCAACCAGTTCCAGCGTACGCTGGAGCTGAAATTCCGCCCGCTGGCGGACGAGTGAGTCCGTCATGTCTATAATCCGCGGCTGGAGAAAATCCCGCATGATCAAGAGCCTCTACACCTTCCGCCTCCTTCTCGCCGGCCTGCTCGCCAGCCTGGCGCTGAGCGCGCACGCCCAGCTGTCGATCGAGATCACCGGCGCGGGCGCCTCGCGCTTCCCGGTCATCATCCCGATCTTCGAAAACGAGGGTCGCCTGCCACAGAGCGTGACCGACGTCGTGCGCGCCGACCTCGAGCGCAGCGGCCTGTTCACGCTGATCGACACCGGCCCGCTGCCGATGCCCGAATCGGTGATGCCGGATCTCGCCGGCGTGCGCGCGCGCGGTGCCGACGCGGTGCTTACCGGCAGCCTGATCCCGATCGGCGACGGCCGCTACGAGGCGCGCTTCCGCCTGTTCGACGCGCAGAAGCAGCAGGAGCTCGGCGCCATGGCGCTGCCGATGAGCCCGGCGCAGAACCGCCTCGTCGGCCACCGCATCGCCGACTTCGTGTACGAGAAGCTCACCGGCCTGCCCGGCTACTTCGCCACCCGCATCGCCTACGTGATCAAGTCCGGCACCAACTTCGAGCTCCAGGTCGCCGACGCCGACGGCATGAACGCCGCCACCGCGCTGCGCTCGCGCGAGCCGATCATCTCGCCGGCATGGTCGCCCGACGGCCAGCGCCTGGCCTACGTGTCCTTCGAGCAGAAGAAGCCGATCATCTACGTGCACACGCTCGCCACCGGCCAGCGTCGCGTGGTCGCCAACTTCAAGGGCTCGAACTCGGCCCCGGCCTGGTCGCCCGACGGCAGCCAGCTCGCGGTGGTGCTGACCAAGGACGGCCTGTCCCAGCTCTACGTGGTGAGCGCCGACGGCTCCGGCGTGCGCCGCCTGGCCCAGTCCTCCGGCATCGACACCGAGCCCTTCTGGGGCGCTGACGGCCGCATCTATTTCACCTCCGATCGCGGCGGCAGTCCGCAGATCTACCGCATTCCTGCCAGTGGCGGCGGCGCCGAGCGCGTGACCTACGACGGCAACTACAACGTTTCGCCTCGACTTTCGTTCGACGGCAAGCTGCTCGCCTTCATCACCCGCAATGCCGGCCGCTTCCAGGTGGCCGTGCAGGACCTGGCGACGCGGCAGACCACCATCCTCACCGATTCGGCACGCGACGAATCGCCCAGCTTCGCCCCCAACGGCCGCATGATCCTCTACGCCACCGACAGCGGTGGCCGCGGCGTGCTGTCGGCGGTGTCGACGGACGGGCGCATCCGCCAGCGGCTGACGGTGCAGGCCGCCGATGTCCGCGAACCCGCCTGGGGTCCGCAGATCCGGTAATCCAAGAAGCGGCGCATAAGCCGCGCATTCCTTTCTGCTGTCTTTCAACACAAGTACTGGAGCAATACCCATGAAGAAACTCGTCCTCCCGGCCCTGCTGGCCCTGACCCTGGCTGCCTGCTCGAGCACCGGCCCCGAAACCGCCGGCACCTCGGTCGAGGACCGTGGCGCGGGCGTGGCCACCGTGACCGCCGGCAGCGCCAGCGGCAGCGGCATCGCGGCCCTGACCGACCCGAACAACATCCTGTCCAAGCGCAGCGTGTTCTTCGACTTCGACAGCTTCGTCATCAAGCCCGAAGCCCGTCCGCTGATCGAAGCCCACGCCCGCTTCCTGGTGCAGAACCCGCAGATGAAGATGCTCGTCCAGGGCAACACCGACGAGCGCGGCAGCCGCGAGTACAACCTGGCGCTGGGCCAGAAGCGTGCCGACGTCGTCAAGCAGGCCCTGATGCTGCTGGGCGCCAAGGAAGCGCAGATCGAGTCCGTCAGCCTGGGCGAAGAGAAGCCGCGCTGCGACGACCGCACCGAGACCTGCTACGCCGAGAACCGTCGCGGCGACATGCTGTACTCGGGCGAGTTCTAAGAGAGTCCCGTCATGAAACGCCTTCTGCCGCTCGCCGCAGTGCTCGCCCTCGCCCCGGCCGCGCCGGTGCACGCCCAGCTGTTCGGGGGTGATACCGAGGCCCGCAACCAGATCATCCAGCTCCGGCAGGATGTGCAGGGCCAGATCGAGACCACCAGCCGCGGCCAGCTCGAGCTCGCCATGCAGAACGAACAGATGCGTGCCGAAGTGGCCCGCCTGCGTGGCCAGATCGAGCTGCTGATGAACGAGGTCGAAACGCTCAAGCAGCGGCAGAAGGATTTCTACGTCGATCTGGACGCGCGTCTGCGCCAGATCGAGACCGGCGGCAGCGCCGCGGCCCCGGCGAACGGGACCGCGGCGGCGGCCGGCGGCGCCGATCCGGCAGCCGAGTCGGCCGACTACGAGGCCGCACTCACCCTGCTCAAGAACGGCAAGAGCAAGGAGGCCCTCGCCGCCTTCGACAGCTTCACCAAACGCTATCCTGCCGGCAACTTCACCGCCGGCGCCCACTTCTGGGCCGGCAATGCCGCCATGCAGGCCAAGGACGTCGCCAGCGCCAGCCGCCACTTCAAGACCGTGCTCGACAAGTGGCCGAACGAGAACGTGGCCCCCGACGCCATGCTCGGCCTCGCCAACAGCCAGCAGGCCATGGGCGACGCCACCGGTGCGCGCAACACGCTGAAGTCGCTGACCGAACGCTACCCGCAGAGCAACGCCGCGCAGGTCGCCCGCCAGCGCCTGGCCACGCGCTGAGGCCATGCCGGGCGTGGACACCGGGACGGCCGCGGCCGTCCGCCTTCGCATCACCGAAATCTTCGCCTCGGTGCAGGGCGAGTCGAGCCGGGTTGGGCTGCCCACGGTCTTCGTCCGCCTCACCGGCTGCCCGCTGCGCTGCACCTGGTGCGATACCGCCTACGCCTTCACCGGCGGCGCGCAGCGCACCCTCGACGACATCCTCGCCGAAGTCGCCCGCCACGGCCTGCGCCACGTGTGCGTGACCGGCGGCGAACCGCTCGCGCAGAAGGCTTGCCTGGCGCTGCTGGGCGCGCTGTGCGACGCCGGCTACGACGTCTCGCTCGAGACCAGCGGCGCGCTCGACATCGCCGAGGTCGATCCGCGCGTGGCGCGCATCATGGACCTCAAGGCCCCCGGTTCGGGCGAGGTCGCGAAGAACCGCTACGAGAACATCCCGCTGCTGCGCCCCCACGACGAGGTGAAGATCGTGCTCGCTGACGCCGCAGACTACGAGTGGGCGAGGCAGCAGCTCGCCGAGCACCGCATCGCCGAACGCTGCAGCGTGCTGCTGTCGCCGGTCGCCGGCGCCCTGGACCCGGCCGCGCTGGCCGAATGGATCGTGCGCGACCGCCTGCCGGTGCGCTTCCAGCTCCAGCTCCACAAGATCCTGTGGAACGACGCGCGCGGACGCTGACCGGCCGCGCGCAGCACCCGACGCCGAGCCGTGCGCGCCCGCGCCGGCCGCGCTCCCCCCGATGGATACCGCCGACATGAACAACCCGCCTCGCGCCGTCGTCCTCCTTTCCGGCGGCCTCGACTCCGCCACCTGTCTCGCCATCGCCCGCGACATGGGCTTCGAAACCTACGCGCTGTCGGTCGCCTACGGCCAGCGTCACGCCGCCGAGCTCGATGCCTCGACGCGGGTCGCCGCGGCCCTGGGGGCGAAGGAGCACCGCACGGCCAGCGTCAATCTCGGCCAGTTCGGCGGCTCCGCGCTCACCGATCCCGGCATCGCGGTGCCGATGGACGAGGACAAGGGGGGCATCCCCGTCACCTACGTGCCGGCGCGCAACACCGTGATGCTGTCGATCGCGCTGGCGTGGGCCGAGGTGCTGGGCGCCAGCGACATCTTCGTCGGCGTCAATGCGGTCGACTACTCCGGCTATCCGGATTGCCGGCCCGCGTTCATCGCGGCCTTCGAGCACATGGCCAACCTGGCCACCAAGGCCGGCGTCGAAGGCGCCCGGCTGCACATCCACGCGCCGCTGATCGACCTCTCCAAGGCCGACATCATCCGCCGCGGCGTGACGCTCGGCGTGGACTACGGCATCACTGTCACCTGCTACCAGGCCGACGACGCCGGCCGCGCCTGCGGCCGCTGCGAGGCCTGCCGCCTGCGCGCGGCCGGCTTTGTGGCCGCCGGTGTGCCCGACCCCACGCCCTACCAGCCGCAGTCCGCCTGAGGGCCGGCCCGGCCTTTCCGGTTAAACTCCCGCCTCCCGCAGCTTTCCGGTCCGCATCATGGAAGAAACCCTGGTATCCGCCTCGACCATCGTCTGGCTCGCCTTCGCCATCGGCGCGGTGTTCGGCGTGGTCGCCCACCGCACCAACTTCTGCACCATGGGCGCGGTGTCCGACATCGTGAACATGGGCGACTGGAACCGCATGCGGATGTGGACGCTGGCGATCGCGGTCGCCGTCCTCGGCACCGCCGCGCTGCAGTGGCTCGGGCTTCTCGACGTGTCCAAGACGCTGTACACCGGCAGCCGCCTGACCTGGCTGGGGCACCTGCTCGGCGGCGCCTGCTTCGGCGTCGGCATGACGCTGGCCTCGGGCTGCGGCAGCAAGACCCTGATCCGCATCGGCGGCGGCAACCTTAAGTCGATCGTGGTCTTCGTGTTCCTCGCCATCGGCGCCTACATGACGATCCGCGGCCTGTTCGGCGTGTGGCGGGTGAATCTGATCGAGCCCTTCTCCACCGAGCTGCCGCATGGCCAGGACATCCCCGCCTTCCTCGCCGCCGCCGGGCTCGAGCCTGCGACCGCGCTGCTGCTCGCGAGCGCGGTGATCGGCGGCGGCCTGCTGCTGTGGTCGCTGGCCAGCCGCGAGGCCTGGCGCGCCGACGTGCTGCTCGGGGGCATCGTGGTGGGCGCCACCGTCGTCGCCGGCTGGTACGTCTCGGGGCACATCGGCTACGTCGCGGAGCACCCCGAGACCCTGGAGGAAGCCTTCATCGCCACCAACAGCGGCCGCGCCGAATCGCTGACCTTCGTCGCCCCGCTCGCGTACACGCTCGAACTGCTGCTGCTGTGGAGCGACACCAGCCGCGTCGTCACCTTCGGCATCGCCAGCGCGCTGGGCGTCATCGCGGGCGCCGCCGTCCATGCGCTGCTCACCCGCGGCTTCCGCGTCGAGGGCTTCCGCGATTCCGGCGACCTCGTGCGCCACATGGTCGGCGGCCTGCTGATGGGCTTCGGCGGCGTGACCGCACTCGGCTGCACGATCGGCCAGGGCATCACCGGGCTGTCGACGCTGGCCGTGGGGTCGGTGCTGACCACGGCCGCGATCATCGCCGGATCGGCGGCCACGCTGAAGATCCAGTACTGGCTGCTGATGCGCGAAGCCTGACGCGCGGCGTGACGGCGGTATTTTCTGCCGTCACGCGCTTGACGCATTTCCGCGCAGGAATCTATAATTCGGCCTCGTTTTTCGGGTCGTTAGCTCAGCTGGTAGAGCAGCGGACTTTTAATCCGTTGGTCGCTGGTTCGAATCCAGCACGGCCTACCAAGAAAACAGGAAAATGCCCCGGCTTCGGCCGGGGCATTTTCTTTTCCGGCCCGGGCAACGTCTTGACACCATGTCGACGCATGGCGCGCATGGACCGGGGGCGGGTTTTCCGGTATAGTTTCCGTTGAAATTTTTCCCGGATCCGAATGTACGCGTTTAATCCGGGACGCGGCAGATGCTGCGCCGCACATCACCCTTTCCGGCAGCGATCCCGAGCGCCTCGCGTACGCTCCACTTTCTCGCCTTCGCTGCCCGTGCCCCGCGTCTCATCGCAGGCACGCCACCGCAACAGCCCCGCCGGCCCGCCACACACGTGCCGATCCCATACGTTGCATGCTGCGCCACCGCACGGCATGACCGACGGTCAGGCTTGCCACGGCGGAGCGAGCCTTCCCGGCGCCGTACACAGGTCGGCGCCGGCACCACGACAAGGAGCCCGAACATGGCCAAGGAAGAACTCATCGAGATGCACGGATCCGTCACCGAGGTGCTGCCGGACGGCCGCTACCGCGTGACGCTGGACAACGGTCACAACCTGATCGCCTACTCGGGCGGCAAGATGCGCAAGCACCACATCCGCATCATCGCCGGCGACAACGTCTCGCTGGAAATGTCGCCGTACGACCTGAGCAAGGGCCGGATCACCTTCCGTCACCTGCCCGGCCGTCCCGCCGGCGCCGCCTCCGCGCCGCCCCCGCGCCGGCGCTGATCCCGGCGACGGACTGCGGCGCGCGCCGCCCCCCTCAGCCTCCGTCCGCCCTGCCGAAGAACGGCAGGCGGGCGAAGTCCACGGCCTCCACCGGGCGGCTGAAGAGATAGCCCTGGTAGGCGCTGCATCCGAGCGCGCGCAGGATTTCGAGCTGCGCCTCGGTCTCCACCCCTTCCGCGGTGGTCGTGAATCCCAAGCTGCGCGCCATGGCGATCGTCGCGGTGACGATCGCACGATCGCTGTCGTCGGTGGCGATGCCGCGCACGAAGCTCTGATCGACCTTCAGCTTGCCGATCGGGAAGCGCTTCAGGTAGGCGAGCGAGGAATACCCCGTCCCGAAGTCGTCCACCGCCAGCGCCACCCCGAGCGCGCGCAGCATGTGCAGGGTCTGCACCGCCTGCTCCACGTCGTCCATCAGCGCGGACTCGGTGATCTCGAGTTCCAAGCGATCCGCCGGCAGGCCGGTTTCGCGCAGCACGTCGGCGACCAGGGCGACCAGGTTGCGCTCGTGGAACTGGCGCACCGACAGGTTGACCGAGACCGTCCCCAACTCCAGCCCTGCATCCAGCCAGGCACGTGCCTGGCGGCAGGCCTCGCGCAGGACCCACGCACCGATCGGCACGATCAGTCCCGTTTCCTCGGCGAGCGGGATGAAGCGGTCAGGCCGCACCAGCCCCTCGCCGGGCGGCTGCCAGCGCAGCAGCGCCTCCGCACCGACCGGGCCGCCGGCCAGGCTGACCAGCGGCTGGTAGTGGATCAGCAGCTCGCCGCGCTCGAGCGCCCGGCGCAATCCCATCTCCATCTGCATGTGCTCGCTGACCGCCGCCGTCAGCGCACTCGAATAGAAGCAGAAGCTGTCGCGGCCGCGCGCCTTGGCCTGGTACAGCGCCGCATCCGCATGCTGGATGAGGCCGGTCGCGCTGTCGCCGTCGTCGGGATACAGGCTCACGCCGATGCTCGCGCTGACGATGACCTCCTGCCCGTCGCCGACCTGGAACGGCTCCTGCACCAGCCGGGTGAGCTTGCTCGCGACGCTCGCCGCGGCATCCGCGGATTCGAGATCCTCGATGACGACCAGGAACTCGTCGCCCCCCAGCCGCGCCACCGTGTCCTCGTCGCGCAGGCCGCCGCGCAGGCGGGTGGCGACGGCCTGGATCAGCGCGTCCCCCACCGGATGCCCGAGGCTGTCGTTGACGTTCTTGAAGCGGTCGAGATCCACGAACAGCACGCCGACCCGGCTGCGATGGCGGCGCGCCTGATCGATCGCATGCTCCAGGCGCGACTGCACCAGCAGGCGGTTCGGCAGGTCGGTGAGCGGATCGTAGTGGGTCAGGTGCTCGAGCTGCTGCTCGGAGCGCTTGAGCTGGGTGAGGTCGGTGAACACGCCCACGTAGTGACTGGGCTCGCCGGCCTCGTCGCGCACCGTGCTGAGCGTGAGCCATTGCGGATACACCTCGCCGTTCGCGCGCCGGTTCCACACCTCGCCCTGCCAGTAACCCAGCTGCTTCAACCCGGCCCACATCGCCTGGTAGAAGGCGCGGTCGTGGCGCCCCGATCGCAGCAGGCTGGGATTGAGGCCGATCACCTCGTCGGCCCGGTAGCCGGTGATCTCCGTGTACGCCGGATTGACTGCCACGATGCGCGGTTCGAGGGTGGTGATCACGACCCCGTCACGCGTGCTCTCGAACACCGCCGACGACTGCCGCAGCGCAGCCTCGGCGCGCACCTTCTGCACCGCCAGGGCGGTGATGCGGGCGAACTCCTCCACCAGGTCGATCTCGTCCTGATCGGGGGTATGCGGCGTGTCGTGGTAGCTGGCGAAGGTGCCGAGCACCTGGCCGGCGGGGTCCTTGAACGGCACCGACCAGCACGCACGCACGCCGGCGCGCGCAGCGAGCTCATGGAAGCCGCGCCACCGGGGGTCGTGCGCGATGTCCTCGACGATCACGCGCTCGCCACTCTGCGCAGCACTGCCGCATGCCCCCCGCCCGTCGCCGATCGGCAACCCGTCGACCGCGGCATTGTAGAAGTCCGGCAGGCGCGGCGCGGCGCCGACACGCAGCCGTGCGCTGTGCGCATCGAGCAGCAGGATCGACACCCGCATCTCCGGCATCAGGTCCTCGAGGCTGCGCGCAACCATGTCGAGGATGGCGGGAAGCGGCTGGCTGGCGACCACGCCGTCGAGCACCGCGGCACGCGCTGAACGCAGCTGCTCAGAGCGCCTCGTCGCGGTGATGTCGGTCCACGCCCCGGCCACCTCGAGCGCTTCGTCCGCCTGCCGCGGCACCACCCGCAGCTCGTCGCGCACCCAGATCATCCGCCCGTCGCGGCAGCGGAAGCGATACTCGTGGCTCAACTCGCCTTCGTCGATGACGCGGGCCGAACGGGCAAGGACTTCGTCGCGCATGGCCGGATCGAGGTTCGCGGCCCACCAGCCGGGCGCGAGCACGTCGGCGGCGGCGTGGCCGGTCAGGCGCTCGATGTTGTCGCTGACCCAGGTCGGCACCAGCGTGCCCCCCTCCATGCGCAGGCCGTAGAGCACGGTGGCGCCGGTCGCGAGCAGGCGCTCGAGACGCTCGGAGGTCATGCGCAACTGGAGGCGCTCGTGGTCGATCAGGGTCCGGCGCTGGACCTTCTGCAGCATCAATAAGCCAGAGGGGGAACATTGGGAGCGCGTATGTTACTTTTCCCCTGGCCGATACGGAACGCCTTGACATAAATCGTTGTCGTTAACGGGCGCTTGATGTACCGACCACGCGTCGCCCCGCAAGGCATGGGCGCAATCAAAATCGCATGAAGGAGACCCCAACGATGAAGACGATGGACGCGGAAACCGATCGCCCACAGTTCGACAGCCTGCTTCCCGCCGCCCGCCTCGATCGCCGCGGATTCGTCACCACCCTTGCCGCAGCCGGCTTCGCGCTCGCCGTGCAGCCGGTGCAGGCCAGCACCACGATCGCCACCGACGCCACGGGGCTGAGCACCGGCGAGGCCGGGATCGCGGTCGCGGGCGGCACCCTGCCGGTCTATTTCGCCCGTCCCGCGGGCGGCTCGAAGCTGCCGGTGGTGCTGGTGGTGCAGGAGATCTTCGGCGTCCACGAGCACATCCGCGACGTCTGCCGCCGCCTCGCCCACCAGGGCTATCTGGCGGTCGCACCCGAGCTCTTCTTCCGCCAGGGCGACCCGCGCACGATCGAGAACGTCGCCGAGATCCTCCAGTCCATCGTCGCCAAGGTGCCCGACGCCCAGGTCATGGCCGACCTCGACGCCTGCGCCGCATGGGCAGCAGCAGCCCAAGGCGGTGACCCGGACTGGCTCGCCATCACCGGCTTCTGCTGGGGCGGCCGCATCACCTGGCTGTACGCCGCGCACAACCCGAAGCTCAAGAGCGGCGTGGCCTGGTACGGCCGCCTCGACGGCGCACCGTCGGAGAACACGCCGAAGCATCCGATCGATGTCGCCGACGCGCTCCACGCTCCGGTGCTGGGCCTCTATGGCGGCCAGGACCAGGGCATTCCGCTGTCCGACGTCGAGATGATGAAGGAAGCGCTGGCGAAGGCCGGCGCCCGGAGCGCGATCCACGTCTACGCCGACGCGCCGCACGCCTTTCATGCAGATTACCGTCCGAGCTACCGCAAGGCGGAGGCCGAGGACGGCTGGAAGCGCCTGCTGGACTGGTTCGCCCGCCAGCGCAGCTGAGCACGGCCGACGGCCCCGCGTTGTCCTCGGGGCCGCCCGAGCGGCCTTTCAGTCGATCGCCGGCAGCGCCCGATGGGGGGCCGCGTCAGCGCGCGAGCGCAGCGCGCCGGTGTCCGAGCCGGTATCTGCCGAGACCGGCTCGGACAACGCCGGGCTGCCGGCCGCCTGCACCAGCCCGGTACCCGCAATCCAGCCGAAGATCAGGCCGAAGACGATCGCCAGTACGGCGCTCAGCCATTTCCACCAGCCTCCGCGCATGTCTCCTCCGTGCGTCGCGCAGGCCGGATCGCCGCCTGCAGTGCCCGGTTGGACGACGACAGGCGGTCAGCGTTCCGGAGAATCCCCTGCGGGCGCGGACGGCGCGGCCGGGGCCAGCGGGCGCGGATCGCCGCGTTCAGGGGACAGCTCGGCCAGCAGGCGCGCCGCGACCAGCCCGTTGACCAGGCCGAACACCACCGCGGCGAGCGCGAACACCGGCAGCAGGTAGAACACCCCGTCGTGCGGCACCAGCCACAGCCGCGCCACCACCAGCTGCGCGCCGATGTGCGCGAACGCGGCCAGGATGCTGTGGCTGACCGGACCGAACCAGCGCCGCGGCAGATGCATCGCCAGCCCGAGCACGAGCAGGCTGGCCAGCGCCCCCGACAGGCTGAGGAAGAACCCCGGCGCCAGGAACTGGCCGAGCAGCAGGCTGCCGGCGAGCACGCGCAGCAGCGACACCCACACCGCCTCGCGCCAGCCCCAGCGGGCGAGCACGATCAGGGTGACGATGTTCGCCAGGCCGGGCTTGACCCCCGGCAGCGGCAGCGGAATCGCGGCCTCGGCCACGGTCAGCACGATCGCCGCCGCCGCATGGCGGGCGATGCGCCGGTCCTCGGCGGTGGGCCGCAGTTCAATAGTTGAGGGAGTCATAATCCGCGGCACGGCCGGTGAGGCTGAGGCTGACTTCGTTGGGTGCGCAGATCGCCACCGCGCCGGCCTGGGTCAGCCAGCCCTGGCGCACGCAGTACTGGCGCGGGCCGGGATCGGAGGCGACGCGCGCGCGCCCGGGGCGGATCTCGATCACGGTGACGCCGAGCGGGCCGGACACCTCGATCAGGCGCTCGCGGCTCAGATCGACCTCGGCCACCACGCGACCGCCGGCGCGCACCACCGCACCATCGGGCGCCCCGCCCCGCCACAGGGCCACCACCGCATACGCGCATAGCGCAAGGCCGGCGACGACGAGGAGGACATCACCCGGCCGCAGCAGCGCGCGCCACCGTGCCGCATCGAGGCTCACTGCGCGCTTCCGTTCCCCGCATCGTGACTGCCCGCGGCACGGTCGGCCGCACGCCGCGCCGCCGAACGATGGCGCACGAGCACGTCGAGCTGGTCGCGGAACTGCCCCGCCAGCCACTCGGCCAGATACACCGAGCGGTGCTGGCCGCCGGTGCAGCCGATCGCCACCGTCAGGTAGCTGCGGTTGTCGCGCAGGTAGGCCGGCAGCCAGTTGGCCACGAACCGGCGGATGTCCTCCGCCATGCGCCCGACCTCGGGAATCTGCTCCAGGAACTCGATCACCGGCTGGTCGCGCCCGGTCAGCGGACGCAGCTTCAGGTCGTAGTGCGGATTGGGCAGGCAGCGCACGTCGAACACGAGATCGGCGTCGAGCGGGATGCCGTACTTGAAGCCGAAGGACTCGAACATCAGCGTCATGCCCTCGGTCGAGGGCATCTGGATGAAGTCCTTGACCCAGGCCCGCAGCGTGTTCGGGTGCAGCTCGCTGGTGTCGATGCGATGGCCGAGCTCGGCGATGCTCTCGAGCGCGTCGCGCTCGCGGTGGATCGCCTCCTCCAGGCTGACGTCGTCGATCGCGAGCGGATGGCGACGGCGGGTCTCGGAAAAGCGCGCGATCAGCGCATCGTCGCGCGCCTCGAGGAAGATGAAGCGCAGGTCGCGGACGGTGGCGCGCAGCGCCTCGACCTGCTGCGGCAGGACCGCGATGCTGACGCCGGAGCGCATGTCCACCGCCACCGCCACCCGCCGCCAGCCCGACTCCCGCAGATGGGCGACCAGTTGCGGCAGCAGCGCGGCGGGAAGGTTGTCCACCACGTAGTAGCCGGCATCCTCGAGCACGTTGAGCGCGATGCTCTTGCCCGAGCCCGACAGGCCGCTGATGAGTACGATCTGCATGGGTCCTTCACATGTAAAAAGCCCGCCGACACTATAACCCAGCGTCGGCGAGCGGGTCCTGCGTGCGGGCCTTCCGACCCCGAAGGGCCCTCAGGCCCTGCGCTTGCGCTTGTCGGCGGCCTTCTCCCACAGTTGGGCGTTCTCGATCCCGAGCGGGCGCGGATCGAACTCCGGCTCGGCGCGCCCGCGCGCCTGCTGCGCCTCGTAGTCCTTCAGCGCCAGCAGCGCCGGCTTCTGCAGCACCAGGATGGCGACGATGTTGAGCCAGGCCATCAGCCCGACGCCGATGTCGCCCAGGCCCCAGGCCAGGTCGCTCGTGCGCACGCAGCCGTAAAGCGCGGACGCGATCAGCGCCACGCGCAGCACGAAGATCAGCGCCTCGGAACGCAGGTTGCGGGTCAGGTAGGCGAGGTTCGTCTCGGCGATGTAGTAGTAGGCGAGCACCGTGGTGAAGGCGAAGAAGAACAGCGCGACCGCCACGAACATCGAGCCGAAGCCCGGCAGCACCTGCTCCATCGCCGCCTGGGTGAAGCCGGTGCCGGCGGCGATGTTGGCGAGACCGGTGAACACCTGCGCGCCGTCCGGACCGGTGACGTTGTAGGTGCCGGTGATCAGCACCATGAACGCGGTCGCCGAGCACACGAACAGCGTATCGACATACACCGAGAACGCCTGCACCAGGCCCTGCGCCGCCGGGTGCGGCACTTCCGCC
The DNA here is from genome assembly GCA_029982755.1 of Rhodocyclaceae bacterium. Classification (GTDB taxonomy): domain Bacteria; phylum Pseudomonadota; class Gammaproteobacteria; order Burkholderiales; family Rhodocyclaceae; genus Thauera. The sequence goes on from JARRBR010000054.1 coordinate 24,925, forward strand.
GCGGCGGCAGCGTGCGGGCCGGTACCCTGGCCGGCCTCGTTCGAGTACACGCCGCGCTTGACGCCCCACTGGATGGCGAGGCCGATCATCGCGCCGAAACCGGCGTCGAGACCGAAGGCGGACGACAGGATCAGGCTGATGACCTCGGGCACCTTCTCGACGTTGAGCGCCACCACCACGGCCGCGGCGAGGATGTAGCCGAGCGCCATGAAGGGCACGACCACCTGGGTCACCTGGGCGATGCGACGCACGCCGCCGAAGATGATCAGGCCGAGCAGGATGACGATGATGGTGCCGGTCACCGCCGGCGCCACGCCGAAGGCATTGTCCATGCTGGCCGCGATGCTGTTGGTCTGCACGCCCGGCAGCAGCAGGCCGCAGGCGAACACCGTCACCACCGCGAACACGATCGCATACACGCGCCAGCCCAGCCCCTTCTCGATGTAGTACGCGGGGCCGCCGCGGTACAGGCCGTGGTGCTCGATCTTGTAGATCTGGCCGAGCGCCGACTCGATGTAGGCGGTCGCGGCGCCGAGGAAGGCCACCATCCACATCCAGAAGATGGCCCCCGGGCCACCGAAGCCGATCGCGGTGGCGACGCCGGCGATGTTACCGGTGCCGACCCGGCCCGACAGCGCGATGGTCAGCGCCTGGAACGACGACACCCCCGCGGCCGAGCTCTTGCCGCGGAACATGGCGCGCACCATTTCGCCCATGTGGCGCACCTGCATGAAACGGGTGCGGATCGAGAAATACAGGCCTACCAGCAGGCAAAGGTAGACGAGCGCCGGGCTCCATACCCAGCCGTTGATCCAGTCGACGGTTTCTTGCATGAGGGGACATCCGGAAAAATGAGGGCCTGATTGTATCCGCTTGTTGCGGATCGCTGAAAAGCCAAACGTCTCAGGGGAAACCCTGTCAGCTCGCCACCAGCATGCCGTGCTCGCGCCGCGCCACGCCGGCGCGTTCGAGCTCCTTCACCAGCCAGCCGGCGAGCGCATCCGGCGACAGGCCCAGGAAGCGGCGGTTCGCTTCGCGGTACAGCGGGGTCTCGTCGAGATGGCGCGGCAGTTCGTCGAGCGCCATGCTGCGCACGTCGAGCAGCTTGAAGGTGACGCAGGCGCGGATGGCGTTGCGCGCCATGCGCGCGCCATCGGCCTCGAAGGCCTGCAGGCGGGCGAAGGCGCGCGCCAGGGCGTCGTCGAACTCGGCGAAGGGCGCGCCGTGACCGGGGATGACCACATCGACCGCGAGCCGGCCGATGCCTTCCAGCGTGCGCCGGGCCTCGCCCAGGCCGTCGCCGGTGCCGAGCACGTCGGCGAACAGGATGCCGAAGCCGTCGCGCCACAGCGCATCGCCCGACATCAGGATGCGGCGCTCGGGGTTGTAGTAGGCGAGCGCGTCCATGTCGTGGCCAGGCGCGGCGATCGCCTGCCATTCGAGCTCGCCGGCGATGAAGCGGTCGCCGGGCGCGAGCGTGGCGTCGACGTGGAAGCGCTCGCCGGCCTGGGCGGCGGTGGTGAGCAGCAGCGCCGCCTCGTCCCAGTGCGTCACCGCGCGCTCCATGCCGACGGGCACGGTGATGGAGCACCCGAACGCGCGCTGCACGCTGGCGTTGCCGCCGATGTGATCGGAGTGGGAGTGGGTGTTGATCAGACGGCCGAGGCGGCGGCCATCGAGCGCGGCACGCACCAGCGCCACCGTCTGCGCGGCGTGGCTGAGGTAGCCGCTATCGACCAGTGCAGCCTCGCCGCCGTCGAACAGCAGCACGTTGTTGGCCGACAGCCAACCGCGCTCGAAGACCTGGACGCTGGCGGGCAGGCGGGGGCGTGCGCTCAATCGCTGCCCTCCCCGATCTGCGCTGCGACATTGGGGGGCAGGACCACGGGCTGCCCGGCCGCGGGCTGCAGCACCTCCGGGGGAGGCGCCACCGGCACGCCATTGATCTCGTCCGCAGTGCGACCGCAGCCCAGGCACACGCCCGAATCCCAGTCGATCATGCATACGCCGACACAGAGCGCATCGCCGCTCATGCCTTCACCTCCACGGTGCGTCCGGCCTCGGCCAGCCATTCGCGGCGCTCGCCTATCGCGGCAAGGATGGCGCGACGATCGTCGTCGTCGGTCCGGCTCCAGCGCGTGATCTCCTCGATCGTGCGCTGGCAGCCTTCGCACCAGCCGGTATCCGGGCTCATGCGGCAGACGTTGGTGCAGGGGGAAGGAACACTCATGGGACGCTCTCTGTGGGTTGCGGGCCGCGCATGCGTGTGCGCCGCCTCGATGATGGCCAGGCCGATTATGAACGAGCCGCGGCGCGGCAGGACAGGCAAAAGCGGCGCAAGGCCTGCAGCCCAGCCGGCGCGCAGGCATCGCAGGCGGCCATGTTCGCGTGCAATCCCGCTCCCGCGGGCGGGCCGCGGCGCACGACCCTGCAGGAGCGGGCGCGCCCGCGAACTGCCTTCCTCAGGCTCAGGCGGCCTTCGCGCGCTTGGCCAGCACCGCGCGCGCCACGCGCGAGGCCGGTTCGCGGCCGAGCTGGGCGCTGATCCAGGCGGCGGTGTCGACCAGCGCATCGAGATCGATGCCGGTTTCAACGCCGAGTCCGCTCAGCAACCAGACCACGTCCTCGGTGGCAACGTTCCCCGAGGCGCCCGCCGCGTAGGGACAGCCGCCGAGGCCGCCGACCGAGGCATCGAACACCGCCACGCCCATCTCCAGGGACGCATACACGTTGGCCACGGCCATGCCGTAGGTGTCGTGGTAGTGGCCGGCGAGCTTGTCCACCGGCACGCGCCTCGCCACCGCCTCGAGCATGCGCCGGATGCTGACCGGCGTGCCGACGCCGATGGTGTCGCCGAGCGAAACCTCGTAGCAGCCCATCTCCATCAAGATTGCAGCCACGTCGGCCACCGCCTGCGGCGCGATCGCGCCCTCGTAGGGGCAGCCGACCACGCAGGAGACGTAGCCGCGCACGCGCACCCCGGCTGCGTGCGCGGCCTCGGTGACGGGGCGGAAGCGCTCCAGCGACTCGGCGATCGAGCAGTTGATGTTCTTCTGGCTGAAGGACTCGGAGGCGGCGCCGAACACCGCGACCTCCTTCGCCCCGGCAGCGAGCGCGGCCTCGAAGCCCTTGAGATTGGGGGTCAGCACCGGGTAGGCGACGCCGGGCGCGGCGGCCGCAAGCACGCGCGGCAGCAGCTCGGCGTTGTCGCCCATCTGCGGCACCCACTTGGGCGACACGAAGGAGGTGGTCTCGATCGCCTTCAGCCCGGCGCGCTCCAGGCGGCGCACCAGCTCGAGCTTGGTGTCGGTGGAGACGAGCTGCTTCTCGTTCTGCAGGCCGTCGCGCGGGCCCATCTCGACGATGCGGACGGATGCAGGCAGGTTGGTGGTCGTCATGAATCGTTTTCCCTGTCGAATGAGGATCGCGACCGGCGCTCCACGGGGGCGGACACGGTCGCGATGCGGATTGGCCTCGAGCGGGTGGACGGCGCTCAGGCCGTCTTCGCCTCGTCGAGCCCGAGCTCTTCCTTCATCTTCTGGCGGATCAGGAACTTCTGGATCTTGCCGGTCACCGTCATCGGGAAGCTGTCGACGAAGCGGACGTAGCGCGGGATCTTGTAGTGCGCGATCTGGCCCTGGCAATAGGCGCGCACCTCGTCTTCGGTGAGGCGCTCGCCCTCGCGCACGATGATCCACGCGCACAGCTCCTCGCCGTACTTCTGGTCGGGGATGCCGACCACCTGCACGTCGAGCACCTTGGGATGGGCGTAGAGGAACTCCTCGATCTCGCGCGGATAGATGTTCTCGCCGCCGCGGATGACCATGTCCTTGATGCGGCCGACGATGTTGCAGTAGCCCTCGTCGTCGATCACCGCCAGGTCGCCGGTGTGCATCCAGCCGCCGGCGTCGATCGCCTCCTTCGTCTTGGCCTCGTCGTCCCAGTAGCCCAGCATCACGGAGTAGCCGCGGGTGCACAGTTCGCCCGCCTGGCCGCGCGGCACGATGCAGCCTTCGGTGTCGACGATCTTCACTTCCAGATGCGGCTGGACGCGGCCCACGGTCGACACGCGGCGGTCGATCGGGTCGTCGGTGCCGCTCTGGAAGCTCACCGGCGAGGTCTCGGTCATGCCGTAGGCGATGGTCACCTCGCCCATGTTCATCTTGCCGATCACCCGCTTCATGACCTCGATCGGGCACGGGCTGCCGGCCATGATGCCGGTGCGCAGGCTGGCGAGGTCGAACTCGGCGAAGCGCGGATGATCGAGCGCGGCGATGAACATGGTCGGCACGCCGTAGAGCGCGGTGCATTTCTCCTGCGCCACCGTCTCCAGCACCGCCAGGGGCTCGAAGGCCTCAGCCGGGTAGACCATGGTGGCGCCGTGGGTCAGGCAGCCGAGGTTGCCCATCACCATGCCGAAGCAGTGGTAGAGCGGCACCGGGATGCACAGGCGGTCGCCGGCCACGAGCTTGATCGCCTCGCCGACGAAGAAGCCGTTGTTGAGGATGTTGTGGTGCGACAGCGTCGCGCCCTTGGGATGGCCGGTGGTGCCGGAGGTGAACTGGATGTTGATCGGGTCGTCGAACTGCAGCTTCTCGGACAGCACGGCGAGCGCGGTGATCTCCTCGCGGCTGGGCGCGCGCAGCAGCTCGTCGAAGTTGATCATGCCGGGCGACTTGTCGGCGCCCATGCGGATCACCATCTCCAGGCTGGGCAGGCGGTGGCTGCGCAGCAGGCCGGGTTCGCAGTGGCCGAGCTCGGGCGCGAGGTCGGCGATCATCTCGAGGTAGTTGCTGGTCTTGAACGCCGGCGACAGCACCAGCGCGCGGCAGCCGACCTTGTTGAGCGCGTACTCGAGCTCGGAGCGGCGGTAGGCGGGGTTGATGTTCACCAGCACCAGGCCGGCCTTGGCGGTGGCGAACTGGGTCAGCGCCCACTCCATGTTGTTCTGCGACCAGATGCCGATGCGCTCGCCCGGCGCCAGACCGAGGCGCATCAGCCCGCAGGCGAGCGCGTCGACGCGGCTCTTCAGCTGCGCGTAGGTCAGGCGCACGTTCTGGTGGCGCACCACCAGCGCCTCGCGCCCGGCATGGCGGGCGCAGGCCTCGTCGAAGAAGCGGCCGATGGTCTGGCCGATCAGTTGCTTGTCGGATGCGCCGTGGACGTAGCTCTGGTTACTGCTCATCGTGTTTCATCTCCTCTCCATGCAGGGCGCGCCGGCTCTCGCGGCCGGATCGCGCCCCCCGGGGACAAGCCCCGTACAGCGTGTTCGTTTTTGGCTTGCGGACCGCTCAGGCGGCGGCTTCGAACTCCACCAGCTCCGCGCCGTCGCCAACCTGGTCGCCGACGCCGAAGCGGAAGGCCTTGACCGTGCCGGCGGCGGGCGCAGTGATGGTGTGCTCCATCTTCATCGCCTCCAGGATCAGCAGCGGCGCGCCCTTCTCGACCTTGGCGCCCTCGGCGGCGACCAGGGCGATGACCTTGCCCGGCATCGGCGCCAGCAGGCCGCCCTCGGCGCCCCCGCCCTCGCCACCGTGGTGCAGCGGATCGACCGCGGCCAGTTGCCAGGCGCGGCCCTTGGCGAAGACGTGGCGGCGGCCGGCGGCGGCGATCACGGTGGCGTCCATGCGCGTGCCGTCGAGCTCGACGCGCAGCAGGCCGCGCGGATTGAGCTCGCCGCGCGCCTCGACGCTGCGGCCGTCCACGCTCAGCCGGTAGGCGCCCGGCAGGTAGGCGACCTCGACCGCGCGGTCGGTCTCACCGAAGCGGAACAGCAGGGTGCGGCGCGCAGTGGCGTTCATGCGCCAGCCGTCGCGGGCGTGCCAGGGCGAGCGCGCGTCCGCCGTGCGCTGGGCGCGCTTGTCGGCGAGCGCCGTCTCGCGCAGCAGCTCGGCGAGCGCGGCGATCTGCAGCACATCGTCCGGGACGCCCTCGTCGGCGGGGAACAGGTAGGCCTTCTCGCGCTCGATGAGGCCGGTGTCGAGGTCGGCACCGGAGAAGGCCGGGCAGGCGGTGAGTCGCGACAGGAACTCGATGTTGTTGGCCACGCCCACCACGCGATAGTCGGCCAGCGCCTGCAGCATGCGGGCGAGCGCGCGGTCGCGGTTGATGTCCCACACGATGAGCTTGGCGATCATCGGATCGTAGTGCGGACTGATCTCGTCGCCCTCCTCGACGCCGGTGTCGACGCGCACATGCAGGCTCTCGGCCGGCGGCGCCAGGTGCACCAGCTTGCCGGTCGAGGGCAGGAAGCCCTTGGCCGGATCCTCGGCATAGATGCGCGCTTCCAGCGCGTGACCGCGGATCTGCAGCTGCTCCTGCGCCAGCGGCAGCTTCTCGCCCGAGGCGACGCGCAGCTGCCACTCCACCAGGTCCAGCCCGGTGATCATCTCGGTCACCGGATGCTCGACCTGCAGGCGGGTGTTCATCTCCATGAAGTAGAAGGAGCCGTCCTGGTTGGCGATGAACTCGACCGTGCCGGCGCCGACGTAGCCCACCGCCTTGGCCGCATCGACCGCGGCCTTGCCCATCGCCGCACGCCGTTCGGGCGTCATGCCGGGCGCGGGCGCCTCTTCCAGCACCTTCTGGTGGCGGCGCTGCACCGAGCAGTCGCGCTCGAACAGGTACACCACGTTGCCGTGG